>NZ_CBFIIK010000068.1:0-14179 GCF_965662675.1 Roseicyclus sp. | reverse complement strand
CGCGCCTATATCGCCCAGATGATCGACGCCGTGCTTGGCGCGATCTTGCCCGAGGAACCCTGATGTCATCTGACAAACCCGCCCCCGACCCGATCGATCCCAAGGGTCTGATCCGAGAATCCTTTCGGATCGACGGGATCACCGATGGGGAATGCCGTTCCATTTTCGTCGATTGGGCGTTGAGCCTGTCGGGTGCTGAACCGCGTGAGGCGATTTCCGCCTTGCTCGCGCGCTATGATGATGCGCCGATCACCCATCCGATGCTGGCGGTCCTGCGCGCAGGGCTGGAGGCCAGCCCAAAGGGCGGTCGCCGTGGTGGTCGCGCAGCGCGCGTCAGTCAAGCCTAGTCGCGCGGCTTGCTGCCATGCGTGCCACGCTCGCGGTAGGGCGTGGTGGCGTAATGGGCGCGGTAGCATTTCGAGAAATGCGAAGGCGAGGCGAAGCCGCAAGCCAGCGCCACATTGATCACGCTCATATCGGTCTGCATCAACAAGTTGCGCGCCTTGCCCAGCCGCAATTCCATGTAATACCGCTTGGGGCTTCGGTTGAGGTAGCGCCGGAAAAGCCGTTCCAACTGGCGCGTCGACATATCGACATCGCGCGCCAGCGTGGCGGGGCTGATCGGTTCCTCGATATTTTGCTCCATCATCCGGATCACTTGACCAAGCTTTGGATGGCGCACCCCGATGCGCGTGGGGATCGACAAACGCTGCGTGTCCTGATCGGTGCGGATCGAAGTATAGATCAGCTGGTCGGCCACCAGATTGGCCAGATCCTCGCCATGATCATCGGCGATGATCTTGAGCATCAGGTCGATCGACGCGGTGCCGCCCGCGGTGGTGATGCGATTGCCATCGATCACGAAGACTGATTTTGTCAGCGTCACATCATCGAATTCCTCGATGAAGCTGTCTTGGTTCTCCCAATGGATCGTGGCGCGCTTGCCATCGAGCAGCCCGGCCTTGGCCAACGTGTAGCCCGCCGTGCAAAGCCCGCCGATCGTGGCGCCCTTGCGCGCCTCGCGGCGCAGCCAGTTGAGCATCTTTTTCGACGTCGCCGCGCCAACATCAATGCCGCCGCACACCAGCACGATATCATCGCGCGTGATGTCGGGCAGGTCGCAATCCAGCTTGAAGCCGATGCCCGCCGAACACCACGCGACATCGCCACCTTCGCCCGCCAGCGTCCAGCGGTAAAGCTCTTTGCCGGACATGCGATTGGCGATACGCAACGCCTCGACCGCGCTGGAAAAACACAGCATGGTGAATTGGTCCAACAATATGAAGACATATTGCTTGGGGCCGATCTGGTCTGGCATTTGCGGTCTCATCTTGCCAAGTTGCGTGCATCGCGGTTGCGCGCACACATCGAGCGAAAGCAGCTTTTTTGCGCAGGCGCAATCCCCGGTCGTATCGATTTAAGGCATTGGAAGCCAAGGCAAGCCAGCCTATAAGCCCAACCCGTGACCAGACCACAGGAGATGCACCGCCATGACCCGAACGAGCGGAACGGCTTGGACCAAAACCGATTGGCGCGCCAAGCCGCGCGTGCAGATGCCTGTATATCCTGACGCAGATGCCCTTCACGGCGTCGAGGCGCAACTGTCGAAATACCCGCCGCTGGTTTTTGCAGGTGAGGCGCGGCGGCTGAAAAAGCAGCTTGCCGCGGCTGCGCGCGGTGACGCTTTCTTGCTTCAGGGCGGCGATTGCGCCGAAAGTTTCGCGGAATTCTCGGCCGACAACATCCGCGACACCTTCAAGGTGATGCTGCAGATGGCGATGGTGCTGACCTATGGTGCCAAGGTTCCGGTGATCAAGGTCGGTCGCGTTGCCGGGCAATTCGCCAAGCCGCGCTCTGCACCGACCGAGGTCATCGGCGGCGTCGAGATGGACAGCTACAAGGGCGATATCATCAATGATATCGCAGCCACGCCGGCCGCGCGTATCCCCGACCCGACACGGATGCTTCAGGCCTACACGCAGGCCGCGGCCTCTCTCAACCTGTTGCGCGCCTTCTCGACGGGCGGTTTCGCCGACATCCACCGCGTCCATAGCTGGACCTTGGGCTTCACCGATCACGAGGATGCCGACAAGTACCGCGACATGGCCAACCGCATCCAAGACAGCCTCGATTTCATGGCTGCCGCTGGCCTGTCGGGCGAGACCAACCACGAGCTGAGCACGGTTGATTTCTATACCAGCCACGAAGCGCTGCTTTTGGAATATGAAGAGGCGCTATGCCGGGTCGACTCGACAACTGGCAAATGGCTGGCGGGGTCCGGCCATATGATCTGGATCGGTGACCGCACCCGTCAGCCCGATGGCGCGCATGTGGAATTCTGCCGTGGTGTGCAAAATCCGATCGGCTTGAAATGCGGCCCCAGCACCAAGGAAGAAGACCTCAAGGTCTTGATGGCCAAACTCAACCCCGAGAATGAGCCGGGCCGTCTGACCCTGATCGCGCGCTTTGGGGCGGGCAATGTGGGCGATCACCTGCCGCGCCTGATCCGCACTGTGCAGGCCGAGGGGGCCAATGTGCTTTGGTCCTGCGACCCGATGCATGGCAACGTCATCAAATCCTCGACAGGTTACAAGACCCGCCCCTTTGACGCGATCTTGCGCGAAGTGCAGGAGTTTTTTGCCATCCACCGCGCCGAAGGTACGGTGCCGGGTGGGGTGCATTTCGAGATGACGGGCAAGGATGTGACCGAATGCACCGGCGGCATGCGCGCGGTCAGCGATGAGGATTTGTCCTCGCGCTACCATACCGCCTGCGATCCGCGTCTGAACGCATCGCAATCGCTGGAACTGGCGTTTCTCGTGGCCGAAGAGCTGCAACAAAGCCGCGAGGCCATGCGCGCGGCGGTTTAGTCCCGCCATGTCCTAGGTGCTAATCGCGCCCGCCGGGGATCAGACGCAGCAAAGGGGCATCGGGTGATGTTGCGCTGAGCGTCGTGAGGCGGGCTTGGCGGATATGGAACCTCGCCGGTCGCTCGGCTGCAAGAGCTGCGCGGCTGTCCATGCAGAGCAAGGCGCGCGTGATCGCATCGTGATTGTCGCGCAGCGGCAAGATCACCATCGGCACCTGGACAGGCTGCGCCGCAGGTGCGCGTGCGGGCGCGATCAGGGTCATGGTCAGCATGGATGGGCCCGAAAACACCCGCAGCGCCAGATCATGCAGGCGCCCGCGTGTGCCCAAGGCGAAAAGACTGCGCAACGGCATGCCGCGCGCCTCGACCCCCAAAAGCGTGCTCAACCCCTGTCCTCCGACGCGAAAGCGCATCCGACCGGTCGGACCGCCATCGACCAACCCCGCCATATGTAGCCACGGGCCCAGCGCGCTTGGGTCAAGATCGCCCCGCGCGGGAACCAGATGGCCGCCGCGCAAACGCTGCCAATAAGCGATCAACGGGTCCAACCCGGCGGTTGCCGGGGAACGCTTGTCGGGGGTATCGACATGATCCATGGGGTTACGCGGTCTCGACTTGGTTAGCCAAAGCTTACTACCGTGACAGCGCGACAAGCGGCAGGGGGAGAATCGATCATTGGTTAACGCAGCATCGACCGGGGTGATCGCCTCGATGACCGGCTATGCCGCCCGCGAGGGCGGGGATGGCGCGGAATTGAGCTGGAGTTGGGAGCTGCGCGCCGTCAATGCGCGCGGGCTCGATCTGCGGTTTCGGTTGCCCGATGGCTTGGGCGCGCTCGATGCGCCCTTGCGGCGGGTGGTGAGCGCTGCGCTGACGCGTGGATCGGTCAGCCTGTCCTTGCGCATTGGCCGCGAGGCAGGTGCGGGCGATGGTCGGATCGACCCTAAGCGCCTCGATCAAGCCTTGGCGGAGGTCTTGCGGATCGAAGAAGCGGCGTTGGCGATGGGGCTTGCGCTACGCCCGGCCAGCCCTGCCGAGATCATGGGTCTGCGCGGATTGCTCGATGTCGGCGAGGCGGGGATACCGGAGCCGGAGAAGCTTTTGGCCGATATCGCCCCGCTTTTGGCCGCATTCACCGCCATGCGTCAGGCCGAGGGTGCGGCGCTGGCCGCGATCTTGCACGAACAGTTAACCCGTATCGCCGCATTGGTCGATCAGGCCGCCCAACTGGCCAATGCGCGCGCGCTGCCACAGGCCGAGCGGATGCGCATGGCCGCGCAAAGCCTGCTTGCCAGCACAGATCTCGACGAGGCGCGGCTGTTGCAAGAGATCGCGACCTTGGCGCTCAAGACGGATGTGACAGAAGAGATCGACCGCCTGCGCGCCCATGTGGCAGCGGCGCGCGGGCTTTTGGCGCAGGGCGGCGCGATTGGGCGCAAGCTGGATTTCTTGATGCAGGAGTTCAACCGCGAGGCCAATACGCTGTGTTCGAAATCGCAAGATCACGCGCTCACCTCCGTGGGGCTTGACCTCAAACTGGCCATCGACCAGACCCGAGAACAGGTTCAGAACGTGGAGTGATCATGACAGCCACCGATCCGATGGCCCGCCGTGGTCTGTTGATCATCCTTTCTTCGCCCTCGGGTGCGGGGAAATCGACCTTGGCCAAGATGCTGATGGGTTGGGACCCTTCGCTGCGCTTCTCGGTGTCTGCCACGACCCGCGCGCCGCGCAGCGGCGAGGTGGATGGCGAGCATTACCACTTCATGTCGGAGGCGGATTTCAAATCCCTCGTGGTCAAGGGTGCGATGCTGGAACATGCCCATGTCTTCGGCCATTTCTACGGCTCGCCCATGGCCCCTGTCGCCACCGCAATCGAAGCCGGGCGCGATGTGCTGTTCGACATCGATTGGCAAGGCGCGCAGCAGATCCGCAATTCGGCGCTAGGGCGGCACACGCTGTCGATCTTCATCTTGCCCCCCTCGATCCCCGAGTTGCGCAGGCGTCTGGAAAACCGGGGCCAGGATGGGGCCGATGTGATCGCCAAGCGGATGCAAAAAAGCTGGGACGAGATAAGCCATTGGGATGGCTACGATTATGTCTTGATCAATGATGATCTGGATACAAGTTTTTCGCGTCTCAAGACGATCATCACCGCCGAACGGCTTCGCCGCGCGCAACAACCGGGGTTGGCCGATCATGTGCGCCACCTCCACCAGCAATTCGAAGAGGGTCAGCCATGATCTATGCGTGGGAAGGGATTACGCCCGAAATCGATGCCGATAGCTGGGTCGCTCCCGGTGCGCATGTGATGGGGCGCGTCGTGCTTTGCGCGGGTGCAAGCGTCTGGTTCGGCGCCACCTTGCGTGGCGACAACGAAGAGATCCGGATCGGCGTCGGCTCCAACGTGCAAGAGGGCTGCATCTTTCACACCGATATGGGATTCCCGCTTTCGGTCGGGCGCGACTGCACCATCGGGCATAACGCGATCTTGCATGGCTGCACCATCGGCGACGGCTCGCTGATCGGAATGGGGGCGACGGTTCTGAACGGCGCCGTGATCGGTAAGGGCTGCTTGATCGGAGCGGGGGCCTTGATCCCCGAGGGCAAGATCATTCCCGATGGCAGCCTTGTGATGGGCATGCCGGGCAAGGTGGTGCGCGTACTCGATGCGCCGGCACAGGAAAATCTGCTGCAATCGGCCCGGAACTATGCCGACAAGATGCGCCGTTTTCGTGCTGGGCTTGTCGCGCTGTGAGCGGTCAGGCGGTGGTGATCACGAGACCATCCTCAGCCGCAACGTAATTGAGCGTCAGATCGCAGAGGCCAAGCGTGGTGTGAAGGGCGGGAAACTGCGCCTCGCTCGCCTTGAGGGCGCGCGCGGCGGCGTTCATGCCGAAATGCAGCACTGACCAGAGTGCCGGATCATGGGTCACGCGCGCCGCCTTTGCGGTCAGGCGCAGATGCCCGCCCGCTTCATGCGTGATCGTGACATCGCCGCCCATCGGTAGGGCAGTTTCGGCGCAAAGCAGCATCAGGTAGCCCAGCTTGACCCTGTGGCGTGGCAAATCCTCGGTCGCGGCCCAGCTGACATGCAACCTTGCGCCTTGCCAATTGCCTTGGGCCGTGGCCTTTGCCTCGCGCGCAGACATGATCTGGGTGGGTGCGGCGGCGCCGAATGCGATCCGCATGAAGCGGACCCGCGCTTGCGCATCGCGCACCGCGTCGCGGATCAAGGCCATCTCGGGGCCACGCGCCGCCCCCGTCATCTCGATCAACTCGACCCCGTTGCCGATCGCGCCCAGCGGGTTTACGAGGTCATGGCAAAGCCGGGATGCGATCAATTCGGCAAGGCTTTGATGCCCTTGGGGCGTTTGATCATTCATGAGGCGGGCCTTTCCATGCAGGACGATCTGAGCACGATCCTAGAGCCGGGCATGTTCGTGCTTGCACCGGACACACCCGACTGGGGCCTTGGGCAGGTGCAATCGAATGTCGGTGGAAAAATCACGGTCAATTTCGAGAACGAGGGCAAGCTGGTGCTGGACGCGCGCCATATCCGCCTGCAGATCGTGTATCTCGACTGAACCATTTTATCCTCACCGGGTCTTGCGCTGCAGGCTAAGGGCCACCGGTTAATACGAGTTTAACGCACGGCCACCAACCTTGCAGGGCTGTGTCTGGTTTGCAAGCGGTGCCGGGCCTGCTAAAGCCATCGCCACAGGGGTTGGGCGCGATTTACCATGCAGATCGATGATCGCCATTTCGAGCTTCACTTGGCGCAAGATCGCGCCGATCTGCACGCAGCGCAGCGGTTGCGCTATGAGGTCTTCGTGGCCGAGCTTGGCGCCGATGGGCCGATGGTCGATCACCACGACCGGCGCGAGATCGACCGCTTCGACCAATATGTTGATCACCTGTTGCTGCACGATACACGCAGGCCTGCGGGCGATCAGGTCATCGGTGTCTACCGCCTTTTGACCGAGCAAGGGGCGGCTCAAGCGGGGCAATTCTATTCCGAGGATGAATACGACCTATCCGCGCTACGCGGCAGCGGGCGGCGATTGCTGGAGCTGGGGCGCTCTTGCCTGCATCGCGATTATCGCGGCGGCACGGCCATGATGCATCTTTGGGCTGGGCTTGCAGGCTATATCGCGGCGCGCGAGATCGAGGTGCTTTTCGGGGTGGCCAGCTTTCATGGTCGTGATCCGGCCCCCTTGGCCGGGCCGCTATCGCTGCTGCATCACCGGCATCTGGCACCGCCCGCATTGCGGCCCGTGGCGCGCGCGGCGGGGTTTCAGCGGATGGACCTGATCGCCGAGGCCGATCTTGATCGCCCGGCGGCGATCCGGGCTGTGCCGGCGCTGATCAAGGCCTATCTGCGGCTGGGCGGTGTGGTGGGGCAGGGCGCTTATCTGGACCGCGCTTTCAACTGTCTGGATGTGTGCCTTGTGATGGATGTCACCCGCATCCCCGCGAGCGCGCGCGCAATTTATCAACGGGGTGCGCAATGAGCCAGACATGGCATGGTTTGGCCGAACCTGCGCCGCGCCCGCTGGACCGGGCCGATTGGCTGCGTGTCGGCCTGCGTGGGCTGCCATTGCTCGTGTTGTTGGTGCCGAATTTCGTGTTGCTCTTGGTGTTGCGCCTCCCGGAGCGGTTGATCTTCGGTCAGGCGCGCCCGGTGACGCCCTATATCACGCAAGGCGTCTGCATCTGTGCCTGTGGCATTCTGGGGCTGCGCCGCCGACAGCGGGGCAAACCCATGATGGGGCGCGGGGCCTATGTCGCCAATCATGTCGGCTGGCTGGATATTTTCGTGCTGAATGCAGGCAAGCGGCTGTATTTCGTGGCCAAATCCGAGGTGGCGGGGTGGCCGGGCATCGGGTGGCTGGCGCGTGGCACGGGCACGGTCTTCATCGCGCGCGATCGCCGCCATGCCGCCCAGCAAACCCGGCTGTTCGAAGAACGGCTGGGTGCGGGTCACAGGCTGTTGTTCTTCCCCGAGGGCACCTCCAGCGATGGGCGGCGGGTCTTGCCGTTCAAGACCACGCTCTTTCAGGCCTTCCGCAACGCGCAGCTTGGTGATGCGATGCAGGTGCAACCCGTGACGCTGGTCTACCGCGCACCCAAGGGCGAGGATGTGCGCTTTTACGGCTGGTGGGGCGATATGGCACTAACGCCCGCGATTTTGTCGGTGTTGGCCGCCCGTCGACAGGGCAGTGTCGAGGTGATCTATCACGCCCCGCTCAAGGTCGCCGATTTCCCCGACCGCAAAGCGCTGGCCACCACGGCCGAGGCGATGGTGCGTAAGGGCTTGCCCGCCGATCTGCGCGACTAAAGCGCGGTCCAGCCGCCATCGACGCTGATCGTTGTGCCGGTAATTTGTGCCGCGGCATCCGAACACAAGAACACCGCCGTGCCGCCCATCTGTTCTACAGTGGCGAAATCGCGCGAGGGTTGGCGCGCCAGCATCACCTCGCGCACAACGGTGTCGCGGTCCATGTTGTGGGTCTTCATCTGGTCGGGGATTTGCGCCTCGACCAAGGGCGTCAGCACATAGCCTGGGCAGATCGCATTGGCGGTGATGGGCTCTTCGGCGGTTTCAAGCGCCGTGACCTTGGTCAGCCCCACAACCCCGTGCTTGGCCGCGACATAGGCCGATTTGAACGGGCTTGCGGTCAAGCCATGGGCGGAGGCGATATTGATCACCCGGCCCCAACCAGCCGCGCGCATGAGGGGCAGGGCGGCGGCCGTCGTATGAAAGGCCGACGATAGATTGATGGCGATGATCGCGTCCCATTTCTCGGCCGGAAAATCAGGGATCGGGGCCACATGCTGGATGCCCGCATTGTTGATCAGGATGTCGCAGCGTCCGGCCTGTGCGATCAGATCACGGCAAGCCGCTGACTTGGACATATCGGCGGCGATGTAGCGGGCGCTTACACCGAAATCCTTGGCGAGTGATTCTGCCAAGGCGTGATCTTCGGGCCGGTCGGTGAAGGAATTGATCACGATATCGGCGCCAGCGCGGGCCAACTCATACGCGATGCCCAGGCCGATGCCGGAATTCGAGCCGGTGATGATCGCGGTCTTGCCGGAAAGATCTGTGCTGATGGCCATGGTCACTATGTCCTCGTGCTCGGTTATGCGCGGTGATGCTCAGGCAGAATCTTATCGCTCCGCCAAGGCAGCGAACAGGGCATGGCATGTCGCGGGAGCAAAAAAACGCCGGCACAAGGCCGGCGTTCAGTTATTGAGGCAGGTTTCATACAGGCAAGAAACCTATCGAGCAGTGAGTACTTTATAAGCAAAGGCTTGGCCGTTGTCCAACCGAAAAGTTTGCAGTGCGCGTGTCGCCCCGATAGCGTGAAGCCAATGCGCATTGAGGCAAAGGGGATTGTTCGAGCATGAGAACAGAATGTTTCGCAAAAATGCTGGGTGTTGCGGCCTTATCGCTGGTGGGCGCAATCGGCCTACCGGTGGCAGGTATGGCGCAGCCGATGCACGGGATCGCAATGTATGGTGAGCCGGCCCTTGGGCCTGACTTCACGCATCTGCCCTACGCCAATCCCGATGCGCCCACGGGCGGGCGGATCGTGACCGGTGAAACGGGCAGCTTCGATAGCCTCAATCCGCATATCCGCGCAGGGTCGGTGCCGTGGCAGTTGCGGCTTTTGGCCTACGAATCGCTGTTGGGCCGCTCATGGGACGAACCCTTCACGCTCTACGGTCTGCTCGCCGAATCGGTCGAGGTGGCACCGGATCATGCATGGGTGGAATTCATCCTCCGCCCCGAGGCGCGTTTTTCCGATGGCAGCCCGGTCACGGTCGCAGATGTGATCTGGTCCTACGAGACATTGGGAACTGTCGGCCATCCGCGCTACCTCAATTCTTGGACGCGCGTCTCGGGCATCGAAGCGGTGGGCGAACGCGGTGTGCGGATCAGCTTTTCCGAGCCCGACCGTGAATTGGCCATGATCATGGGCCTGCGCCCGATCTTGAAGGCCGCCCAATGGGAAGGGCGTGATTTCACCCAATCGGGGCTCGATGTGATCCCCATCGCCACCGCGCCCTATGTCGTCGACGATTTCGAGGCGGGCCGTTTCGTCAGCCTCAAGCGCAACCCCGATTACTGGGGGGCCGATCTGGCATTCCGGCGCGGCACCAATGTGATCGACGAGGTGCGGATGGAGTTTTTCAGCGATGGCACGGCGATGTTCGAGGCGTTTACTGCGGGCATTCTCTCGACCATGCGCGAAACCTCGGCGCAAGCCTGGGCCACGAATTACGATTTTCCCCGCGTGCGCTCGGGCGAGGTCGTCTTGGCCGAAGTGTCCCATCAGCGCCCCTCGGGCATGACCGGGCTTGTGATGAACACGCGCCGCGATCATTTCGCCGATTGGCGGGTACGCGAGGCGATGATCCAGGCCTTTCCGGCCGAATTCATCAACCAGACGATGAATGGCGGCGTCGATCCGCGCATCACATCCTATTTCGCCAACTCGCCGCTGGCGATGCAGGCGGGCCCGGCGACGGGACGGGTGGATGAGTTCTTGGCACCCTTCGCCGCCGATCTCCTGCCCGGCGCGCGCGAGGGCTACGTCATGCCCGTCTCCGATGGGTCCGAGCGTAACCGCGCAGGCATCGCGGCCGCGCTTTCCGCATTGGAGGAGGCGGGCTTTACCGTTCAGAACGGGGCGATGACCAAGCCCGATGGCACACCCTTCACCTTCGATATCTTGCTGCAGACGGGCTCGGCCGAGAATGACGCGATCATCAATATCTATACCGAGGCGCTGACCCGGCTTGGGATCGCGGTCAATGTCAGCCGTGTCGATGCCGCCCAGTTCCGCGAGCGGCGCGATGTCTTCGATTTCGACATGGTCTATGAGCGCTATGGCCTGTCGCTCAGCCCGGGCAACGAGCAGTATAGCTACTGGGGCTGCGATACGCGCGACACGCAAGGCTCGCGCAATCTGATGGGTGCCTGCCACCCGGCGATCGAGGCGATGATCGGGCGGATGCTCAATTCCGAAAGCCAAGATGATTACGTCTCCGCCGTGCGTGGGCTCGACCGTGTCCTGACCGCCGAGCGCTATGTCGTGCCGTTTTGGCATAACCCGGTCAGCCGCATCGCCCACAATGCCGAGTTGCGTTACCCCGATGTGATCCCGATCTATGGCGACTGGATCGGCTGGCAGCCTGATGTCTGGTGGGTCGCACCCTGAAGCGCACAGAACGTGCGCTTTTGAAACGGCGCCTTCGGGCGCCGTTTTTCATCTTGCGCACGGGTGGGCCGCATAGGCGGAAAACGGCAATCCGCCATGTCGCATCCGAACGCGACTGACGATGGCTTGCTGCGGCAGATGGGGGTGCAAAACATCACGCAGGACATCGCATGCGCTACGGGAATGGTGTGGGGCTTGTGATCGCGGCCGCGTTGTTGTGGTCCTTGCAGGGGTTGATTTTCCGTCAGATCGACACGGCCGAGCCTTGGGCGATCCTGTTTTGGCGTTCCTTGGGCATGATCCCGGTCATCGCGCTTTTCATCTTGTGGCAAAAGGGACAGCATGGGCTGCGCGGGCTGTGGGATGTGGGATTTGCCGGCATCATCGGCGCGTTCGGGCTGATCTTTGCCTTTGGCGGGGCGATCTATGCGATCCAATCCACCACCATCGCCAATGCGGTTTTCCTTTTCTCTGCCTCGCCTTTCATCACGGCGCTTTTGGGCTGGGCCGTGCTTGGCGAAAAGGTACGCAGGCGCAGCTGGGTTTCGATCGGGGTGGCCGCCATCGGCATCGCCGTGATGGTGCAAGGCGGGCTGGATCGGGGCGCTTTGCCCGGCAATCTGGCGGCCCTGTCCAGCGCGGCGGGCTTTTCGGTTTTCACCGTCACCCTGCGCCGCAGCGCGACCTCCGCCATGCCCATCGTGCTGCTGGGCGGTATCTTCAGCCTGATCGCGGGGGCAGGGGGCGCTTGGGTCAGCCTGACGCCGCTGGTGGTGCCGCTGGCCGATGTGATCTGGTCGACGGGTATGGGAGCGGTGACGCTTGCAGGCGGCATGGTGCTTTACAGCTTGGGCAGCCGCGTGGTTCCCGCCGCCGAATTGACGCTGATCTCGCTGCTCGAGGTGATGCTTGCACCGCTGCTGGTCTGGCTGGTGATCGGCGAGACCGCCAGCCATGCGACCATGTTGGGCGGTATCTTCGTGCTCGGTGCGGTCTTGCTCAACACAACCGGCCGCACGCGCCACGCGCCGGCATTGGTCTAGGCGGGGCCATGTCCGGCCCGCTCATTCAGCCGCTTGCGGCAGCTTGCCTTTCGGGGCGGTTTTGACGCCGCCCTCGCCATTTGGATAGACCAACCCCGCCGAGATGATGAGCTTGGCCGCATCCTCGACCGACATGTCCAGCACGATCACATCCTTGCGCGGCAAGAACAGCAAGAAACCCGATGTGGGGTTCGGCGTCGTGGGCATGAAGACCGAGACCATCTCTTCGGGTCCATGGCGACGCGCGATCTCTCCCTTGGCCGTGGTCGAGATGAAGGCGATCGCCCAAACCCCCTTGCGCGGATGTTCGATCAGGCAGGCTTTCTCGAAATTCTGCTGGCCTTGTTGCAGCACCGTCTCGACGATCTGCTTGAGCCCCGAGTAAAGCGAGCGGATCACCGGGATCGACAGCACAAGGCTTTCGGCCCAGCGGATCAACGACCGCCCGATCAGCCCCTTGGCGATCCAGCCCACGAGAATGGTGAAGATCAAGAACGTGGCCACGCCGATGCCGCGGATATCGACCTCGATACCGGTATAGAAGCGGATCAGATAGGCCGGGTTGTAGGCATTGGGGATTAGCGGCAGCACCCAGCTATCAATCCAGCCGAACAGTGACCAGATCAGCCATATGGTAATGCCGATCGGCGCGATCACGATCAGCCCGGTGAAAAAGCTCGACCGAAGCGATGCGAACAGGCCACGGCGTGGCGGTGGAGGTGTCGGCGGTAGGTGCATATCTCTCGTCGGGTCCGGCCCAATAGCGCGGCGGCCAATGGCCGCTTTACTCGGCATATGTAGGCCGCGCGCGGCTCTGGCACAAGCGCTGCGCGATCACCCCTTGGTCATGGCCTTGGCGATCGCCGCCCCAAGGCGTGCATTGTTCAACACCAGCGCGATATTGGCCGAGAGGCTGCGCCCTTGGCTCAGCGCGAAAAGCCGATCGAGCAAAAAGGGCGTCACGGCCTTGCCCTTGATCCCCTGCGCCACGGCCTCGGCCTGCGCGGCGGCGATCAGCGGTGCCAGATCGATGCTGGGGATCTCATCGGCAAGGGGGATCGGATTGGCGATCAACTGTCCACCGGGCAGGCCAAGTGCCACGCGCATCCGATGGGACGCCGCGATTATCGCCGGGTCATCCATGCGCAAGGGCGCGCGCAGCCCGCTATCGCGGCTCCAAAAGGCCGGGAACGCATCTTGGCCAAAAGCGATGACCGGCACGCCCAGGGTTTCCAGCACCTCCAGCGTCTTGGGTAAATCAAGGATCGCCTTGGCCCCGGCGGCCACGACCGTGACCGGCGTTTGCGCCAGTTCATGCAAATCGGCCGAGATGTCGAAACTGTCTTCCGCGCCCCGATGCACTCCGCCGATGCCACCCGTGGCAAAGACCTCGATCCCGGCCAGTCTGGCACAGATCATGGTCGCAGCGACGGTGGTCGCTCCCGTTGCACGCTGCGCAAGGCACACGGCCAGATCGGCCCGGCTCAACTTTGCCACGCCTTTCGCCTGTCCCAAAGCGCGCAGACGCGCGGCGTCCAGACCGATGTGGATCTCTCCCTCCAAGACCGCGATGGTCGCGGGCACGGCACCCGCCGCACGCACGGCATCCTCGACGATTTCGGCGGTCTCGACATTCTGCGGCCATGGCATGCCATGGGTGATGATCGTCGATTCCAGCGCCACGATCGGCGCAGCGGCCGCACGCGCCGCCGCCACCTCGGCACCGAAGCGCAAGCGCAAGGGCGATGTGTTCTGTGATTGGGTCATGAGGTGTTCTCCGCGCTGACATAGTGAGCCGCCGCTGCAACCGCGCGCGCAAGCGCCGCTTGCCCCGTCACCCCGGTCAACTCGGCGGCGATGTGGGCTGCCATGAATGTATCGCCCGCCCCGGTGATCCGCCGCGCGGTGATGGCGGGAGGGACGACACTGAGCCGCTGATCCCCTTGGGCCGCAACCGCGGGGGCGGGCCCATCGGTCACCAGCACACGCCGCGCCCCGGCCGCGATCAGCGCATCGGCGGCGGCCATGGCATCGCG
>NZ_CBFIIK010000067.1:0-14386 GCF_965662675.1 Roseicyclus sp. | reverse complement strand
TAAAGCAGCATCAAGATGGCGACATCGCGCGCGGCGACCCAATCGCGCGCGTCATTCTCGCCCACCGCCGCGATGAGCGCCTTGGCCCCATCCACTGACAGCGGGCGGGGCAGGCGGCGGCCATGTTTGGGGCTGCGCATCGACAAGATCGCGGTCGCATCGAAACCCTCGCGTTCAGACCACCAGCGGAAAAAGGATTTCACCGCCGATAGCCGCCGCGCCAGCGAGCGTGAGCCCACGCCGCGCCCACGCTGCGCAGCCATCCAAGCGCGCATCTCGCCCAGCGACAGATCGCGAAGCATGGCGGGGCTGAGGACATCACCGGCATGCTGGGCCTGAAAATCTAGGAAATCCGTCAGGTCCCGCCCATAAGCGTCGATCGTGGTATCGGCGCGGTTTGCCAAGCTGCCCAGTTGGATCAGCCAGCTTTCCAGCAGGTCGCGCACCGCGGGGCTGAGCGCGAGGGTCATGGTGACCTATCCCAGCCAGCGTCGCATCTGGCGCTCGAATACACCGGCGAAAAAGGTCAACAGATCGGTGCCTTGGCTTGGGCGGAACTGATGGGGGTCTTCGGCACCCATGATCAGCATGGCGGGCAGGCGACCGGGACCAAGATCGAGCAGCAACAGCGCCTCGGATTTGATCCAAGCTGCATCGGCCCCGAAAATCAGCGCACTGCCATCGCCCACTTGGCGCAGCGTCACCTGACGATGCGGCACCGCGCGGCCCGATGTGATGTAGCTTTCAACAAATCCCGGTGCGACGATGGTCAGCACATCCTCGAGCTTTTGGACATGCGGCGCGGCGGTTGCCGTGGCCTCGGCGCTTTCCAGCACAAGGCGGATGCGATCGACGCGCAGCGTGCTGGCGACATCGGTGCCGAGCGCCTTGAGATAGCTTTCGAAATCAAGCTGGTCGAGCAGCTTGAGGATCGCGCGGTGGATCTGGTTGGTGCCCGCGAGATTTTCATAGGCCGCCGCGATCACCGAGCGATGGGTATCTTCCAGCCGGTCCAGCCGGTTTTCCAGCCGCTCCATCGCGATGCCGCGCATATCAACGATATTGCCACCCATCTGCCGGTCATTGGCGGCAATGAGCGCCCGCATCAGGTCGCGGTCGTCAAGGATCAGGTCCGGGTCCGCAAGGGCCCGGGCCCGCCAATCTTCGGTTGCATTGGAAGAAAGATCGCTGGCTTCAACGCTGCTCACGGGGACGGCCTCATGGTTTTATTATCGTTGCGCCCGAACTTTACATCAAAGTTACAGGATTTTCTGCCCTGTTTTTGCCCAATCCTGCAAAAAGGCGTCCAGCCCCTTATCGGTCAGAACGTGATTTGCCATGGATTTGATCACTGCGGGTGGCGCAGTTGCCACATCGGCGCCCAATAGTGCCGCCTCTTTCATATGGTTCACGGTCCGGATCGAGGCTGTGAGGATCTCTGTGGGGAAGTCGTAATTGTCGTAGATCTGGCGGATCTCGGCAATCAATTCCATGCCATCGATATTGATATCGTCCAAGCGTCCGACGAAGGGCGAGATGAAGGTGGCACCCGCCTTGGCCGCCAAAAGTGCCTGGTTGGCCGAGAAGCACAGCGTGACATTGACCATCCGGCCCTCGCCCGTCAGCACCTTGCAGGCCTTCAGCCCGGCCCAAGTCAGCGGCACCTTGATGGTGATGTTGTCGGCAATCTTTGCCAGTTCACGCCCCTCGGCGATCATGCCGTCGGCATCCAGCGCCACGGTCTCGGCCGAGACCGGCTTGCCGGGGATCAGGGCACAGATTTCGGCGGTCACTTCCTTGATGTCGCGGCCCGATTTGGCGATGATCGAGGGGTTGGTGGTGACCCCATCGACCATGCCAAGATCGTTGAGTTCGCGGATCGCGTCGACATCGGCGGGATCGAGAAAGAATTTCATGGCGGCCCTTCCTTTCTGGCGAAGGTCATGGTGAGTTGAGAGGCTTCTAGCGCAGCGACCCCCGGGCGGGAAGGCATGACCGACAGCTATTTCGAGGAAGGCGCCCTTGTCGGTGTCCTGACGCCAGAACCCCTCGACCGGGTGTTGGATTATCGTGCGCCGCAGGGGGGCTGCTTCTTGGGGGCCTTCGTCGAGGTGCCGCTCGGGCCGCGCAAAGTGTTGGGCGTGGTTTGGGGGGCGGGGCGCGGCGATTGGGATTCATCCAAGATCCGGGCCATCACACGGGTTCTCGATGCCGCGCCGATGCGAGAGGAATTGCGCGCGTTCCTCGAAAAAGCGGGGGCCTATACGCTCACACCCTTGTCGCAGATGTTGCGGCTGGCTACCCGTGTGCCGGGGCTGTCAGACCCGCCTTCGATGCGCAAGATCTACCGGCTGGGCCAGGGCCAGCCCGACCGCATGACCGATGCGCGCGCGCGTGTCATCGCCACCTTGGTCGAATATGGCGGGCTGGGCTTCACCCTCAAGGAATTGGCCGATCTGGCGGGGGTGACGGCATCGGTCGTCAAAGGTCTGGCCGCCCAGGGTGCCGTGGTCGAGGTCGATACGCCGCGCGATGCGCCATTTTTGCCGCTTGATCCCGATCTGCCCGGCAAACCGCTGACCGATGATCAACAAGCCGCCGCCGATGCGCTGCGTGCCGGGCTGCGAAGCGGTCGCTACGGCACCACGCTGCTCAAGGGGGTCACCGGTTCGGGCAAGACCGAGGTCTATCTGGAAGCGGTGGCAGAATGTCTGCGCATGGGGCGGCAAGCGCTGGTGCTTTTGCCCGAGATCGCCCTGACATCGGAATTCCTGAACCGCGTCGAGGCGCGTTTCGGCGCGCGCCCCGCCGAATGGCATTCAGGCGTCACCATGACAGAACGCCGCCGCGCATGGCGGATGATCGGTCAGGGCGAGGCGCAGCTGGTCGTCGGTGCGCGCTCGGCGCTGTTTTTGCCCTTCCGCGATCTGGGGCTGATCGTCGTCGATGAGGAACATGACAGCTCGTATAAGCAAGAGGAAGGCGCGCTTTACAATGCACGCGATATGACGGTCCTGCGCGCCTCGCTCAACGGGGCGCAGGTGGTCTTGGCCTCGGCTACGCCATCACTGGAAAGCTGGGCCAATGCCGATGCGGGCAAATATGCGCGCCTCGATCTGACCGCCCGCTTCGGGGCCGCCGTGCTGCCGCAGATGCGCGCGATCGACATGCGGGCCGAGGATCTGCCGGGGCAGGCGTGGATTTCCCCCAGCCTGCAATCAGAGGTGCGCGCCCGGTTGGAGCGCGGCGAGCAGGCGCTCTTGTTTCTCAACCGTCGCGGATATGCGCCGGTGACCTTGTGCCGGGCCTGTGGGGTGCAGGTGGGTTGCGATCATTGCGATGCGCGCATGGTCGAGCATCGCTTTCAAAAACGGCTCATCTGTCACCAATGCGGCGAGAGCAAGCCCCTGCCAGAAACCTGCCCTTCTTGTGGCGTCACAGGCAAAATGGCCGCCATCGGGCCGGGGGTGGAACGTATCGCCGAAGAAGCCGCGCGCGTCTTTCCAGAGGCCAATCTGGCGATCTTGTCCTCCGATCTGTTCGGCTCGGCGCGCGCGCTCAAGGCGCAGATCGAAGAGATCGCAAGCGGCCAGACCGACATCATTATCGGTACCCAGCTTGTCGCCAAAGGGCATAATTTCCCGCGCCTGACGCTGGTGGGCGTGATCGACGCCGATCTGGGGCTGCAAGGCAGCGATCTGCGCGCGGCGGAACGCACATTCCAGCTGATGCGGCAGGTCTCGGGCCGCGCGGGCCGGGCCGAGGCGCCGGGCTTGGCGCTTTTGCAAAGCTTTCAACCCGAACACCCGGTGATCCGCGCCATCCTGTCGGGCGACGAGGAGGGCTTTTGGCGCGCCGAGGCCGCCGAGCGCGAGGCGACGGGCATGCCGCCCTATGGGCGTCTGGCGGGGATCATCATCTCGGGCGATGATGCCACGGCGGCGTTCGATCTGGGCACACGGCTTGCGCGCAATGATGGCGCGCTGCGTGCGGTGGGTGCGATTGTTTATGGCCCGGCACCCGCCCCCATCGCGCGGGTGCGGGGCCGCCACCGGGTGCGGCTTTTGGTCAAGGCCCCCAAGGGCGCGGCGCTACAAGCGGCCATCGCGCAATGGATCGCGCCCATCCGGCAAAGCGCCAAGCTGCGGCTATCGGTCGATATCGACCCGCAAAGCTTTTACTGAATGCGGTTTTCATATGCCGCGAAGCTCGCTAGAGAATTCCGTCAACAACCCAAGCCCGGTGCCCCTCATGTCCGCCCCGATCCGCCCACAACCCGGTATCCTCGAGATCGCGCTCTATCAGGGCGGGCAGTCGGCACTTGCGGGCCATGACGCGCCGCTGAAGCTCAGCTCCAATGAGAACCCCTTTGGTCCCTCGCCCAAGGCCCTAGCGGCAATGACCGGGGCGCTTGGTGACAGCCACCGCTACCCTTCGACGGATCACGCCGCCCTGCGCGCGGCTATCGCCGCGGTCGAAGGGCTGGATGCCGAGCGGATCATCTGTGGCGTCGGATCGGACGAGATCATCCATTTCCTGTGCCAAGCCTATGCCGGGCCGGGGCAAGAGGTGATGCATACCGAACATGGGTTCGCCATGTACCGCATCAGCGCATTGGCAGCAGGCGCCACACCTGTCGAAGTGCCCGAGCATGAGCGGGTTGTCGATGTGGATGCGATCCTTGCGCGCGCGGGGCCGGATACGGCGCTTGTCTTTATCGCCAATCCCGCCAATCCCACCGCGACCTTTCTGCCGATGGACCAGATCACGCGGCTGGCCGACGGGCTGCCCGAAAGCTGCATCTTGGTGCTGGATGGGGCTTATGCGGAGTTTGTCGATGGTTATGATGGCGGCGCGGCACTTGCCGG
Organism: Roseicyclus sp.; assembly: GCF_965662675.1. Classification (GTDB taxonomy): domain Bacteria; phylum Pseudomonadota; class Alphaproteobacteria; order Rhodobacterales; family Rhodobacteraceae; genus Roseicyclus. The sequence goes on along the minus strand of NZ_CBFIIK010000067.1, from coordinate 9,518 downwards.
CAGCCGCGCCAATGTCGTGATGACGCGCACCTTCTCCAAGGCTTATGGCTTGGGGGGGTTGCGTGTGGGCTATGGCTATGGCCCCCGCGCGATCATCGATGTGTTGAACCGCATTCGCGGCCCCTTCAACCTGTCTGGCGTGGCCTTGGCAGGGGCCGAGGCCGCGATCGGCGACCGTGACTGGGTGGCCGAATGCCTGCGCGTCAATGCCGATGAGCGCGCGCGGCTGGTGGGTGGGTTGCGCCAGCTTGGGATCGGCTGCGACGACAGCCACGCCAATTTCGTATTGGCCCGTTTCGCGGATGCGGCCACGGCGCTGGCTGCTGATGCCCATCTGAATGCGCAAGGCATCATCGTGCGCCACCCCAAAAGCTATGGCTTCCCCGAAGCCTTGCGTATCACCGTGGGCCGCCCCGCGGATAATGACCGCGTTCTGGCCGCTTTGGCGGAATTCCGGGGGGCGGCATGAGCGTGATCTACAACCGTGTGGCCCTGATCGGACTGGGCCTGATCGCGGGGTCGATGGCCCATGCGATGCGGCGCGCGGGGCTTGCCGGTGAGATCGTGGGCACTGCCCGTTCGGCTGAGTCACGCGCCATCGCCGCCGAGATCGGGCTTTGCGACCGGATCGCGGAAACTGCGGCCGAGGCGGTGCAAGGCGCCGATCTCGTCGTGCTTTGCGTGCCGCCCGGTGCGATGGGCGCGGTCGCCGCCGAGATCGCGCCGCATCTGGCGCAAGGGTCGACCGTGACCGATGTCGGTTCGGTCAAGCGCGATGTGATCACCCAAGTCGGCTCCCATATCCCCCAAGGCGTGCATTTCGTGCCGGCCCACCCGCTGGCGGGGACCGAGCATTCGGGGCCGCGCGCAGGCTTCGCCGAATTATTCGACAACCGCTATGTGCTTTTGACGCCCGAACCCGGCACCGACCCGGAGGCCACCGCAAAGCTGCGGGCGCTGTGGGAAGGCTGCGGTGCACGGGTCGAAGAGATGGACGCCGATCATCACGACCTCGTCCTGGCCGTCACCAGCCATACGCCGCACCTGATCGCCTATACGATGGTGGGTGTGGCCGATGATTTGCGTCGCGTGACCGATAGCGAAGTGATCAAGTATTCAGCCGCGGGGTTCCGCGACTTTACCCGGATCGCGGCCAGCGACCCGACCATGTGGCGGGATGTGTTCCTGACCAACAAGGAGGCGACCCTTGAGATTTTGGGTCGCTTCACCGAAGAATTGTTCGCCCTGCAGCGCGCCATTCGGCGTGGCGATGGCGACCACCTTCACGCGTATTTTACCCGTACTCGCGCTATACGTCGCGGCATTATCGAGGCAGGTCAGGATACGGACGCCCCCGATTTCGGGCGCGTGAAGGTGAAGCGCGAACCGACCGAAAGGTGAGGCGTGCCGCCAGATACGCAGCGCTTGCGCTGGCGGTGTTGGTGACCCATCCGGTGATGGCGAATGCGCCCGATCGCTCGCCGCGTCCCGAATTTCGCCCCGCTGCGGCAGACGCGCCAATCGCGCCTGAAGAGGCGCCGTCACCGGTACGCATCGCCGTGGTCGCGGGGCCCAATGCGCCCGCAGCCTCGGCCAGACCTTCGTTGCGGCCGACGCCATCCCAGCCGCAACGCCCGGTCGCGGCGGTCATCGCCATCGCGCCGGGTACCAGCGCCTTGGCCGTGCCGCGCTCGTTGCGCCCCGATTTGCGCCCCGCCGATCTTGCCCGACCGCGCGCAGGCACAGCGCCGCGCACCACCACCGCCTCGGTCGCCCCGACCGTTCAGCGCGGGCGGCTTTGCGGTCAGCGCGGTCTGGCGGGTGACAGGCTGGCCCCGATCTACACCGGGACAGGGGGCTGCGGCATCGTCGAGCCGATCTTGCTGCGCGAAGTCGATGGGATCGCGCTGTCCAGCCCGGCGACCATCAATTGCGATACGGCGCGCGCTTTGCAGCAATGGGTGCGCCAAAGCCTCGTGCCGGAGGTCGGGCGCTACGGCGGTGGGGTGCGGTCGCTGCGGGTTGTGGCCTCTTATGCGTGCCGAACCCGCAACAACCAGCCCGGCGCGCGGTTGTCCGAGCATGCGCGCGGCAATGCCATCGACATTGCAGGGATCGGACTTGCTGATGGGACTGAGTTGACGGTGCTCACCGATTGGCGCACCCGGCGCGAGGGCGGCATCTTGCGCGATCTGCATCGCGGGGCCTGTGGGCCGTTCGGCACCGTGCTAGGGCCGGAATCGGACCGTTTCCACCGCGATCACTTCCACTTCGATGTGGCACGCCATCGTGGCGGGCCGTTTTGCCGTTAGCGCAGTCTGATCCTTGGGCCCTCGCCAATGGGAAGCGGGCCAAGGAACACGAACCCCTGATCCATGCGCAAGGTCACATCCAGATCCTCGCGCCGCCCCGACAGTGCGGCCAAAAAGCCAAGCGCGCTTTCCGCCGTTTGCCGCAAGCTGGGCGGCAACAGCCCCGCACGCTCGGCCATGGCGAGCATCTCGGGCCAGTTCTGCGCGCGGATCGCGACCTCGCCCGTGGGGCGGCCCTCGGCGTCGATGTCGAGTGCGCCCGACAGCCGCAGCGTCAGCGCGCCCCATTCGGCGCGCGCCTCGGTCAAATCGATGCGCCGGGGTTGTGGGCGCAGCGCCTCGATCGCGCCGATGTCCCACGGACGGTCGAAATCAATCAGGGCGGTGGCGCTGACCACGGGGATCGCCGGGGGCAAGATGCCGCCCGGATCGAGCAGCTTGGCCACCTGTTCGGCCGGCACGAGGTCGGTTGCTGAAAAGCGGATATCATAGCGCGCATCGGCCCCGTCTTGGCGGATCATGTCGATCTGCCCTTCGGCAAGCTGGCTTTGCCAGCCTTGCGAACTGGCGATGGCAAGGCCCCGCATCCGGGTTTGCGAGCCCGCCAACGCCATGCGCGCGCTGGGCGTGACATCGAGGATGGAAAACAACGCCTCGGCGGTGATCGTCAGCCGCTCGTCCGGCGAGGCGATCATATGGCTTTGCGGCCAGATCGCGGTGATGCGGGACAGATCCCATGACGGGTATCGCAAGGTGAAATCGGGCGCGGTCCATGCCAGCCCCGTCGCGGGATCGGCCAGCATCAGCCCGGCCAGCCGCGTCTCGAAGGATAGGGGAAAGCCGGTGACGGTGATGTCGTCGGCCGCGACCTGCCAACCTTCGGCAACGCGCGCGGCGAACCAGCTTTCGATGGCGCGCTTGCTGAATGCAGCCCAGCCGAACCAAGCGGCCACGCCGAGCGTGCCGATGACCATCACAATGACCAAGATCCGCTTCATGCCATACCTACCGCCGCCCTGCAGCTTTCGGTATAGCCGCCCAAGGCACGACTGACCATGCGGGAGAACAGGGCCATGCAGGATCTTTGGGTGTTCGGCTATGGCTCGCTCTTGTGGAACCCCGGCTTTGCCGTGGCCGAGACCCGCCAAGCGCGCCTGCATGGCTGGCGGCGCAGTTTTTGCATGACCTCGATCCATCACCGCGGTACGCCCGAGGCGCCGGGCTTGGTTCTGGCGCTTGACCGGGCCGCCGATGGGGTATGCCACGGCGTTGCCTTTCGCGTGGCCGATGGCGCGGCCGACGCGACCTTGGCCTATTTGCGCGAACGCGAACTGGTCTCATCGGCTTATCTGGAGACCCGTCAAAGCGTCACCTTGGATTGCGGCGCGACCTTGGAGGATGTGCTGACCTATGTGATCGATCCCCAGCACGACCAATATTGCACATGGCCGCTTGAGACACAGGCCCAGATCATCGCGCATGCGATGGGCGGACGCGGACCCAATGATGAATATCTCGAAAATACCGCCCGGCAGCTTCACCTTTTAGGGCTGCCCGATCCCGATCTGGATTGGCTGGTCGCGCGCGTTCGCGAGATCAAGACAGGCTAGGCGCGTCATGCATTGGCATATTGCGCCCATCGCTGTAGATTGACCGCGCACAGAAAGAACCGGGCCGGAGCCATGGCGAGCAGAGAAGACATGGGCGCGGAAAAGCGCCTCACGCATATCACGCGACCGACGCGCCAGATCGTGCTGATGGCGCTTATCTGTGCGGCGGTGATCGTGGGCGGTGTGGTGATCTGGCCTGCGGTGCAGCCGGTGTTCTTGGCGTCACCTGTGCTGAATGGGACCATTGGCATCGTGTTCGTCGTGGGTGTCTTGGCCTGTTACATGCAGGTGTTCCAGCTTTTCTCCTCGATCACATGGATCGAGGCGATCGCCGGTAACGCTCCGCAAGATGCGACCGAACGGCCACCGCGGCTTTTGGCGGCGATGACCGGGATCGCGCGGGTGCGCGGACGCGGCATGCAGGTTACGGGGCCTGCGGCGCGGTCAATCCTCGATTCCGTCGGTTCGCGGATGGAAGAAAGCCGCGACATCACGCGTTACCTTGCCAATCTGCTGATTTTCCTTGGACTTTTGGGCACCTTCTTTGGCCTTGCCACAACGGTTCCGGCGGTGGTCGATACCATCCGCTCGCTGCAGCCGGCCGAGGGCGAAGAGGGTCTGGCGGTCTTCGGGCGTTTGATGGATGGGCTTGAGGACCAACTGGGCGGCATGGGCACGGCCTTTGCCTCGTCGCTATTGGGTCTTGCAGGTTCGTTGGTCGTTGGATTGCTGGAGCTTTACGCCGGCCACGGCCAGAACCGTTTTTACCGCGAGCTGGAAGAATGGCTGGCCTCGATCACGCGGGTCAGCCTTGCCGGTGGCGAGGGCGAGGGCGGTGTCGATCGCAGCGCCATTGCGACCGTGCTCGATCACATGGTCGATCAGGTCGAAACGCTGCAATCGCTCTTTTCCCAATCCGAGGCCCGCCGCGCCGAGACGGAAGCGCGGATGATGCATTTGGCCGGTGCGATCGAAGGTTTGGCGGGCCAGCTTGGTCAGACCCCTTTCGCCGCAACCGAACGGCTGGCCGCGGGTCAAGAGCAATTGATCGAGGTCTTGGCCACGATGCAAAGCACCTCCGCCATCGACGATGAAAGCCGCGCGCGCCTGCGATCTATCGATGTGCAGCTGCTCAAGATCCACGAAGATCTTGGCGCTACGCGCGATGCCGAAATCCTGCTGCTCCGCCGCGATATCACCGATCTGACGCAAGCCCTGCGCGATCTGGTCGCCGCTGCCCGCGCACCTGCCCGCCAGCCGCGCGGGCCGAGCGGGGGGTAAGCGGCAATGGCCTTTCAGCGCCGCGCCGGTAACCGCGTTTCGGGCGCCATCTGGCCGGGCTTCGTCGATGCGATCACGGCGCTTTTGATGGTGATGATCTTCGTCTTGACCATCTTCATGGTGGTGCAATTCGTCCTGTCCGAAGAGATCAACAACCAAGACGATGAGTTGAACAGTCTGAACGCGCAGCTGAACGCGCTGTCGCAAGCCTTGGGGCTGGAAGAAGCGCGCGCCACCAGCCTTGAAAGCCGCGTCGCGACACTGTCGAGCAGCTTGACCACGGCGCAAGGCGAGTTGGCCGCCCAAGCTGCGCTAATCGCCGATTTCGAGGCGCAAGTGGCCTCATTGATTGCGGCCAATACATCATTGAGCGCCGATCGTGACCGGGTCAGCGCGGAACTGGCCGAAAGCCTGAGTGCCGCCGAGGCGTTGGAACTGGCCGTGGCCACAGCCCGCAGCGAGATCGACGCCGCCGCCGAAGAAGCCCGACTTGCCGCCGCCCGCCGCGCCGCACTTGAGGCGCTGATCGCCGATCTGGAGCGTGATGCCACCAACCGCGACGCGCAAATCGCGACGCTGGAGACCACGCTTTCGGAGGCCGAGGCGAACCGTCTGCTCGACGCCGCCGCCGCCGCGGCGCTGCGCGCGCGGCTGGAAGATGCAGATGCGGAACTGACCGCGATGACGCTGGCACTCGAGGAACAGCGCCGCCGCGCCGAAGAGACCTTGACGCTTTTGGCCGCCGCACAAGCATCGGCCGCCGATTTGGCCGCGGCCGATGCAGCCCGCGCCGCCGCCATGACCGAAGCCGAGCGTCAGGCAGCGCTTTTGGCCGTCGCCAATGCCCAGCTTGCCACCGCCGAGGCGGCGAGTGCGGAAAGTCAGCGACAGGTCGCGCTGTTGAACGAACAGGTCGCTGCACTTCGCCAGCAATTGGGCGCCTTGCAAGGCTTGCTTGATGAGTCTGCCGAACGCGATGCGGCGGCCGAGGTACAGATCGCCAATCTCGGGACGCAGTTGAACGCAGCGCTCGCCCGCGTCGCGGCCGAACAGCAGCAATTGGCGCGTGAGCAATCCCGCGTCGCCGATCTAGAAGCAGCCGAGGCTGCGCGCCTTGCCGCCGAAGCGCAGGAGTTGGAACGTTTTCGTTCGGAGTTCTTCGGGCGCTTGCGCAGCCTGCTGGAAGGGCGCGAGGGCGTGAATATCGAGGGCGACCGCTTCGTCTTTTCCTCGGAGGTGCTGTTCGAAGTCGGGTCCGCCGACTTGGCCCCGGCTGGCTTGGCCCAGATCGCCAATGTCGCAAGCCTGTTGAACGAAGTGGCGGGCGAAATCCCGGAGGCGATCGACTGGATTTTGCGTGTGGATGGGCATACCGACAACCGCCCGCTGCGCGGCGATGGCGATTTCGCCTCGAATTGGGAACTCAGCCAAGCCCGCGCGCTGTCGGTGGTGCGATATCTGTCCGAAGAGCTGGGGTTTCCGACGACCCGTTTGGCGGCGACGGGGTTCGGCGAGTATAATCCGGTCGCCACCAATGACACCGCGGAGGGTCGGGCGCAGAACCGCCGGATCGAGTTGAAGCTGACCGAGCGCTAGGGCACGCCTCTCAGGGCGTGATCACCATGCGTGTGATGTGGTGGTCGATCCGGCTTGTGCCATCGCGGATCAGTGTGACCTCTCCGATATAAAGGCCCGGTGGCCAGCCCGTGGCCGGGGTGCGTCGCCCCGTTGCACGGAACAATTGCGCCTGCGTCCGCTCAAGCATGACGTCTTGGGCATGAATCTCGGCACCCTGTGCATTGGTGATGCGCAGCCGCAAGAGATCGCCATTGCGCGCGCTGTGGACATAGGCCCAAAGCACAAGCGCCGGATCGCCGCTGGCGATCTGCCCATGATCGGCGGCGCCGGTCTTGATCGCGTCGAATGCGGGCACATCCGGGGCAAAACCCGCTGAAAGGATCTCGCCCGGCACATGGGGCAGGGGGGTGGCCCACAGCGCCGCCTCACCCGTGCCGCAGGTGCCGTTGGCACTTGGCGCAAAAGGGTCGACCACTCGCCCCTCATGGCGCAAGATGAACTCCAGATGCGGAAATTCCGTCCGCCCCGAATAGCCGATCAGGCCAAGGGTCGCGCCCGCGCTGACGCTGTCACCTGCAGCCACGCTGATCGAGCCCTGCATCAGGTGGCAATATTGCGTCTCCCAGCCATCGGCATGGGTGATGACAAGGCCATTGCCGCATCCCTGCCCCTCGGCCATCGTCGGGGTGCCGCCATCGGGCACCCCGTCGCGAATGGCACGCACCACCCCATCGGCGGCCGCCCGTACCACGAGGCCCGCCGCCATCCCGGCCATATCGACCGTGCGGATATCGGTGCCGGTATGGCCATCATAGCTCTGCGGCCCGCAGGCGAAATCGCGCGCGGCGGGGCCGGGGTCGTGATCAACGAATTGTTGTAAGAAACAGGTCTCGCCCAAGGTGCAATCGACCGGGAAAAGCAGTTGCGGCGCATCTTGTGCGGCAACGGGCAACGCGAAAACGGAAAGAACTAGGAAAAAATGGCGCATATGGTCAGCTTATCGCATCGGCGGAAAAGAAAAAGGCCCGGCATGCGCAAGATGCCGGGCCTTTGGTCGATATGGCCGCGGGTGATCAATCAGCGGTCAAAAGAGGGGGCTTCTTGGCGCTGATGCGTGGCGTTCCGGGTGCCTCGATCTGTAGGTCGATCTTGTTGTCCTTGACGCCGACCCGGACATTACCGCCCTTGGCAAGCGCACCGAACAGCAATTCTTCGGCCAAGGGCTTCTTGATGTGCTCTTGGATCACGCGGCCAAGCGGGCGCGCGCCCATGCGGTCATCATAGCCCGCATCACCCAGCCAAGCGGCAGCCTCGGGCGTCAGTTCGATGGTCACGTTGCGATCCATCAGCTGCGCTTCGAGTTGCAGGACGAATTTCTCGACCACCTGCATGATCACTTCTTTGGGCAGCGAGCCGAAGGAGATGACGGCATCCAGACGGTTACGGAATTCCGGCGTGAAGGTGCGTTCGATCGCGGCCGTATCCTCGCCCTCGCGCTTGTCGCGGCCGAAACCGATGGCGGCTTTTTGCATATCGGCCGCGCCTGCGTTCGATGTCATGATCAAGATCACGTTGCGGAAATCGACCTTGCGTCCGTTATGGTCGGTCAGCGTGCCGTGATCCATGACCTGCAACAAGATGTTGAAGACGTCGGGATGGGCTTTCTCGATCTCATCAAGCAGCAAAACACAATGCGGATGCTGGTCGATCCCGTCGGTCAAAAGCCCACCTTGGTCAAAGCCCACATAGCCGGGCGGCGCGCCGATCAGGCGAGAAACCGCGTGCTTTTCCATGTATTCCGACATGTCGAAGCGCAGAAGTTGCACGCCCAGCGTATCGGCCAGTTGCTTCGCCACCTCGGTCTTGCCGACGCCGGTGGGGCCCGCGAACAGATAATTGCCGATGGGCTTTTCCGGCTCGCGCAGACCCGCACGCGCCAGCTTGATGGCGCTTGCCAAGGCCTCGATCGCGGTATCCTGGCCAAAGACCACGCGCTTGAGCGTCACCTCAAGATCCTTGAGTACGCTTGCATCATCCTTGGAGACGTTCTTGGGCGGGATACGCGCGATCTTGGCCACGACCTCTTCGATTTCCTTGGCGCCAAGCGTCTTGCGGCGCTTGCTCTCAGTGACAAGATGCTGGGCTGCGCCGGCCTCATCGATGACATCGATGGCCTTGTCGGGCAGCTTGCGGTCATTGATGTAGCGCGCGGAAAGTTCCACCGCCGCCTTGATCGCGTCGGCGGTGTATTTCAGCCCGTGATGTTCCTCGAAATAGGGCTTGAGACCCTTGAGGATCTTGATCGTGTCTTCGACCGAAGGTTCGTTCACATCGATCTTTTGGAACCGGCGCGACAGCGCGCGATCCTTTTCGAAGTGCTGGCGGAATTCCTTGTAGGTGGTCGATCCCATGCAGCGCAACTTGCCGCCCTGAAGGGCCGGTTTGAGCAGGTTGGAGGCATCCATCGCCCCGCCGCTGGTCGCACCTGCACCGATGACGGTATGGATCTCGTCGATGAACAAGATCGCATCGGGATGTTCTTCAAGCTCGTTGACCACGGCCTTGAGCCGTTCTTCGAAATCGCCGCGATAGCGGGTTCCGGCCAAAAGCGCGCCCATGTCGAGCGAATAGATCGTGGAGTTTGCCAAGACCTCGGGGGTTTCACCCTCGACGATCTTTTTGGCCAGACCTTCAGCGATGGCGGTTTTGCCGACGCCCGGATCGCCCACCAACAGCG
>NZ_CBFIIK010000066.1:0-14418 GCF_965662675.1 Roseicyclus sp. | reverse complement strand
CTAGCATACTCCTATTTCAACGACCGCCCGAGCTTGACCGTTTATGACAACAAGGTCGCGCTTGCGGCTCCTGCAGAAATGGACAAGCTGTCTTACGACGCGTTGCAGAACACGCTGTCGTTTTACATCCCCACGGGACTTGATCTCGACTCGGCTTCGATCCAGCTTCAAGGTGCCAATTTGGACGCCAACCTGAATGGCCGCGCGCTTCGGGTTTTGGACGCCGGCGGCACAACCGAAGGGGGCTTCAAGCTGTTGAAGGTCGACACCTCAGGGCTCGCCCTGTCGGAGACCTCGTTTGAACGCAACTTCGACATCAATTTGTTGTTCAACCCGTCCTCTAACGTCGAAGCTTTTTTCGAAGGTGCCGAGAGCGGGACCGAAGGCGTTTTAACCACCTTTAACAGCAAGAAGATCGTCCTGCGCGAAATCGGCGCCGCCGCGACCCGCACGATTACCGACAGCTCCTTTGACAACGCCTTCATGATCGACAGCGCAAAGAACAACAGCGTTTCCACAGCGATAAATGCGCTTGGGCTGAATTCCCTCATGCCGGCCGTCACTAGTCCGGCAACACCTGCCACGATGGTCTTGACTGTTACCGGTACAATAACCACCGGCGATGCTTTCACCGTCAACCTTGATGACGGCCGCGGCAACACCCTTTCTTTCATCACGGCAGAACTTACTACCGGACAGACCCAAACAGACGCCTACGCCGCCCTGCAGACGGCCTTTGATGCTTTGGCTGACAAGAAGGGCTTCTCAATGGCCGACGGCGTGATCACGCGTGCAGATGGAAAGGATTTCTCGATCACCGGTTCAACCGGCACAGGGGATGTTTCCGCCCTCCAAGTCAATCCTGACGGCACTCTGGTTACGCTCAGCCAAACCCCTGTCTCGACGTCGGGCGCCGCGAACGGCACCATGGCCGATGGTGTGTTGGCTGTATATAACCTCGCCAACCTCACCACCATAAACCGTGCAGGCTGGATCGACGAAAAGAACCCGCCGATAAAGATCAGCTATGATGACGTAAACCAGCGCCTGCAGTTCAGCGTTGACCGGACCGTGCTAGGGACCGGGACAGGGAGCAACTTCAACTCCTTCACCATTTCGGGCGCTGCCAGTGCAAACGACACGAACGGCTTGGGCATCCCGGATTCAGGCAATACACGCCAGGTCTTGATCCGCGGCGGCGAAGTGATGTCGGCTGAATCCTTCATCGCCGACGGCGAGGAAATCCAGCTCAACGACAAGCGTTTCGGCATTCAGGTTGAATATAACAGCGACACCAAGTCGTTCAGCGTGCTCAGCGGCACGACGGGTGAAACAATCAGCACCAATGGCGCAATCGGTGTCGATCAAAACCAGAAGGCGTCGAATATCCAGATCGGCCGACGCACCATTCTTTCGGGTGGCAACACCGATCCGAGCGAACAGATCAACCTCGACACACGGATCATCGGCAGCGGCGAGAATGCATTGTTCGGATTTGGCGCGACGCGCACCGACTATGTCTTTGCCGCAGGACGCGGCCTTGCCTCGGACCCTGCCATCGCCTCGGGACGGGCCGCGCAAAGCGACCTGACCGAAGTCTTCCGCCTGACCGCCACCAACAACGAGAACATCTTCAACGTTTCGGTGAACGGGATTTCCGGGGTCATCGAGATCCCGCCGGGCAATTACGTCGGCACCACGCTGGCCGCCGCGCTCGAAGAGCGGGTCAACCAGATCGCCGACCCAGTCAGCGGCATCAGTGTCGGCGGTGTGACCGTGCGCTATTCGGCTGCATCCAACAGCTTCACCTTCACCACAGGCACCACGGGCGACACCTCGACGATCAAGGTCAAGGGCACCGCGCGCCTCGGTCTTGACGATGTCCCCTTGGGGGTTGGCTCGGTGCCGAAGATCTACAACCTTGTGCAGGCGACAAATGCCGATGGCTTGGCGCTTTTCGTCGACGCCGACGGCAATGTCGTGACCTCGCCGCCGGAGAACCTGGTGACAGGGTATTTCCCGCTCTACATTGACGAGGGCGAATTGACCTTCGACAAGACCGGTAAACTGATCAGCCCCAAGAACAAGGTGCATTTCGAACAGCAGGCCGATGGCTTCTCGATCTCGCTCGACATCGATTTCTCGGCCTCAAGCCAGTTTGCCCAGCCCTTCTCGGTGTTGTCGGTGGAGCAAGACGGTTTCACCTCCGGCCGCCTTGACGGGATCGAGATCGACAGCTCGGGTACGATCCGGGCGAACTACACCAATGGCCAGAACAACCCCTTGGGCAAGATCGTGGTCGCGACCTTCAACAACCAAAACGGCCTCAAGCAGATCGGTAATGCGACCTATGTCGAGACCGCCGTATCGGGCCGGCCGCAGGTCGGCGAGGCGGGTTCGGAAGGTTTCGGCACGATCCAATCGGGTTCGCTTGAACGCTCGAACGTCGATATCACCGAAGAGCTGGTGAACCTGATTACCGCCCAGCGGAACTATCAGGCATCGGCCAAGGCGATCGAGACCACGACAAGCCTGACCCAGACCATCATCAACATCCGGATGTAATCACAGACCCCGGCACAGGAGTATATAGCGCCATGGATCGCATGATTCACACCGCGTTGAACTCGATGCGCAACCTTTCGGAGTTGCAAAAGATCAACGCGCAAAATCTGACGAACATGTCTGTGCCGGGGTTTCGCAAGGATCTTTGGGGACAGGCCGGCACCGGCTACCTGCAAGCCGGCCAAGAGCCGACGGCACGCGCCTTCGCGCTTGGAACCGGGAAAAGCGAGTTCTCCTACCAGCTGGGGACAATGGATCCGACGGGGGTGGATACGGATATCGCCATTGTCGACGATGGTTGGCTTCTCGTACAGCCGCCCGACGGGTCGCCACCTGCATTGAGCCGCCGTGGCGATCTTTCGGTGAATGCCGAAGGCATTCTCGTCAATGGCTCGAACGAGACCGTTCTGAGCGATGCGCTTGCGCCGATGGTCATCCCACCCTACCGGGAAATCCAGATCACTCAGATCGGTGAAATCCTCATCAATCCTCTGGCGGCAGAAGCCGGTCAGTTCGTGTCTGCCGGATTCATCGGCACGACAACGGCTGCGGGTGTCGATCTGCGCAAGAATGAGGATGGGCGGATCCGCGCGCTTGACGGCACGATCCCGCCCCCCGACCAAATCGCGCATATGCAGCAAGGTATGCTGGAAAGCTCGAACGTCAGCGCTGTCGAGGAATTGGTCTATACCATCGAGCTGCAACGCCGTTTCGAGATGAGCGTGAAGTTCATCGAATCCGCCAAGCAGATCGACCAGGCCGCCGCCCAAATCATGCGGATCGCCCAGGAATAGTGACCGGCTGGCACAGCTCTTGCAAGACTGGAGGGACGAACCTGACAAAGGAAGTTCCAGATGTCCGCAAGCGCAATGCATGTCGCCAAGACTGGTCTCAACGCCCAGCAGACCAAGATGCAGATCATCGCCAACAACCTGGCGAATGTGAACACAACCGGCTTCAAGCGCGACCGCGCGAATTTTGAAAGCCTTCTTTACCAGGTGATGCGGTCGGGCGGGGCTCAGACCGCTGATGGCACCGCGCTGACCTCCTCCTCCACGGTCGGCACCGGGGTGCGGCTGGTCTCGACCCAAAAGCTCTACTCCCAAGGCAGCCTTGTAAGCACCGAGAATTCGCTCGATCTGGCGATAGACGGCATGGGCTTTTTCCAGGTCCTGATGCCTGATGGCCGCATCGGCTACACACGCAACGGGGCCTTTTCGCGCAATGCCGATGGCACATTGACCACGCCAAGCGGCTACGTCTTGCAGCCCGAGATCCAGATCCCCGACAATGTCACCGAGATCACGATCGGGCAAAACGGCGTCGTCTCGGTCATGGTCGCGGGCCAGAACGATCCCCAAGAGGTCGGCCAGATCACGCTTGCCAATTTCACCAACCCGCGCGGTCTGCAACCCATCGGCGAGACCTTCGTGATCGAAACCCCGGCCAGCGGCCCGCCCATCGAAGGCGTCCCCTATGAGGGCGGCTTTGGCAAGCTGCAGCAAGGCTATCTTGAAAGCTCGAACGTGAATGTCGTGCAGCAGCTTGTCGATATGATCGAAACACAGCGCGCCTATGAGGTGAGCTCGAAAGCGATCAGCGCCACCGACGAGATGATGCGCCACATCTCGAACAACCTGTGATCGGGGTCACGCCATGATGCGCCTCTCTTCATTTCCTCTCGCAGTCGTTGCAGCGACGGTCCTCGCCGGTTGCGCCACCCAGGTGCAAGAGGCCGCAAGCGCGGATTTCACCCCGGTCTATCCGCTGGCCGCCGAGCTGCAACCCGTGGGCTTCGCCACGGGTACGATCTATACACCGCAACAAGCGGGGCTGTTTGCCACCGACCGCCGCGCTGGCCGCGTCGGCGATATTCTGACAGTTGCCTTCAGCGAAAGCTTTCAAGCCACGAAATCGCAAAATGCGGGCAGTGCGAAATCCTCATCTTTCGAAATTGAGCTGCCCAGCGTGCTTCCCTTTGCATCTGTCGGGCCGGAACTGTCGAACGGCACCACCCAAACCTTTACCGGCAACGGCACGGCGGCGCAGTCCAACTCGCTTACTGGGCAGGTCTCGGTCCATGTCGTGCGCGTCTTGCCCGGTGGCAATCTCGAGATTCTGGGTCAAAAGAAGCTGACGCTGAACAATGGCGATGAGTATATCCGCGTCCGCGGCATCGTCCGGCCCGAAGACATCACCTCGAACAACGTGGTCCAATCCGACCGGATCGCCAACGCCGAGATCACCTATATCGGCGCAGGCGACCTTGCCGATACCGGCCAGCAGGGCTGGCTTTCGCGCATCCTGACATCCGTATCCCCGATCTGAAAAGGCATAAACATGCGCACCCCTTGGCCCGTTCTTGCCGTTTTCATCGTCCTTGCAGCATGTGCCGCCGGCTTTGCGCCCAACCCGGCCAAGGCCGAACGCATCAAGGACATCGCCAGCATCGCGGGGGTGCGGTCGAACCAGCTTGTGGGTTACGGGATCGTCGTGGGCCTTGCGGGAACCGGCGATGGCGGCACCGGGATCACGCTTCAATCACTGCAAGCGATGGTGTCGCGTTTCGGGCTGGTGACCGATGTCAGCGGGCTTGACGCGCGCAATGCGGCCGCGGTCATGGTCACGACCGACCTGCCCCCCTTCGTCAAGCCGGGACAGCGGCTCGATGTGACCGTCTCGACCATCGGCGGTGCCAAGTCACTGCGCGGTGGCACGCTCTTGATGACGCCGCTGCTGGGGGCGGATGGCGAAACCTATGGTATCGCGCAGGGCAATCTTGTCGTGGGTGGTCTGGGTGTCGAGGGACAGGACAACTCCTCGCTCGTCGTCAATGTGCCGACGGTCGGGCGCATCCCGAACGGGGCCACAGCCGAGCGGATGGTGGAATCCTCTTTCCTCGAGACCGAACATCTTGTCCTCAACCTCAATCGCGGTGATTTCACGGCCTCGGCGAACATGGCCGAGGCGATCAACGGCATCTTCGGGCCGGACATCGCCGTGCCGCTTGACGCGAACTCGGTGCGGGTGCGCGCGCCGCAAGACCCCTCGCAGCGCGTGGCCTTTGTCTCGCTTTTGGAGAATATCGAGGTCGAGCCGGTCGAACCGCCGGCACAGGTCATCATCAATTCGCGCACCGGAACGATCGTCATCGGTGGCAATGTCCGCGTGACGCCCGCTGCCGTGACGCATGGATCGCTGACCGTGCGGGTCAACGAACGCCTCAACGTGGCGCAAGGGGCAAGCGTCGTCAGCAACGACAACCAGACGATCGTCGCCCCGGGCGAGCCCGTGGTCACCCCCGAAAGCACGCTTGACGCCACCGAGGAACCGGCGCGCGCCTTTGTTTTCGATGGCGGTGTCTCGCTGTCCTCGCTGGTGGATTCGATCAACGCCGTCGGCGCCTCCGCCTCCGATCTCGTCGCCATTCTCGAGGCGCTGCGCGAAGCGGGCGCGCTGCGCGCCGAACTGATCATCATCTGAGGCACAGCATGACCGATGCCCCCTCTGCCCTGCCCCGCACCACCCTGGCCGATCTGTCGATTGGCCGGGCTACGGGCGCGACCGGCCCCGGCTGGGGGCGTCCGGAAATCCGCACAGCTGGTGCGGGCCCGGCCGAACTTCGGCAGGCGGCGGAAGAATTCGAAGCGATGTTTCTCAACCAATTCTTGCAACAAGCCCGTAAAAGCCAGCTGTCCGACGGCTTGCTGACCTCGTCGGCGGGCGACACGTTTCAGGGGATGCTCGACCAAGAATATTCCCGCGCGGCCTCGGGCGGTGTGTCGCTTGGCATCGCCGATGCGCTTTACGCCCAATTCGCACAGCACTTGCCACGGGCGGGTGACTGACCATGCCCGGTTTGTTCGATATCGCCAGCAGCGGCATCCAAGCCTACCGCGAGGCCTTGGCCGTCACCGGCCAAAACATCGCCAACATCAATACCGAAGGCTATCGCCGTCGCGGTGTGGACCTGTCCGAAATTTCTGCCAGCCAGAACGATGTCACCACGATCTCGGACCAGACCGGCCTTGGGGTGCGCGTCGCAGGGATCAGCCGGGCATTTGACAGCTTCATCGCCGGACGCGCCCGCGATGCCAATTCCGATTTCTCGCAAGCCGAAGCCTACAAGGCCGGGCTCGATACCCTGGAGGGCGCGCTTGTTCCGGGCGATTACGACCTCGGCTATTTCCTCGCCGAGTTTTTCGACGGGCTGAACGGCGTGGCCCAAGCACCGGCCGATCTTGCCTCGCGCACCGTGGCCCTGACCAAAGGCAGCGCGCTGGCCGAGGGTTTCGTCCGCCTGTCGCAAGATCTTGACGATCTGCGCGAAACGATCTGGCAGCAGACGTCCAATGTGACCCGCGACCTCAACGGCATGTTGGTGACGCTGCGCAATACGCAAAACCAGCTGATCGCATCGGGCAGCGCCACGGGCGCCTCGAACGCGCTGCTTGATGCTCGCGACCAAACGATCTCCGAGATCAGCACCCTTGTCGGCGTATCCGTGGCCACCGCCGCCAGCGGTGCTGCCACAGTGACGCTCGGGCGCAGCGGCAATGGGCCGGTGCTGGGCACCGCGACGCAATCGGGCAGCCTTCAGGTGCGCAAAGGCGACGAACGGCTGGTCTTCTTGGCGGGCCAATCGCCGGGGCTGAGCGAAACGCAACAAGTGTCATCGGGGCGGCTGGCCGGGCTGTCAGAGGCCTATCGGTCCGTCACCGAAGCGATGCGCAGCCTTGATACGCTGGCAACGAGGCTCGCAGACGAGTTCAACCAAGCCCATGCGAACGGGATCGACCTCAACGGCAAGGTCGGCACGGCACTCTTCAGCGCCGATGGTGTGTTCGTCGAACAATCGTCCACCAATCTCGGCCGCTTCTCCGCAAATGCCACCGCACCCGAGGTCATCGACCAGATCGCGGGCGAGACACGCTTTGTCTATTCCTCCAAGGCCGCGGCATGGTTGAGCTTCGATGCCGATGGCAAGGCCACCACGCATGCCTCTGGGCCGATCACCATCGGATCGGTCCGCATCAACGTGACAGGCACCCCCGCCGATGGCGACGAGTTCACCTTGCGCGCCGAGATCGGCTCGGCCGCGCAGATGCGCTTTTTGCTCAAGCAACCACAAGAGTTCGCCGGGGCAGGCCTTTTGCTGAGCGAGGCGGATATCGGCAATACCAGCCGCGCAGCGCTGGAAGCGACGGCCATCGCCACGCAGACCCCGACCGGGCTGACGGATGTGACGCAGGTATTGCGCGACGATCTCTCGACGCTTTCGGCCACGGCGCTGCGTCAAAACGGGGTTTTGGGCGTGATCCCAGCGGGGACCGCATCGGTTGAGCTGGTATCGCTGGGCCGCCAAGACAGTGTCACCTTCTCGTTGACAGAGGCGCAGACCATCGCGGTCAGCAGCCTTGCCATCACGCTCAACGGCACCAGCTATACCTTTGATCTCTCGGCGTTTCAGACCTATGCCGGCGATCAACGTGGGGCGGATGCGGGCGATCTGGCGGATCTGCTGAACGCAGGCAGGCTGACCATGCAGAACGGCACCCGGTTTTCCGATCTTGGCCTTTTCGC
Organism: Roseicyclus sp.; assembly: GCF_965662675.1. GTDB lineage: Bacteria > Pseudomonadota > Alphaproteobacteria > Rhodobacterales > Rhodobacteraceae > Roseicyclus. The sequence continues at coordinate 6,270 of NZ_CBFIIK010000066.1, read as the reverse complement.
GGCCGGCGCGGAGGGGAACCTGACGATTGCGCGCGCCAGTAGTACGGGCGCCATCACCGCCGCGACGATCGACGGGCAAGCGGGCAGTGTCACGACAGGATTGGCCGCAGTCAGCAACCTGCAGGTGTTCACCCGCGACGGGCGTCAAATCGCGGGAACCGCGCTCAGCCAATCCGATGTGATCAGCTACCTGACAGAGGCGAATGGTTTCCTGCCCGAAGCCGAATATCGGGCCGATCTTTTGAACGGGGCGGACGGGATCGGCTATCGGGGCATGGAAATCATCCGGCGCACGACCGACGGTGCCGCGCTTTTGACGTTCTCGGCCACAGGCATCGATCCCAGCCTGCGCACAGGCGATGCGGCGGCCGTTCCCGCCAACCCGGCGGGCAGCCTCGCGCTCACCATCGGGACCGAGCGTGAAGTGATCGAGATCCCGGCCAGCCTGTCCGCCGGGCTTATCGCGGCACGGATCAACGCGGCTGCAACCGATACGGGAATCAGCGCCGAGGCATCAACGCGGCTCGCGCTTTCCGATCTGCCCGATGGGCTTGTGCAATTCACGCTCGAGGCCGACAACGAGACCCCTGTCCAAATCGCCGCCAATGTCACGGGGGGGGCCTTGGACAACTTGCTGGGCGCGATCAATGCCCGCAGTCGCGACACCGGCGTCGTGGCCACCTTGGGCAGTGATCCCGGCCGGATCGTGCTGGTTTCGGATACGGGCGATGATCTGGTGCTCGGTGCGATCAGCGCGGGCGATCCCGGCTTCACCGCGACACCGATCACGATGACCGCCACGGCGCGCGGAACGGCGGTCACGCTTGGCGGGACGAATGGCGCCACCGCTTTGCGACTTGGCGGCGACATTACCTTGCGCGGCAGCCAGTCCTTCGAGCTGGATTGGCAAGGCGCGAGCGGCACAAGCAGCGCGGACCCTTTCACCGACGGGCTGATGACCCGGCAGGTCGACCCGGCAGGGCGGTGGCAAGACATCGCCTTTCACCTGTCCGACGGGCTTGATACTGCCGAGGCCGATCCCGAGGGTCTTGGCGCCACCGCCGCCGCGACGCAGCTGTCGCTCAACCTATCGGGCCTCAACGGCACCGGGTCGCTGAGCGCTCAGATCGAAACCGCCCGTCTGTCCGAGGTCGGATCAAGCGCCGTTGCGCAAGCCATGGCCGCAACGCTGCGCGGCCTTGGCATGGTGCCGACACTTGAAGGAAGCCCGGTCGCGACGCAGCCCGCCGACGGCACCACGGTTCAGGTGCTTCTCGGCGATCAAAGCTATGTGTTGAGCATGGTCGACGGAGAGATCGCGGTGACTGGCCCCGAAGCCGGTCGGATCACCGCCTTTTTCGAGGCCGACAACACCTTGCGCGTGGCAGCCACCGGCGGCAGCCTCAGCGGCCAGATCCTGCGCCTGTCGCCCGAGACACCGGCGGTCGATGCCGCAGCCTTTGGCCTTGGCGTGGCCGGTGCCAGCGCCGGGTTGAACGGGCGCTCTGTTGCAATCCCGGTCGGCCAAACCGATTTCACGCTCGATGTCGTGATCGATGGTGTCGAAACAACACTGAACGTCGCATGGACAAACAACACCGTTCCGGCCCAGTTCACTTTTGATCCGCCGCAAGGGGTCAGCCTCGACATTGCGGCCAGTGCCGATGGGATGGTGGCGACGCTTGCGATTGCGGGTGACAGCGGGATCGATGATCTGCGCCTGCGCCCGTCGGTCGATGCCCATGCCCTTGGGCTGGTCAGCGCGGATGCCGAGATCACGCTTGGCGCTGGCGGATTGCGCATCGCATCGGCAGGCGCGGCGCCGGTGCAGCTGACCGCCAGTGCGACCAGCCTTGTTGCCGAACGTCTCAGCCTACGCGGTTTGCCCAATGAAGAGTTGATCGTGATCGCCACGGGCAGCGGCGCCCGGCGCATTGCGGCAAGTTTCGGTGAAAGCCAGCCCAGCCCCACCACCGCGACCGCCTTCGAGATCAAGGTGATCGACGGCCCCTCGCGCCGGGTCGAGATTTTCGAACGGGCTACCGGCCATTCGCTCGCCACGCGCACGGTGGCCGATGACGGCCAATTCATGGCCTATGGGATGCGCTTCGAACTGGTCGGCACGTTCGAGACAGGCGACAGCTTTTACGTCAAATCCAACCAAGATGGCAGCGGCGATGCCCGTAATGCGATGGCGATGTTCGCCCTTGGCGATCGCAATGCGCGCACGGGTCTGGGCGGCTTTGGCGCAGAGTTCGCCACGCTTGTCACCACCACCGGCGCCGAGGGCCGCGCCGCCGATATCGCGCAAAGTGCCGCCGAGGCAAGGCGCGACGCCGCCGTCGAATTGGAGGCCGAATATTCGGGCGTCAACCTCGATGACGAGGCCGCACGACTTTTGGAACAACAACAGGCCTATCAGGCGCTTGCGCGCGTTCTGCGCACGGCCGGTGACCTGCTTGACACCTTGCTCAACGCAATTTCGTAACCGGAGGCCGCGATGCCGATCAGCACCAAGACGTTCAATGAACAGGCCATTCGCGGAATTGCCCGGCTGACCGAACAGGCCAATGCCTATCAAGAACAGATCGCGACCGGCAAAAAGGATCTGCGCCCATCGCAAGATCCGGTCGCAGCGGCGCGCTTGTCGTCGGTCAAGGATATGGAGGCCGATCTGCGGCGTTTCACTGATAATGTGAGTGCTGCGAAAACCCGTCTTGGGCTTGCCGACAAGGTGCTGGAAAGTGTCCAGAACATCATGATCCGCACCAATGAACTGGCCATCCAAGCGGCAAACGGCACCAATTCGCAGGCCGATCGCCTTGCGATCCGCGCCGAGGTTGACCAGCTGCGCGAAAGCATGATCGGACTTGCCAATACCGCCGATGATCGCGGGCAAGCCTTGTTCGGGGGCTATGTGATGCGCGACAGCCCTTTCGTCAAAACCCAGAGCGGGGCGGTCGAATATGCCGGAGATACGGGGCAAACCACCCTTCTGGCCTCGGACCGGCTGGTGCTGCCCACCGGGATCAGCGGGGCCGAGGCGTTCATGCGGATCGAAACCGATGAAGGTCCGGTCTCGGTCTTCGATATTTTCGCAGGGCTTTCCGCCGCACTCGAAACCGCGGCCGACGCCACCACATCGCTGAACATGGCGGGCGGGCGGGTCCGGATCGACGTCGATACCGCGCGCGCGCCGCAACTGCACGAAATCACGATCACCGGGCCGCTTGGCTCGGCGCGGATCGCCGCCGAACTGGTCGCAGGCGCGCCTGATGCCCTTGTCTCAGCGATCAATGCGGTCAGCGAAACAACTGGCCTGACAGCCTTGGCCGAGACCAATGGCAGCGGCGTTTTCGTCACGGCCGAAGGCGGCGGCCCCATCGGCCTGTCCGAATACCAGATCGCGGGCATGCCCGTGGCCAGCGCGACGCTGAGCACCAGCATGACAGTCACGCCGGTCGATGCATTTGGCGCAGCGACAGGCGCGGCCGTTGTTCTGGCGGATGCCGATCAGGCCATCAGCAACTCCATCGGCCAGCTTCATTCAGGGATTGAACATGTCGGGTTGCAAAGGGCGCGCGTGGGCGCATTCTTCAACGCCGCCGACATCCAGTCCGAGGCGCTTGCCCGCAAAGAGGTGCTTGTCGCCGAAACCCGTAGCGGGATCGAAGACGCCGATATGGCCGAGGTGATCAGCAAGCTGCAAAGCCTGCTCGTCAATCGCGACGCAGCGCAGCAGGTCTTTGCCAAGATTTCGCAGCAAAGCCTTTTCGATTATCTCCGCTGAGATCGCGGCCTCACGGCGCGGTCCGGAACAATTCGCGAAACGCCTCCACGCGATCCCATTGTTTGCGCAAGACCGGCGACTGGCTGGATTTGGCCAGCTCGGCCTGTGCCGGCATAAAGGCCAAATCCGCGCCGTCGCGTTCGGCCAAGAGCGCCAAAAGCGCGGCATAGGCGCTTTCGGTCGAGCCTTCGGCCGTGGCAACCGGGGCTGTCGCGACGCTTGCGCCATAGGGAGCCAATGCGCCGTATTGCACCGACAAGGCTTGCCCGAACAAGCCCCCCGCCATCATCGCCGCACGCCCGTTCATGGCTGGCTCACCGGTGACCGTCATGACATCGCCGCGCCCCGTGGCCGTTGGATCGATCGCTGCGCGCGCTGTCTCGAAGGCGCGATGATAGCGCGCGCCGCGCTCGGCATCGGGAGAGTGGTAATTCTTCACCGCCTCCTCCCACGAGCCTTCGCGGGCATGGAGTTCCTTCAAGAAACGTACCGCGTAGCGAATATTCGTCTCGGGATCGAGCATCGCCTCGACCGAGGGGAAATTCTCGCCATGCCAGTAGTGATTGACCTGCATGCAACCGACATCGATGTTGCGCGGCCCCTCGGCCACGGTCTGGCGCAGATAGGCAAGGGTCTCTTCGCGGGTCTCGAAATAGAGCCCTCGACCGGCATGGTTGAGCGTCCAGGGCCATGCGCGCACGGTGCGCCCGACACGCCGCCCGCTTTCGATGCGCGAGATGGCGGGTAACAAGCCCGGCGGCAAACCCTCGGCCGCACCGATCCGCGTGGCCATCGCCTCGCAATCAGGCACGACCCCGGCCGTCGCAGACCCCGTTGCCGCGAATGTCAAAACGACCGCCAAGGCGCGTAGCGCAGGGCGGACCAAACCGAAAGTACGCAGTGTGATGGGCAGGTTTGTCATACCGAACAACTGCAATAACCGCGCCAGATCGCATCGAGCGCCAATAGTTTGACGCAAGGCCGATCTCGGCTCACTTTTTGAAAGGACAAGGCGTAGGATCTTGCAACAGCAACGGGGTGAACGGTGCTTAAACGACTGGGAAAAGGGCTGCTTTATGTGGGGCCGGGTGCCGTGATCCTTGGCGTCTTCGCGGCCGGTCACATGACGATCGCGCCTGAAACCGACCGGCTGCAAAGCTACCTGATCGCGAACGGGTTGATCGCACCACCCGAACCCGAACCCGAACCCGAAACGCCGCCCGAGGTCGAGGCCGACGCCGAAGATGTCGCGCGCGACGCAGAGGGCCAGATCATTCCCCCCGCATGGCGCTATTACAGCTTCACCATGCCGTTTTCCGCCAATCTGGGTGCGACCCAACGCCTTTACAGTATCGAAGTGTCGCTATCGGTCTTCGGCTCGCCCTTCGTGGGGGATGTGATCATGCTGCGCCTGCCGGAGATCGAGGCGCAGATGCGGCCGGTGGTGCTGGAACAGATGCAAGGCATGACCGAGGAGGAGGTGCGCGACCCGGCCACGCGCGACATGCTGGCCGAACGCATCCGCGACGCGCTGAACGCCCATTTCGTCACGATGGACGAGAATATAGAACTCGACGCGGCGATGATCACCTCGGTAATCTTGAACTGAACCCGCGCAATGGCATGGGATTTGCAGCCGCTTTTGCACAGAATTGCAAAGGACGCGCCATGACCTTGATGACCAAGCCGACCGAAACGCCAGAGCCGGCCGCGTGCGAGCTTGAGCTGTTTTCCGTCGAGATCGGCCTTTTCGACGAGGCCGAGCATGAGGACAACCACCGCGTGGTCCCGCTTGCGCGCTATCTTCACGAACTGCGCAACCTGCCCGACCGGGCCCGCTGATCGCGCAAGGGGCCGCCGCCCCCGTGGGCGGGCTGCACACCAACGAGGCAGCCCCGCACACCCTGCCCGCTCGCGTCACCCCCGGTGATCAGCGAAAAATCAGGTGGTGGAATTCAAGAATGATCAACAGCGCGATCAGGAAAACAGACGAAACAATGGTCGCGGTCGGTGACATGGCAGAGGTCCGATAGGTCGATTTTCCGCCGAATTATGATCATCGCGCGCAGGGTCAAGACCGCGCCGCGCCTTGCGCGACTGCAACCGTTGAGAAAACGCTGACTTTCTTGAAGTGATGTGACAAAAAGCCCAAGGCAATTTGGCACAAGCCTAACCATCCAAAGAAAAAAGGCCCCCATGCCGGGGGCCTTTCCTCGTCTTGGTATAGCGCGCCTTAGCCCTGCAAGAGCTGCAACACACCCTGCTTCGACGCATTCGCCTGAGCGAGCATCGCCATCGACGCTTGCTGGAGGATTTGCGACTTGGCGAGGTTGGTGCTTTCCGCCGCAAAGTCGGCGTCTTGGATGCGCGAACGGCCTGCTTCGAGGTTGGTTGCGATATTGGTCAGGTTTGCAACCGTGCTGTCGAGGCGGTTAGAGATTGCGCCGAGTGCAGCGCGCTGGGTGTTAACGCTTTCGATA
>NZ_CBFIIK010000065.1:0-14622 GCF_965662675.1 Roseicyclus sp. | reverse complement strand
TATTTCGGCGACAACGCCAATACGCCCTACGGGGTGCGCGATGCCGATGATATCTTTGATCTGACAACGCGCGGCGTGCAGGCCTTGTTCGACGAGGGCTGCGATCTGGTGATCTTGGCCTGCAACACCGCCTCGGCGGCAGCGCTGCGCCGGATGCAGGAGGGGTGGGTGCCCAAGGACAAGCGCGTCTTGGGTGTGTTCGTGCCGTTGATCGAGGCGTTGACCGAGCGCAAATGGGGCGACAACTCGCCGCCACGCCCCGTCGCGGTGCAGACCGTCGCGCTGTTCGCGACCCCCGCGACAGTGTCGAGCCGCGCATTTCAGCGCGAGTTGGCCTTTCGTGCCATTGGCGTCGATGTGGAGGCGCAGCCCTGTGCCGGGGTCGTCGACGCCATCGAGATGGGCGATATGATCCTGGCCGATGCGTTGGTGCGCAGCCATGTGGAATCGCTATTGCGCCGCATGCCGCGCCCGCAGGCCGCGATCTTGGGCTGTACCCATTACCCGCTGGTCGAAGAGGTGTTTCGCGACGCGCTGGGCGATGATGTGGCGGTCTATTCCCAGCCCAATCTGGTGGCCGAGGCGCTGGCCGATTACCTGACGCGTCACCCGCAAAAGATCGGGCCGGGGGCGGGGTCCAAGTTCTTGACCACGGGCGATCCGAAATCGGTCTCGAACAAGGCCACGCAATTCTTGCGCCGCCGGATCGAGTTCGTCAGCGCCAAGCGCGATTGAGCGCGCGCCGCCCTGCGGCCCAAATTGCCGCGCCCCCTTCACAAGCGGCGGGGCAAGGGGCAAGTTACGGGCGAGCCTGCGTTGTTTGAAATGAGAGGTGTACCATGCGGGGATTGAAAAAGCAGCGGCGGATCCAGATCGTGATGCTTGCCACGCTTGCCTTGGTCTTGTCGGCCTCTCTCATCGGCTATGCGATGCGCGACGGGATCAATTTTTTTCGCCCCCCCTCAGAGGTGGCTGAAAACCCGCCTTCGCCTGACGAGGTGTTCCGCATCGGCGGTCTGGTGGCCGAGGGCAGCCTTGTGCGCGATGCGGGTGAGACGATCCGCTTTCTGGTCACCGATGGCGGGGCCGAAATTCCCGTGACCTATACCGGCATCTTGCCCGATCTCTTCGGTGAGGGGCAGGGGATGGTCGGCACCGGGCGGCTGGTCAACGGCGTCTTCGAGGCCTCCGAGATCTTGGCCCGCCACGACGAGGAATACATGCCCGCCGAGGTGATCGACGCGCTGGAAGCGCAGGGCGTTTATCGTGAAAGCGCGCCGGGCACCTGAGATCAAGCCGCTTTGATGCCTTGGCGTGTCGCCTTCGCGCTGGTCGCCGAGGCCGTGCCGCGTTAGCGTCGCCCCTGCTTGCGCGACGGAGGATGCGATGCAGCTCAAGGATATCGAGATTTTCACCGTGGCTCCGCCGCCGCCCGGCTGGGGCGGGCGGTATTGGCTGATCGTGCGGCTGACCACTGCGTGCGGGATAACGGGCTTGGGCGAGGTCTATGCCGCAGCCGTTGGCCCCAAGGCGATGCATGCGGTGATCGAGGATGTCTTTGCCCGCCATATGCAGGGCGAAAACCCCGAAAATATCGAGTTGATGTCGCGCCGCGTCTGGTCGTCGGGCTTTACCCAGCGGCCCGATCCAACGGCGTTCGGCGCCTTTGCCGGGCTCGAGATGGCGTGCTGGGACATCATGGGCAAGGCGCGTGAACGCCCTGTCTGGGCGATGTTGGGCGGGCGGATGAATGCGCGCGTGCGCGCCTACACCTACCTTTATCCCGAACCGGGCCGCGAAAGCCCCGGCTTTTGGGTCGATGGCCCGGCGCAGGCCGAAGCCGCCGCCGCGCGTGTGGCCGAGGGTTGGACCGCCGTGAAATTCGACCCCGCCGGCCCCTATACGATCCGGGGCGGGCATGCGCCCGCCATGTCCGATATCACCCGCTCGGCCGCGTTTTGCGGCTTGATCCGTGCCGCGGTGGGCGACCGGGCCGATCTTTTGTTCGGCACGCATGGGCAGTTCACGCCGGGCCATGCGATCCGGCTGGCTCGCGCGCTCGAGGTGCATGATCCGCTCTGGTACGAGGAACCGATCCCGCCCGACGACATCGCGGGTCTGGCCGAGGTGGCGCGCGCGACATCCATTCCCGTGGCGGTGGGTGAGCGGCTTTGCGGCAAGATGGAGTTCATGGCCGCACTGCGCGCGGGCGTTCGCATCGTGCAACCCGCCTTGGGCCGCGCGGGCGGCATCTGGGAGGGGCGCAAGATCGCGCTTCTGGCCGAGGCGCATGGCGCGCAGATCGCGCCGCATCTTTACGCCGGCCCCGTGGAATGGGCGGCCAATGTGCATCTGGGCGTCGCCTGTCCGAACCTGTTGATGGTCGAGGCGATCGAGACGCCCTTCCACGAGGCGCTCGTCACCGGGCGGCCCAAGGTCGAAGGCGGCTTTGTCGAAGCGCCCACCGCGCCGGGGCTTGGGATCGAGCTTGACGACACCGTGGCGCGTGCCAACCCCTATACCGGCAAAGGCCTCCATCTGGAGATGCAGGAGGCACCTTGCGATTGGAAGAACGGCAATGCGTTTGCGGGTGGGGCCGCCGATTGATCATCGGGGGGCCTGCGCGCCCCGCCGCTTGACGCGGTACCATGTATACGACAGAATTCAGCTGTATCCGCAAGGATTTGCGCCTGCCCGGCGGTCGGCTGGCGCCATGTTGACTGGCCGTCTTGCCTTTGCCTTTGCGGGCAATCTTGATGGATGATTGATCTTGTCCCCTGACCCATCTGCGGTGCCGACAACCGCGCCGACGCGCCGCGATCTGACGCAGCGTGGCATCACGCGCAAGGGGCTGTTCACCTGTTTTCTGATCGTGGGTGTCACCGGGTTCGGCGGTGTCTTGCCGGTTTTCGTGCATGAGGTGGTGCGCAAGCGCGCATGGCTGGATCAAGAGGAATTCACCGAACTTCTGGCCGTATGCCAAGTGCTGCCCGGCCCCAATATCGTCAATATGTCGATGGTCTTGGGCATGCGCACATGCGGGCTATCGGGGGCCTTTGTCTCGGTTTTGGGGCTTTTGTTGTTGCCGGTGATCTTGGTGCTGGCTTTGGGCACGCTTTATGCCGGTTTCTCGCATCTTCCGGCGGTCGAGGGGGCGGTGCGCGCTATCGCGGCTGCCGCGGCAGGGTTGCTTATCGCCATCACCGCGCGGCTTTTCTGGCCGCAGCGCGCCAATCCGGTGGCCATCGGGATCGGGCTATTGGTCTTGATCGGCATCGCGTGGTTTCGCATCCCATTGATCTGGGTCTTGGGTGTGCTTGGACCGGTTTCCATCGCGCTGACATGGTGGCGGAGACGCGCGCATGGATGACACGATCCTCAGCCTGTTTGGGCATCTGTTGCTGCAATCGCTGATGGCGATCGGCGGGATCTATGTCGTGGTGGCCGAATTGCAGCGGGTCGTCGTGGTCGAGAACGGCTGGATCGCTGCCGATGAGTTTGCCGCCCTTTTCGCATTGGCCCAAGCCGCGCCGGGACCGAACACCATCTTCGTGGCGCTGGTGGGCTGGCGCATGGCGGGGCTTTGGGTGGGGGCTTTGGCGATATGTATCTTCGTTTTGCCTTCGTTTGTCTTGTCGGTGCTTTTGGCGCGTGGTTGGTCACGCTGGGCCGATGAGCGCTGGTTCGATCTCTTGCGCAAGGGTCTGGTGCCGGTGACCGTGGGGCTATTGGCCTCGAGTGCTGCGCTTTTGACGCAAACCTCGGCGGTCAGCCCGATGGCGATCGGTGTGACGGGTGGGGCGGCGGCCTTGTCGCTGCGCACGCGGCTGCCGCCCTTGGCACTCTTGTCGCTTGCCGCGATCTTGGGTGCGTTCGGGCTGGTCTAGGCCCCCTTGGCGCGCCGCCCTTGATCGCGGTGGCTTGGCGCGCGATCCGCGCGATATCGCCCCTGCGCACCATCCGCACGCTCAGGTCGAGCGCGGCCTTGCCTGCGGCAAGCTTGGCCTTGAGGGGGGGTGTGATCATTGGCGGCTGGGATGGTGGTCATTCCGGCGCGGCAGTGGCTCGACAATCTTGCATGCAGGGGTATTCATCCGTATCCAGCAGGGTGAGAAATGGGGGGCAAGCCGATGGATGCAGTGCAGGGGCAGGGGGACCGCATCACGCTGCAGCGCGCCGAGGCCGAAGACTTTGCCGCAGCCCTCCTGATGGGGTCGGGTGTGCCGGAAGCCGAGGCCGCAATCGCCGCACGCTGCCTTGTGCGGGCCGATCTGCGCGGCGTCGATACCCACGGGCTTATCCGCTTGCCCGGATATCTCGATCGCATCGCCAAGGGCCTTGTCGATCCCGCGCCCAAGCTCGAATTCGAGGCGGTGGCGCCCAATGCCGCGCGGCTCGATGGCAAGAACGGCTTGGGTTTCGTCGTGGCCACCCGCGCTGTCGATCACGGTATCGCCTTGGCGCGCGAGATGGGGCTTGGCCTGATCGGGGTGCGCAATTCCACCCATTACGGCATGGCGGCCACATATCTGCTGCAAGCGGTCGAGGCGGGCTTTGCCGCGATGGTCTATACCAATGCCTCGCCCGCGCTGCCGCCTTGGGGTGGGCGGAGCGAGATGTTCGGCACCTCGCCATTCGCGGTGGGAGTGCCTGCACCGGGATCGGTGCCTTTCGTCCTCGACATGGCCCCCACGGTCGTGGCGCGGGGCAAGATCCGCAAGGCCGCGCGCGAGGGGCGGGCGATCCCCGAAGGCTGGGGCCTCGATGCCGAGGGGCGCAACACCACCGATCCGGCAGCGGTGATGGCGGGCGGCGTCTTGTTGCCCATCGGCGGGGCCAAGGGGGCGGGGCTGTCGATGATGCTCGACATCCTGTGCGGCGTGCTGACCGGGGCGCGCTATGGCGGCGAGGTGGGCGATCAATACAAGCGCTACGACCGCCCGCAAGGTGTGGGGCATTTCATCTTGGTCATGCGCCCCGATCTGTTCCTTTCAGCCGAGGAAGTGGCGGCGCGGATGGGCGATCTTGTGGGGCGGGTCAAAGCCAATCCAAAGGCCGCGGGCGTCGATGAAATCTTCATGCCCGGCGAGATCGAAGCCCGCCGGGAGGCCGAGCGCTTCGCCCAAGGCATCCCCTACGCCCGTGCCGATCTGGTGCCACTGGTCGATCTGGCGATTGCGGCGGGTATTGCACGGCCCAAGGGGCTTTAGCTGCTCAATACTGGAACATCATGCCAAGCCGGGTGTCGCGGGCATGGCGGATATGGCTGCGGGCGTGATCCTCGGCCGCATCGGGATTACGGGCCTCGATCGCATCCAGAATGGCCAGATGCTCGCCCACCGCGTTGCCTTGCCTGCCACCCACAGCGAAGGTGGTCGAGGGCAACAGCATCAGCGTGTCATGCATGCCGTCGAGGATGGTGAGCAGGAACTTGTTATGCGCCGCCTCGTAGATCGCGGCGTGAAAGGCGCGGTTGAGTTGTGCCACGCGGGCTGGATCATCGGCTTGGGTCGCGGCAAAGGCCTCGGCGATCTGGCGCATGGTGAACAGATCGGAGGGCGAGGCATGCTGGGCGGCAAAGCGCGCCGCACTCCCCTCCATCAATTCGCGCACGGCGTAAAGCTCCAGCACGGCGGTGCGGTCAAGCTGGGTCACCGCAAGGCCCGTGGCCGTCATCTGCAACAGCCCGCGTTCTTGCAGCCGCGACAGCGCCTCGCGCACCGGGGTGCGGGAGACGTCGAAGGATTTCGCCACATCCTCGGCGCGAATGCGATCACCGGGCAAGTATGTGCCGGTGCGCAAGCCATCGATAAATGCCGCATAGACGGTTTGCGCGATCGACATGTTGCAAGTCTTCCCATCTGGTCTGGTCGGGCCGGCCCCTTGGGTCTGCCCGTTTCGCCGGACCGCTATAGCGCTGCATGGCATATGGGGTAAAGCGGCTTGGTGTTTGAGGGGGGAATCGGGTGGTGTTGCCCGCGCTTTGCGGAATTTCGCGCCACGCTCCAAGGGCAAAATGCGATCTTATACTGAAATTTGGCTAGGTTAGGAGACGCATATGTCCAATAAAGATTACAGTTGAAGTTGTAAACTTGTCATGACACTCTGTCTTTGGAGGATTGCGTCTTCCCCTGGCGCAAACCCCTAAGCGGCGTGGCATCCCGCCCGCCTTTGACAAGAAGAGAAAGGAGGGGCGTAGGATGTCCAACGATCCCGATAAGGTATGGCCAACCGGCTTGACCCTGAAAGAAGCAGAAGAGGTGCATAGCTACCTCATCGACGGCACACGGGTCTTCGGCGCGATCGCGCTTTTGGCACATGTGCTGGTGGCCGTATCCACACCGTGGCTTGGCTGAGGGAGACACATCATGAATAATGCGAAGATGTGGCTCGTGGTCAAACCCACCGTGGGTGTGCCGCTGTTCCTCGGTGCTGTTGCCGTGGGCTCTTTCGCTGTCCATGTGGCAGTGCTGAGCAACACGACATGGGTTGCCGATTTCCTCTCTGGCGCATCCGCTGCAAGCGGCAGCGCGGCGTTGCAGACCGAGCAGGCGATTTTGCCCGCAACGGCCCAAGCGACGACCTCGTTGCCGATGTATCTGGAAGCACAGGCCGATGGCACCCAATCCATGCGGGTGATCTTGCCCGATGGGCGTACGGCAACACTGGTAGTTGACGATCTGACCCAAGCCGCCTTGCGGTAAAGGGCCGATCCGATGCTGAACGACCGTAACATACGGGTCGGAGGCCGCGGCTGAACGCGCACCCCCGACCCGACCCCGGCCCGCCCCCGGACAATGGGCGGCATGGAAGCTGATATCATGGCCAGTTTACGCGATAACGCGCTGCGCAAGATCCAGACAATCGGCCCGCGATTTCTGCCCTTTGCGGATGTCGCGACCGAGGCGGTGCCGCTGTCGCGGCTATTACGGCTATCGCTGTTTCAGGTGACCGTTGGCATGGCGTTGGTGCTGCTGGTCGGCACGCTGAACCGCGTGATGATCGTGGAGCTGGGCGTGCCTGCCAGCTTGGTAGGGCTGATGATCGCGCTGCCGTTGGTCTTTGCGCCGTTTCGTGCGCTCATTGGTTATAAATCCGATATTCACAGATCCGCGCTTGGCTGGCGGCGCGTTCCCTACATCTGGAAGGGAACGATGCTGCAATTCGGTGGTTTTGCCATCATGCCTTTCGCGCTTTTGGTGCTTGCGGGCTATGATCAGGCCGCCGATGCGCCGATCTGGATCGGTCATTCGGCGGCTGCGCTTGCCTTTTTGCTGGTGGGGGCGGGGATACATACGGTGCAAACCGTGGGCCTTGCGCTTGCCACCGATCTGGTGAGCGTCGAGGAGCAACCAAAGGTCGTGGGGCTGATGTATGTCATGCTGCTTTTGGGAATGATTGGATCGGCGCTGATCTTTGGCTGGCTGCTGGAGCCCTACACGCCGGGGCGTCTGATCCAAGTGGTGCAAGGCGCGGCCGTGATCACCGTGGCACTGAACCTGATCGCGCTGTGGAAGCAAGAACCGCGCGACCGCGCGCGCGCGTCACGCGTCGAAACGCATCCCGAATTCCGTGACGCGTGGCGGCTGTTCGTCCAAGGCCGTACGGCGGTGGGCCTATTGATCGTGATCGCATTGGGGACCATGGGTTTTGGCATGGCCGATGTACTGTTGGAACCCTATGGTGGGCAGGTTCTGGACCTGTCGGTCGCGGCCACCACACGGCTGACGGCCATTCTGGCGGGTGGTGGGCTGATCGGGTTCGCCATTGCTTCGAAAGTCCTCATCAACGGGCGCGACCCGCTGGATGTGGCTTTTTGGGGGGCGCTGATCGGTGTGCCTGCCTTCGCGCTCATCATCGCTGCGGGCCCGATGGGCGAGGCCGCGATTTTCGTGATCGGCACAGGCCTTGCTGGTCTGGGTGCGGGGCTGTTTGGCCATGGCACGCTCACGGCCACCATGCGCAGTGCGCCGCGCGCGCAGGTGGGCCTTGCGCTTGGCGCTTGGGGGGCGGTGCAAGCCACCGCCGCGGGCGTCTCGGTGGCGCTTGGCGGCATGATCCGGGACTTTGTCGTCGCCCTTCCCGGAAGCGAGTCTTTTCGACCCGAAACACCCTATTCGCCAGTTTTCAGCCTGGAACTGGTGCTCGTGGCCGCCGCTGTCGTGGCCGTATTGCTGATAAAGCGCAAGCAGGCTCGCCTTGACCAGACCGCAAGCTATTATCCAAACCGGCAGGATCGACCGGACCCTTCCGCCGCACACACCGCATACCGCGCCGCTGAGGCGTCGGTACAACCGAGGGGATACCCATGACCAAGATTATCACGCGGTATTTCGACAACGTCGAGAAAGCCCGGCGGGTCCGGAGCGAACTGGTCCAGATGCAGCGTTTTTCGCCGCGCATTATGGATTTGTATGAGAATGCCGATGGCCTTGCCGCAACACTGACGGGCGCGCATGTCGAGGCCGCTACCGCACGTGCCTATCAAGATCGCATGTCCAAGGGCGGAGCCGTGTTGCTGGTCCGTGCAGGCTACAGGCCACTTGGCGTGGCAAAGATTACCCGTGAGGTGACCGCCGAGATGGGCGCCGCCGACATGGGCGGGTTGGTCGAGGAAATTCTTATTCCGGATCGGCCAGAACCTTATGCCAACAGCCTGCTGCTGGATCATCCGCATCTGCTCACGCGCGAAAGGGTGCCGGGCAGCACGACCTATCACATGGCGAACTGGCCGATTCCGCTGATAAGCCGGCGCAAGCCCATGACGGAGTCAGTCATCGAGCCACATGGCTACATGGCGAATTGGCCGATCGATCACCTTGTCCCGCACAAGGTTCGCTATGGCCGCTTCCCCTTTGGCCTGCTGGCCCCGCATAACGTCCGCTATGGCCGCTTTCCCTTTGGCCTGCTGGTCCCGGGCAACAAGTACATGGCGAATTTCCCTTTCGGTCACATCATTCCGGGCCACAAGTTCCAAGCGAAATTCCCGTTCGGGCATCTGGTGCCACGCGGCATGCGGATGGCGAACTGGCCGTTCCCGTTGCTCATCAACGGCAAACCCGGAACAAATGCGATCATTCCCAAGGGGCCGCGGATGGCGAATTTCCCCATTCCGCTTCTCAGCGCGCGCAAGCCTGCCGACAAGTTCGCCTTTCCGCGCCATAGCCGGATGGCCAACTTCTTGTTGCCCCTGCTCAGCCGCCGTGAGCCGTTCACCGGATCGATCTTTCCGCGTCACGCGCGGATGGCCGATTTCATCTTGCCGCTGGTGACCAGGTCGAGCGTGCGCCAGCCCGATTCCGACAAATCGTTCTCTTTTTCGCGGATGCTCGGGCTGCCGACGCTCAAGGAACGCTGACGCACGAGCGGTCGGGCGAATGTATAAAGGCCGGGCATCGCGCCCGGCCTTTTGTTTTGACGGCCTATTCCGCTGCGGCGCGTTTGGGCAGAACCCAGTTCGGCCGCACGAAATGGCAGGTGTAGCCATGCGGGATGCGCTGCAGGTAATCTTGATGCTCGGGCTCGGCCTCCCAAAAGGGGCCGACGGGGTCCAGCTCCGTTACCACGCGGCCCGGCCAGAGGCGCGAGGCTTCCACATCGGCGATCGTGTCCAGCGCGCAGGCCTTCTGCGCCTCATCGACGTAGTATATCGCTGAACGGTAGGACATGCCGCGGTCGTTGCCCTGCCGGTTCGGGGTGGTCGGGTCATGGATTTGGAAGAAGAACTCGAGGATCTCACGGTAGCTGATGATGCTTGGGTCGAAGATAATCTCGATCCCCTCGGCATGGGTGCCGTGATTGCGGTAGGTCGCGTTGGCCACATCGCCGCCCGTGTAGCCAACGCGGGTGCCGATCACGCCGGGTTTGTGCCGGATCAATTCCTGCATGCCCCAAAAACACCCACCCGCCAGAACCGCTCGTTCGCGTTGATCGCTCATGCGATATCCTCCACTTGATCGAGATAATCCCCGTAGCCTTCGGCCTCCATGTCGTCACGATGCACGAAGCGCAGCGAGGCCGAGTTGATGCAATAGCGCAAGCCCCCCCGGTCCCTTGGCCCGTCGGGAAAGACATGGCCCAGATGGCTGTCGCCATGCTTGGAGCGCACCTCGGTGCGGATCATGCCATGACTCAGATCGCGCAGCTCGACGACATGGGCCGGTACGATCGGTTTGACGAAGCTGGGCCAGCCGCAGCCGGACTCGAATTTGTCGCCCGAAGCGAACAGTGGCTCGCCCGAGACGATATCGACATAGATGCCCGGTTCCTTGTTGTAGAGATATGCGCCGGTTCCCGGCCGCTCGGTGCCGGAGCGTTGGGTCACATGGAATTGCTCGGCACTCAACGCGGCGATGATGTCGGGATTCTTGGTGTAGCGGGTCATGCGGTATCCCTGTCCTTGGCTTGCCCATCGCTATATGGGGTGCGGACGATGCGCTGTCCAATCACGGCGACGTAAAAACGCCCCGCTTTGGGGGCGGGGCGTGCAAGGCGGTCTATCGAGCGGGATTGGCGCTCATGCACCCCAGCTGCGGACATCGCCGCAATCCATATGCACGAAGTTCGAGCGCGAATAGCGACCCACGCCGCCCGCGTTACAAGCGCGCGCAGCGTTGAAGATCTGTGTCACGCTGCGCGAGGAGAGGCGCAGATCGGCCGCTTCGCCACGCATGTGCAGCGAGTTGCGCGCAACGCCCGAGGATTGACGGCGCAGCATTGCGTTGGTCTCAGCGCTCCGAAAACCCGAGAGCAGTGTAAAAGGCTCGGCCGTATCGAGGAGGTTATGCGACGCGGTCATGATATCGACGGTGCGCTTATCGATCTGATGCACACGCCCATTCCGCCAATCGCGCATGAAATGATTGACCTCATCCAGCGCGGGTTGGATGTATTCCCCGTCGATCCAATAGATCATGTCGAGGCTTTCACCGGCGCGGCCATTGTACATGCGCAGGCGGCGGATATCGCCGGCACCGCGCAGAAATCCAGTCGCATTCGCCATGACAGGGGCCGCCGTAACAGCCGTAGCCGCAAAAGCACGCAGGAGCGCGCGACGCGTGACCTTTGCTTCAATCATTGGTCAGAGTGCCCCATGTCGTATTCGCCCTTGTCCCACAGCGACCCCTTTTCCGAGGTCGTCTTTTTGCATTCCCCCCACAGGCGCAGAGAAATAAATGACATACCCTGCTGATTTGGAAAAGAGTCTGTGTTCATTATTCCGTCGTTTTTTCGGATTTCGGCGATTTTCCGCCACTTCACGCCCCGGTCCAGCGCGCGGTCGCGGGGTGATGCGCGTTCTCTCACCCCATCGCGGGGCGGTGGCGCTGCGGCGTTGACGCAACAGGGAAAAAGAAAGCGGTGACATGCTCTGGATGCTGGGGCCAATGCCTTGTCAAACTATGAACAGCGTCGACAATTTTTTGGTGTATTGTCGACGTTGCGTTTTCGGTTCTGGAAGGATGACGTTGTAATGCCCTTTCGCCTTGCCAAGATGTCCCTGACATCAGCGATATTTGCCATCTTCCTTGGCGGTTTCGCCGTGACCTTGCCGCTTGCAGCCGATGCGCAGGCCTTTTCCGCTGAACGGCAATCGATCGCCGAAGCCGCCGCCGATGACGAAGCGCTGGTCGCCTTTTACCGGGATCGTGATTTCGCGCCTGTTTGGACCGGGCCTGATGATGAGGCGCGGCGTACCGCACTTGTACGCGCGCTGGAAAAGGCCCCGTATCACGGGTTGCCTGCTGCGCGCTACGATATCGCCGGTCTACGCGCGGCCTTTGCCGCAGCGAGCAACCCTTGGATGCGCGGCCAGGCCGATGTCACGGCCAGTCGTCTGTTCTTGCGCTATGCGCGCGATGTGCACGGCGGATTTCTCGATCCCTCGCGCCTCATTCCCGATATCTTTCAAGATCAGCCGCATCGCGACCCTTATGCGCTGATGACGGCGTTCCTCGCGGCCGAGCCGCATCGTTTCATGGCGTCGCTGCCGCCGCAAAGCCCCGGCTACAACCGCCTGATGCATATGAAGATGACGCTTGAGAACATGGCGCGCGCGGGTGGTTACGGCGCGCGTGTGCAGGCCAACAGCCTGCGGCCCGGCGATAGCGGCGCGGCGGTGGTGCAACTGCGCGACCGGTTGATCCGCATGGGTTATTTGGCGCGCGCGGCCACAGCCGAATATGACGCAAGGCTGCAAGCGGCGGTCATCGCCTTTCAGATCAACAACGGGCTCGAGGCCGATGGCGTGGCCGGGGCCGATACCATCGCCGCCGTCAATGCCTCGATCGAGGATCATTGGAACGAGGTGGTGCTGGCGATGGAGCGGCATCGCTGGCTGAATGACGGGCAGGTCCATGATCGGTTGATCTTCGTAAATCTGACCGACTTTCATACCCGCGTGATCGACAATGGCGAGGTCAGCTTCATCACCCGCTCGGTGATCGGCGCGCGTGACCGCCAGACGCCCGAGTTCTCGGACGAGATGGAGCATATGGTCATCAACCCCAGCTGGTATGTGCCGCGCTCGATCGCGCAGCGCAGCTATATTCCGGGCATTCTGGCCGGGCGCAGCACCTATATGCAGCTGATGAGCAATGGCCGCGTGATCGACCGCTCGGGCATCGATATGAGCCGCTTCTCGGTGTCGAGTTTTCCTTTCGACCTGCGACAGCCGCCGGGGCCGAACAATGCGCTGGGAACCGTCAAGTTCATGTTCCCCAATCGTCATGCCATCTATCTGCATGACACGCCCGAGCAGCATTTGATGAGCCGCAGCGTGCGGGCCTATTCCTCGGGCTGTATCCGCTTGGCCGATCCGCATGCGTTCGCCTATCACCTTCTGTCGCGGCAAAGCGATGATCCCGTCGGGCAGTTCCAAGGCATCCTCAAATCGGGCAATGAGACCTATCTGCATCTGGACACGCATATCCCAGTTCATCTGACCTATTGGACGGCGTGGGTCGAAAGCGATGGGCATTTGCAGACCCGGCCCGATATCTATGGACGCAACGCGATCCTGAGCCGCGCGATACAATCGCTTGGGGTGGTCATGCCCGAGGCTTCCAGCTAATCCTTGCCCCGCAAAGCATGATCGCGGGGCGCAAGGGAAAGATGGCAGGGCACAGCATCGAGGCAATCGCCGCTGCATTGGGCGCGCAGGCATTCGGCGCGGGCGATATCGTCGTCACCGGCTTGGCCGAGCCGGCCTGCGCGGGGCCAAATGATCTGGCCATGGCCATGCGGCCCGCCTATGCGGCGGATCTTGCCAAGGGGCGCGCACGGGCCGCGCTGATCGGTGCGGATATGGATTGGCGTGCCTTGGGGCTGGAAGCCGCGATCGTGGCACCGCGCCCAAGGCTGGCGATGGCCGTTGTGACGCAAGCCTTGGACCAAGGCCCGGAGATCGCGCCGGGCATCCATCACAGTGCAGTGATCGCGCCCGGTGCCCGGATCGGAGAGGGGGCGGCCATCGGCCCCTTCGTCGTGATCGGGTCAAGCGCCGTGATCGGCGCGCGCGCGCGGATCGTGTCCCATGTCACCATCGCAGAGGGCGCGCAGATAGGCGATGACGCGCTGATCTATTCCGGCGCCCGGATCGGGGCGCGTGTGCGCATCGGCGCGCGCGCGATCTTGCAGCCCAATTGCGTGATCGGTGCCGATGGCTTCAGCTTCGTCACCCCCGCACCCAGCCAGGTCGAAAAGATCCGCGCGAGCCTTGGGCAAGATGACGGCGCGGTCACCCCACAAGACTGGCGGCGCATCCATTCGCTCGGGTCGGTGCAGATCGGTGATGATGTCGAGATCGGGGCCAATGCGACGATCGACCGGGGCACCATCGCCGACACGGTGATCGGCGATGGCACCAAGCTCGATAACATGGTCCATGTCGGTCATAATGTGCGTGTTGGGCGCGATTGCCTGCTTTGCGGTCAGGTGGGGATCGCGGGATCGGTCAAGATCGGGGATCGCGTTGTCCTCGGCGGGCAGACGGGTGTGGCCGATAATCTGGAGATCGGATCGGATGTGGTGACGGGGGCCTCGACCATCATCTTGTCGACCGTCCCGTCTGGCCGTGCGCTCTTGGGCTACCCGGCGGTGCGGATGGAAACGCAGGTCGCGATGTACAAGAACCTCCGCCGCCTGCCGCGGCTGGCCCAAGCGGTCGCGGAGATGAAGAAAGCCGTTTTCAAGGGCGACAAGACGCCGTAATTGACCCGCGTGTAAGAACGGAGTGGTGCCATGACCGACAGTGTCAGGGAAAAGGTGATCGCGATCATCGCCGAACAGGCGGTGCTGGAGCCCGGTGACATCACGCCCACGGCCACGCTGGCCGATCTGGGCATCGACAGCCTTGGGTTGGTCGAGTCGATCTTCGCCATCGAAGAGGCTTTCGATATCCAGATCCCCTTCAACGCCAATGAGCCCGATCAAAGCGATTTCGACATCTCCTCGGTCGATTCCATCATCGCCGCGGTCGCGGGGCTGGTCGCGGCCCAAAAAGGCGCCTGAGACGCAATGCGCCGCGTCGTGATCACCGGCCAAGGCACGATCAACGCGCTTGGCCAAGATGTGCCGCAGACACTGGCCGCCATGCGCGAGGGGCGTTGCGGGATCGGCGAGTTG
>NZ_CBFIIK010000064.1:0-14708 GCF_965662675.1 Roseicyclus sp. | reverse complement strand
TGCAGGACATAAGACCGGATCTGGTTGCCCCAGCCCGCCTCGCCCTTGGCTTCATGGGCGGCGTTGATCGCGGCGTTGCGACGGTCCAACTCCATTTGGTAAAGCCGCGATTTCAACGCCTTCATCGCGATATCGCGGTTTTGGTGCTGTGATTTCTCGGAACTTGTCACCACGATCCCCGTGGGTAGGTGCGTGATCCGCACGGCCGAGTCGGTGGTGTTCACATGCTGCCCGCCCGCACCCGACGACCGGTAGGTGTCGATCCGGATCTCCGAGGGGTTGATGTCGATCTCGATATTGTCATCGACCACCGGATAGACCCAGATCGATGCGAAACTCGTCTCGCGCGTGCCCTTGCCGAAGGGCGATATCCGCACCAGCCGATGCACGCCCGATTCCGATTTCAGCCAGCCATAGGCGTTTGGCCCTTTGATCTGGAAGACGACGGATTTGATCCCCGCCTCGGTGCCGGGCGACATATCTTGTTGCTCGACCTCGTAGCCGCGGCTTTCGGCCCAACGCACATACATGCGCGAGAGCATCTGCGCCCAGTCGCAAGCCTCGGTGCCACCTGCGCCGGCGTTGATCTCGAGAAAGGCGTCATTGGCATCGGCCTCGCCATCGAGCAGCGCCTCCAGCTCCTTGGTGGCGGCCAGATCGACCAGCGCGGCCAACGCCGTCTCGGCCTCGGCGACGATTTCCTCATCGCCCTCAGCCTCGCCCATTTCGATCAATTCGAGATTGTCATCGAGGCCCCGGCGGATGCTTTCATGCATGCCCATGCGATCGACCAGCATCTGGCGGTCGCGCATCAGCTTTTGCGCCTTGGCCGCGTCATTCCACAAATTGGGGTCTTCGACGCGCGCGTTGAATTCCTCCAGCCGGTGCTGGGCGGTCTCGATCCCCAAACGCTGACCAAGCAGGGTCAGGGATTTGCGGATCTTTTCGATATTCGCTTGCGTCTCAGCGCGCATCTGCTCGGCCTTTATGTCAATCGCGCCGCTGATATACCAACGGGCGGGCCCGCGACAAGGCCGCGACCCCTCCCAATGTCAATACAAGCCCCCGGAACTCAAGGTGCCGAAGCCGGTTTGGGTCGGCACGCGGGCAGCGTCACCCGTCGACGTGGTCACGGTCTGGCCCTGATCGGCGGCCGCATCGCCCGCCCCGCCATCGCCCGCCGCGTAAAGCGGCAAATCCGCGCCCATGGCCCAACCGCCATCGATGATCGCCTGCGCGCCGAAATAAGGCTCTTCGCCGGCGCGGAACAATTCATAGACGACATTGGCGCCCGAGGCCCCATCGGCCAAGCGCTGCCCGGTGAAACGGTCGATCGGGAAAAAGACGCCCGCCTCCGGCACGGCGAAGGGACCGCCGCCATATTCCTCGATCGCGGCCAGCATGAATTCGTTGAACACCGGGCCGCACATACCGCCGCCCGATGCACCACGGCCCATCGGGCTGGGCTGGTCGAACCCGATATAGCACCCCGCCGCGATGGATGAGGTGAAGCCCACAAACCAGACATCGCGTGCGTCATTGGTGGTGCCGGTCTTGCCCGCCGCCGGCACCGGAAGATTGACCGTCGAGGCGGCCGTGCCACGATCGACCACACCTTGCATCATCGACGTCAGCTGATAGGCCGTCACCGGGTCGATCACGCGTTGGCGGTTCGACATGATGGCCGGTGCCAGCCCCGCACCGAGCGAGGCGAATTCGCAATCAGGGCAAAGCCGCTGATCATGGCGATAGACAGTATTACCCCAACGATCCTGAATTCGGTCCACCAATGTCGGATCGACCCTTTCGCCGCCATTGGCGAACATCGCGTATGCGGCGACCATGCGGAACAAGGTGGTTTCCTGACTACCCAGCGCATTGGCCAAGAAGGGCTGCATATCGTCATAAACACCGAAACGCTCGGCATAGCGGGCGATGGTTTCCATCCCGACATCTTGGGCCAAGCGCACGGTCATCAGGTTCCGGCTCATCTCGATCCCGGTTCTGAGCGGCGATGGGCCGTAAAAACGCTCGGAGGCGTTTTGCGGCCGCCAGATTCCTTCGGGTGTTTCCAACTCGATCGGCGCATCGATAACGATCGTATTGGGGCTGTAGCCGGAATCGAGGGCTGCCGCATAGACCAGTGTCTTGAACGAAGAGCCGGGCTGGCGGGTCGCCTGTGTCGCGCGGTTGAAACTTGAATGCTGATAGGAAAAGCCGCCCTGCATCGCCAGAACACGGCCACTGTTGACATCCATCGCCATGAAGCCGCCCTGCACCTCGGGCACTTGGCGCAGCGACCAGCGCAAGACGCTGCCATCGCTGTCGCGGGTCATGGCGCGGACATGCACGACATCGCCCACCGCCAAAAGATCGTCAGGCCCGCGCGCCTGGGCGCCGCGATTGCCCTCTGCATCGACCGGGCGGGCCCATGTTACATCTTCGGCGGGGATCAGATGGGTTTCGGGGTCATAGGCCAACCCTTCGATCCCGATGCGCGCGCGCTGCCCATCGACCTCAAGTACCACGGCCACCGACCAGCCTTCGATATCGCGTGCCACGGTTGTTTCGGCCAAGGCCTGTCGCCACTGTGCCTCATCGGCCAAACGTTCGCGCGCAAGACGCGCAGGCGCGCCGCGCCACAGGCCGCGATCACGGTCATAGCGCTCCAAGGCGCGGCGCAGCGCGATCTCGGCCACGCGCTGCAGGCTTTCATCCATCGTGGCGCGCACCGCGTAACCGCCCGAGAGAAATTCGCTTTCGCCATATTGTGCCGAAAGCTGGCGGCGGATCTCATCGGTGAAATAGTTGCGTGGCGGCATCGCGGTGCGGAACGGCTCGATATGGCCGCCCTGCACGGTTTCAAGCGCGGTGGCCTGCGCGCGCTCCATCTCGGCGCGCGCGATATAGCCGTTCTCATACATCTCGCGCAGCACGTAATTGCGGCGGCTGATTGCGCGGTCGTAATCGCGCACCGGGTGAAAATTCGACGGTGCTTGCGGCAGCGCGGCCAGATAAGCGGCCTGTTCCAAGCTCAGCGATTCAAGGTTGGTATTGAAATATGTCTGCGCGGCTGCGGCGACGCCATATGAGTTTTGCCCAAGGAAAATCTCGTTGAGATAAAGCTCGAGAATACGTTCCTTGCTCAGCGCGGTTTCGATCCGCGCGGCCAGAATGATCTCGCGCACCTTGCGTTCGATCGTGCGCGAGCCGTCGAGCAAGAAATTCTTCATCACCTGCTGCGTGATGGTCGAGGCCCCGCGCACATCGCGCCCGCGCGAGCGGACAGCCTCGACGAAGGCGGCGGCGATGGCGCGCGGGTCATAACCGCCATGCTGGTAGAAATTGCGATCTTCCGCTGAAACGAAGGCATGGGCCACCAGATCGGGGATTTCCTCGGCCGGCACGAACAAGCGCCGCTCGGCGGCGAATTCATCGACGATCATTCCTTCGCGCGAATAAATCCGACTGATCGTGGGGGGGGCGTAATTGGCCAAGGCGTCATGGCCGGGTAGGTCGTGCGAGTAGATATACAGCACGCCGCCCACCGCCATGGCGATTGCGATGACGCCAAGGGTGGCAGCGCTGAAGATCGCGCCGACAAAGCCAATGATGAATCGGATCATGCGATCAGTCCGCCTGTCATCACCACGATATAATCTTTGATAGCGGCCGGGTCAAAACACATGGGCGCGATATCGGCAAGTTGCGACCGCCTCATTGACGCACCAAGGCCATGCGCGCGGCATCCGCTTCGGCCCAGTCCATGATCGCAGCGATAATCGCACCCTGCATCGCGACCCGCCAAGCGGGGTCGAGAATATTGCGCAGGTCCGCCTCGTCCGAGATGAAGCCGATTTCCAGCAAGACAGAGGGGATATCGGCCGCGCGCAGCACGGTAAAGCCCGCCTCGCCCATCGGTCGGCGATGCAGGCGCAGATCGGCCGCGCCGATACTTTCCACCAGCGCCGCCGCAAAGGCCGTGCTGCGTGGGGCGGTGTCGATACGGGCCAGATCCATCAGCACCCCGGCCACCACATCATCGGCCCCATGCAGATCGATGCCCTGCAACAGATCGGCGCGGTCATGCTGCTCGGCCAAGGCGGCTGCGGCCGCATCTGAGGCGGTATCGGACAAGGTATAGACCGTGGCACCGCGCGCGCGCCCCTCGGCCAAGGCATCGGCATGGACAGAAATGAACAGATCCGCCGCCACCGCGCGCGCCGTGGTCACCCGCGCGGGCAGCGGCACGAAGACATCGGCTTCGCGCGTCAACACCACATCAACGAGCCCGGTCCGTCGCAGCGCATCGCGCAATTCGCGGGAAAAAGTCAAAACAAGATCGGCCTCGGTATGCGCCCCACGCACGGCGCCGGGGTCGACGCCGCCATGACCGGGATCGATCACCACCACCACACGCCCATCATCGGGCAGGCGCCCATCACCTTGCAGAATTGCTTGCGGGGCCTGCGCCTCGGGGGGGGTGGCCACCGTTGCAGCAAAGCCTGCCGCGGAAACCGGCACCAGCCGGAGGCTTACACGCGCCTGTCCCGTAAGCGGATCTGTCGTCATTTCAACGGTTTGTGGCTGCAAGGGTTGCGCCAGACTCAAAACCAGACGCGACCATCCCGCCATCCGCGCAGGCCCCGCATCCGCCGATCTGATCGCCGCGGGCCAATCGACCGTTTGCGGCCAGTCACCAAAGGCGACCTCGCGGAAATCGATCACGATCCGCTCGGGGTCGGCAAGGCTGAAGAGCCGGTAAGGCACAGGCTGGCTTAGCCCAAGGTCGAGCGTCACGCCGCCCGCATCGGCGCTGACATGGCTGTTCTCGGGCAAGAGCCGTGCCAAGGCAGCCAGATCCGCACCGGTTTGCGCGTTTGCCGCAAGACCGGACAAAAACAACAGGCATGCCGACAATAACGGCCTCAAGACTGCTCGCATCACAGGGTTTCATCCCGGAGTTCTTCGGTTATCGAAAGTTTAGCAGACGGACGCGCTACACCCAAGTCCGGATCGCACCACCCTCGCGCCGCGCGGCGAAAAATCTGGACAGGCGTGCCATGCCCTCGGTGATCTCATCGGTTCCGCGTGCATAGGACAGCCGCAAGAAGCGCGCACCGCGCGCCTTGTCGAAATCAAGCCCCGGCGTCACGGCAACGCCCGCCTCGGCCAGAATTTGCCCCGAGAGCGCCAAGCTGTCATCGGTATAGGCCGAGACATCGACATAGATGTAAAACGCCCCATCGGCGGGTGCGCTTTGGGTAAGCCCCGCCGCCGCCAAACCGGCAAGCACGATCTCGCGGTTCTTGGCATAGACAAGGCGATGGCCGTCAAGCTCGGCCCGTCCCTCGGGCGACAGCGCCGCCAAGGCCGCGATCTGGCTGGCATGGGCGGGACAGATGAACATGTTCTGCGCCAAGCGTTCGACCACGCGCACATGGTCGGGCGGCACCACCATCCAGCCAAGCCGCCACCCCGTCATCGAAAAGTACTTGGAAAACGAGTTGATGACATAGACATCATCGGTCACTTCCAGCGCGCTGACGGCGCGGCCCTCGTATTGCAGGCCGTGATAGATCTCATCAGAGATCAGCGCGATATTCTGGACGGCACAGCCATCGGCCAGCGCGGCCAGTTCCGGTTGGCCAAGCATTGTTCCGGTCGGATTGGCGGGGCTGGCCACGATCAACCCATCCAGATCGGCCGACAGATGCGCGGGCGTCGGCTGGTAGCGGGTCGTGATCTCGGTGGTCAGGCCCACGGGTGTCAGGCTCATCGCGGTCAAGATCTGGCGATAGGAAGGGTAGCACGGCTCGCCCAATCCAACACGCGCGCCCGCATCAAAAAGCGCCGAGAAGGCCAAGATGAACCCCCCCGACGCCCCGGAGGTCAGCACCACCCGCGCCGGATCGAGATCGAGATCATACCATTCGCCGTAAAGCGCCGCGATGGCCGCGCGCAGATCGGGCCTGCCCAAGGCGACGGTATAGCCCAAAGGCCCCTTTTCCATCTCGGCGGCAAGGCGGGCGCGTGCGACCGCGGGCGCACCTGTGCCGGGCTGGCCCACCTCCATATGGATAATATGGCGGCCCGCCTCTTCGGCGGCGCGGGCGGCCTCCATCACATCCATCACGATGAACGGGTCAACGGCACTGCGGCGGGACTGGCGCATTTGTGGCTCCGGGCTTGGTTGCCTGTCTTGAACCAGCCCACGGCCCCGGCGTCAACGCAAGCGGAACCAAAAGGGGGTGCGGCCAAGCGCAGGTAGCGAAGCTGTGCAAATATGCTAAGTTGCGCGCAACCCGTGATCGACCAACCAAAGAAAGCCCATCGCCCGTGTTCAAACAGCTCGCCGCCCTACCCTTTGCCCTTGCCCTCGCCTTCGGCCTTGCCGCACCCGCCGCCGCGGTAGAACTCGACAATCTCAGCGCCGCCGAGCGGGCCGCTTTTCGGGCCGAGGTGCGCGCCTATCTGTTGGAAAACCCGCAGGTCCTGATGGAGGCGATCGCCGTGCTGGAACAACAGCAAGCCGAAGCCGAAGTGACCCGTGACGCCCAATCGGTCGCGGCCAATGCCGATGCGCTTTTCGCGTCCGCCTTCGATGTCGTCCTGGGCAACCCCGAAGGCGATATCACCATCGTCGAGTTCATGGATTACCGCTGTGGCTTTTGCCGCCGCGCCCATCCCGAAGTGATGGACCTGATCAATTTCGACGGCAATATCCGGCTGATCGTCAAGGAATTTCCGATCTTGGGCGAACAATCGATGCTGGCGTCGCGCTTTGCCATCGCCACGCGGATCGCCCATGGCGACGCGGCCTATTTCGCGGTGCATGACGCGCTGATGACGATGCGCGGCGATGTGGCCATCCCCGCGCTCGAGGCGTTGGCCGCAAGCCTTGGGATTGACGCGGCAGCGATCGTCGCGGCGATGGATGATCCGCTGGTGCAGACCACGATCGACACCAATTACGCGCTGGGTCAAAGGCTCGAGATTACCGGAACGCCAAGTTTCGTTTTCGGTGATCAGATGGTGCGGGGCTATGTGCCGCTTGATGGGATGCAGCAGATCGTGGCGATGCTACGCGAGGGCGATAACTGAGCCCCGCTGCGCGGGGACCAAGGCGCACCACAAGCGGGGATCGCTTGGGTCAGGCATAGAAAAAGGGCGCCCCATTGGGACGCCCTTTTTCGTGATCGGGTCAGCCTTTCGACCACCAACCGCGGCGGCGCGGCTTGTCCGGCTCGGCGGCGGGTGCGCTTGATACGACCTCCACTGCGGGCTCGATCTTGGCGGGTTCCACCTTGGCCGGTGCGGCAGCCGGCGCAGGCGTTGGCTCCGCTGCGACAACAACAGCCTCAGGCTTGGGCGACGCCTCGGCATCAGCACTGGCCGCGGGTTTGGCACGGCTGCGGCTACGCGGCTTTGGGGCGGGCTTGGCGGGTGCCTCTTCGGCCACCGGGGCGGGCGATGCATCAGCTTCGGCTGCAGCCTCCACGACGACGGGCTCTGCCTTGGCGGCGGCGGGTTTACGGCTGCGCCGCTTGGGCTTTTCGGCGACCACTTCGGCGACCGTTTCCGTCACGGCGTCGCCCTGTGGCGCGGCGGGGGCGGCGGCGGGCGCTTCGACAATGGCGTCGCCTTCACCCGCGGCGTCGCTGTCATCCTCGGCGTCGCTTTCGCCCTCGGCGACACCATCGGCATCGGTTTCGACACCGTTCTCGCCGATTTTCTTGCGCCGTCCACGGCCACCACGACGGCGGCGGCGTTTCTTGCGCGGGTTATCCTCGCCGTTCTCGGCATCGGCGGCCGCGCTGGCCACAGGTTTGGCGGCGGGCGCATCGCTATCGTCATCCTCGTCGATCTCGACATCGACGCTGGTGTCGGCCTCATCCTCGATCTCGTCCATCAAGGTGGCATCCATCGCGATCACCGGCGAGACGGCCGTGATCTTGCGCGTGGCGGTCTTGAAACGCTCGAATTTGAAATCGGGCGAGACCATGGTGACATCCGCCTCGATGCGGATCGACATGCCGTAGCGCAGCTCGATCGCCACGAGGTAATCGCGCTTTTCGTTCATCAGGTAGTTGACGATATCGACCGGCGCGATGACCTTGACCTCTTTCGAGCGGCCCTTACCGCCCTCTTCCTCGAGCTGGCGCAGGATCGACAGCGCAAGGCTGTCATCCGAGCGGATCAGCCCGGTGCCATGGCAATGCTTGCAGGGCTGGGTCGTCGCCTCGAGCATGCCGGGGCGCAGACGTTGGCGCGACATTTCCAGAAGTCCGAAGGTCGAGATGCGGCCGACCTGAATGCGGGCGCGGTCGGTCTTGAGCTTGTCTTTCAGCCGCTTTTCGACCGCCAGGTTGTTGCGCCGCTCATCCATGTCGATGAAGTCGATCACGATCAGACCGGCCAGATCGCGCAGGCGGACCTGACGGGCGACCTCTTCGGCGGCTTCGAGATTGGTTTTGAGGGCTGTCTCCTCGATCGAGCCTTCCTTGGTGGCGCGGCCCGAGTTCACGTCGATGGCGACCAGCGCCTCGGTGATGCCGATGACGATATAGCCGCCCGAGCGCAGCTGCACGGTCGGGTTGAACATATCCGCCAGATAGCCTTCGACCTTGTAGCGCGCGAAGAGCGGCGTGGGATCGGTATAGGCTTTCACGTTCTTGGCGTGGGACGGCATGATCATCTTCATGAAGTCCTTGGCATGGCGATAGCCTGCCTCGCCTTCGACCAGCACCTCGTCGATCTCGCGGGTATAAAGGTCGCGGATCGTGCGGTGGATCAGATCACCCTCTTCGTAGATCGGCGCGGGCGCGATGGATTTCAGCGTGAGTTCGCGGATCTGTTCCCACTGGCGTTGAAGATATTCGTAATCGCGCTTGATCTCGGTCTTGGTCCGCTGGCTGCCCGCGGTGCGGATGATCAGCCCCGCGCCCTGAGGGACGTCGATCTCATGGGCGATTTCCTTGAGCTTCTTGCGGTCGGCGGCATTGGTGATCTTGCGGCTGATCCCGCCGCCGCGTGCGGTGTTGGGCATCAGCACGCAATAGCGGCCGGCGAGGCTGAGATAGGTGGTCAGCGCCGCGCCCTTGTTGCCACGCTCTTCCTTGACGACCTGCACCAGCATGATCTGGCGGACCTTGACGACCTCTTGGATCTTGTAGCGCCGCGCGCGCGGTTTGCGCATCGGGCGGATATCTTCCTCGGCGTCGTCATCGGTGATGGTTTCGGCGGCAGGCGCGCCCTCGCCATCGGTATCGGTATCGCCGTCATCATCATGTGCGCCGTCATCGCCCGCATCGGCAGGGACGAAATCGGCGGCATCGCCATCGTGATCGTCACCATCTTCGGCACCTTCGCCCAGATCGACGACCTCCATCCCCTCGATCGCTTCGACCTCGGCGGTGGCAATGGCATCGCCTGCCATCGCTTCGGCCTTGGTGTCGGAGGATTTGCGGCGACGGGTGCGGCGGGCGCGCTTGGGCTTGGCTTCTTCCTCGGCCTCATCGGCCATGGCTTCGGCATATTCGCGCTCTTCGCGCAGCAGCGCCTCGCGGTCGGCCACGGGGATCTGGTAATAATCGGGGTGGATTTCCGAGAATGCGAGGAAACCGTGGCGGTTGCCGCCGTAGTCGACAAAGGCGGCCTGCAACGAGGGTTCGACCCGCGTGACCTTTGCCAGATAAATATTTCCTGCAAGTTGCCGCTTGTTCAGCGACTCGAAATCAAACTCTTCGACCTTGGTTCCGTCAACCACGACAACCCGGGTCTCTTCCGGGTGGGTGGCATCGATGAGCATCTGCTTTGCCATTTTGTCCTTGCCCGCGACAGGCCACGCGCGCGCCCCGGCGGTGCATTGCTGCACCGGACGGCGGGGGCGATGTCGCGATATTTGTGATGAGCGATGCCGGGGGCCGTGGCGACGGCTGAGGTGGTGACCCCTGCCCGTCTTGCCATGTCTGTGCCCTTACGGTGCATCGCGTCTGTCTCCGGTCGTGCCGATGATCGGCGCGCCCATTCATGCCCCGTTGCGGGGGCGGTTCAATTTGGGTCGAACCGATGCGGTTCGCGCCCGAGTGACCTGCTGTCCCTGTCGCGCTCGGGAACCTGCGCGGATGGGGGATGCAGAGAAACTTGTCCAAACGGCAAACTGCCGTCCTTGCACATTAAGGGCCGCCGGGAACAAAACGCAATGGCAATTCGTGCACGCCGCGATGCGCGCGTCCGACCAAGCCAAGGCAATGGCGTTACAAATAATCCGACCGGCTCAGCCCGTACTTGGCCATTTTCTCGTTCAACGTCCGGCGCGGCAGGCAAAGCTCGTCCATCACATTGCCGATCGCACCGCGATGGCGGCGCATGGTGTTGTCGATCAACATCCGCTCGAAAGCCTCGACATATTCCTTGAGGGGCTTGCCCTCGCCGATGGCTTGCGGCGCGATCTCGGCATTGTCGGCCATCAGGAGCGACGCGATCGAGCCCGAGCCGCGCCGCTGCTGCAAGATGGCGCGTTCGGCGATATTGATCAGCTGACGCACATTGCCGGGCCAAGGCGCTTGCAAAAGCTGGGCGGCCTCTTGGGCTGTGACCTGCGGTGCCTCGGTGCCGTATTCTTCGCCGAATTGTTCGCCGAAACGGGTGAAAAGGGTCAAGATATCCTCGCCCCGCTGGCGCAGCGGCGGAAGGTCGATACGCATGGCCGCCAGCCGATAGAAAAGGTCGGGCCGCAGGCTCGCCTCGCAATGTTCGGGCTCGGGCGCATTGCAGATCGCCACGATTCGCGTTTCCGCGGGCACGCCTTGCTCATTGATCACCGTCAAGAGCCGCGCCTGCAGCGCTTGCGGCAGGCTGTCGATATCTTCCAGCACGAGGGTGCCGCCGCGGGCCTGTTCGACCAATGGCTTGTCTTGATCCTCGCCCACCGGGCCGAAGAGGCGCGCGGCCAGTGTCTCTTCGTCATGCGCCGCGCAAGACAGCGCGACGAAACTCTTGCCCGCGCGCGGGCCCACCGCATGCAGCGCATGCGCCACCAGCGTCTTGCCGGTGCCGGTCTCGCCGGTGATCAGCACATGGCCATCGGCTTGGCCTAGATCGAGAATATCCTCGCGCAGACGCTCCATCACGGCGCTGGTACCGATCAGCTTGCGCATCAAGACCGTGCCATCGCTGAGTTCGCGGCGCAGCGCGCGGTTGTCGAGCGTCAGGCGCCGCTGCTGACCCGCGCGCTTGGCCAGATCCGTCATCCGGTCGGGGTTGAAGGGTTTCTCGAGGAAGTCATAGGCCCCGATCCGCATCGCCTCGACCGCCATCGGCACATCGCCATGGCCGGTGATCATGATCACCGGCAGGCCGCTATCGACGCCCATCAGCCGCTTGAGAAAGGCCATGCCATCCATGCCCGGCATCTTGACGTCGCTGACCACCACACCCGGCCAATCCGAGCCGATCACCTTGAGCGCGTCTTCGGCCGATGCGAAAGTCTCGGTCTCGAACCCTGAGAGCGCCAACCACTGGCTGATCGACTGGCGCATATCCTGTTCATCATCCACGATCGCGATCTTCATGCGCGCTTCCCTTTCACTTACTGTGCCGCCTGCGTATCGCCGCCAGATAGCGGCCGCAGTCGGATCTCGAACACCGCGCCGCCTGTTTCGCCATTGCGCGCGGTCAACCGCCCGCCGAAATCGGTGATGATCCCCGACGAAATCGCCAGCCCCAGCCCCACCCCCTCTCCGGGTTTCTTGGTGGTGTAGAATGGCTCGAACAAGGCATCGAGATCGTCAATCCCCTTCCCGCTGTCGCGCACGGTCAGCACCGCCTCTTCGCCCTCGGCGATCAACAGGTCCAACTCGCGTTTATCGACATCCTTCAGCGCGTCGAGCGCGTTGCGCAACAGGTTGATGATCACCTGCTCCAGCCGAAGCCGGTCGGCCAAGACCATGACGGGGCGGCGGGGCAGGCTTTGGCTGATCTCGACCCGCGTGGTGCGCAATTGCGGCTCCATCATCGTGAGCGCGCCCTTGAGCGCATCGCGCAGATCGACGGGCTCCATCGCCTCCGCGCCCTTTCTGGCATAGGATTTCAGTTGCCGCGTGATCGCGCCCATCCGGTCGATCAGATCGTCAATGCGCTGGAAACTCGACGCGGCCTCATCAACGCGCTTGCGCTGCAACAGCAGCCGCGCGCCGGCCAGATAGGTCTTCATCGCCGCCAAGGGCTGGTTCAACTCATGGCTGACGGCCGCCGACATCTCGCCCAGCACGGCCAGTTTTTGGCTTTGTGCAAGGCTTTGCTCGGCCTCTTCCAGTGTCCGCTCGACGCGCTGGCGTTCGGCGATTTCCCGCTGCAGCCGCGCGTTCAACCGGCGAAGCTCCGCCGATTCCCGCTGCAGACGAAAGGACTGCATCCGGGCGCGGCGCCCAAAAACATAGAAGCCCCCCGCCAAGAGCAAGGCGAATCCCATGATTTGAAGCGACAAGACACCGTTCACCCGCTCGCGGACCGAGGTGAAGGTCGTGTAGCTGACGATACGCCACCCGCGAAACGGGATGCGGCTTTCAAGGCGGATCACATCACTATCGAAAAAGCCGGGACGCGTTTCACCGAATGCGAAATCGCCGGTGGCCTGGATCGCGCGCTGGATGGCGGTTTGCACCGGCTGCAGGCTCAGCGCCTCGGCCTCCGTGCGGCCGCGCCAACGCGGTTCGGTCGCCAAGATGATGGCCCCCTCGCTGTTCATCAGGAAGATCGCCTCGGCCGCACCACGCCAGCGTTCGATCAGTCGCGACAGGTCGACCTCGACCACCATCACCCCCAGCAGCCGGTTATCCGTGCCGCGCATGGCGCGCGAAAAGGTAAAGTCGAACCGCCCCGTTTCGGGCTCGTTCGAGGTAAAGACCGTGTCATTGGACCGCGTGGCCTGCACGAAAAACGGGTCGCTACTGCGCCCTTGGCCCAAACGCTCGCGATCGGTGGCGGCCACGACGCGCCCGTCACGATCGAGCAGCATGAGCGAGGCGGCCCCGATCTCGTCGATGTAAGAGATCAACCGCGAGCTGGTTTCGAGATAACTCGCCGTCTCGAGCGAGCGGATCAGCACCGGATCGCGCGACAGCAAGAGCGGCACGACCGAGTGGCGTTGCAGTTCCGATTGCAAGCTGCCCGAATAGATCGCCAAGCGCAGCTCGGCCCGGTTGCGGGTCGTCTCAGTGAACCGCTGGGTCAGATAGGTATTGGACACCCAGATGATCGCGCCCGCGCTCAGCACGAACAACACCAATACCGCGCGCAGTATCCAGCTGCGCCGGCGCAGCTGCGGGTCTTGCGGACCATGGGGATCGACGGTGATCATGCCACTATCGTAGGGGCCCGCGGCCCCGCGCTCAAGCGGCGCGCGCGCTTAGGCCGCCACCAATGCTTGGGCGAGGCTTTGGAACATCACCGCGCCATCGGCGCCGCCATGGGCCGGTTCCATCGCGCGCTCGGGATGGGGCATCAAGCCCAGCACACGGCGATTGGCGCTCAGCACGCCCGCGATATCATCGACCGCGCCATTGGGGTTGCCGACATAGCGAAAGGCAACCCGATCCTCTGCCGCCAGCCGAGCCAGCGTATCGGGATCGGCGACGTAATTGCCATCATGATGCGCGATCGGAATGGTGATCTCGGCCCCTTGGGCATAACCGCTGGTGAACAGGCTATCAGCCGTCTCGACACGCAGCTTTTGCGCACGGCAGACGAATTTCAGCCCGGCATTGCGCATCAAGGCGCCGGGCAGCATCCGGGTCTCGCACAAGACCTGAAAGCCGTTGCAGATCCCCAAAACATAGCCGCCCGCCGCCGCATGGGCGGCCACAGCACGCATGATCGGCGACTGCGCGGCAATGGCACCGCAGCGCAGGTAATCGCCATAGGAAAACCCACCCGGCACGCCGACGATATCCACGCCGGCGGGCAAGACCGCATCCTTGTGCCAGATCATCTGAGTCTCGAAGCCCGCGGCCCGGAAGGCCACGGCCAGATCGCGGTCACAGTTCGAGCCGGGAAAAACCAGAACCGCCGCCTTCACGGACGCATCTCCACCCGGTAGCTTTCAATCACCGTGTTGGCGAGCAGCTTTTCGCACATCGCCGTCACATCGGCCTCGGTCGCACCTGCGGCCAGATCGAGCTCGATCACCTTGCCTTGGCGCACACCTGCCACACCGTCAAAGCCAAGGCTTCCCAAGGCCGCTTTCACCGCTTCGCCCTGCGGGTCCAGCACGCCCGATTTCAACATCACGGTCACGGTGGCCTTCATGCGCGCCTTCCCTTCATCTTTCCAAAAATACGCAACGCCCGACCCAGCGGCTTGCGCGTCAGTTGATCAGCGTGGGCTTGGTCACGCCGGTTTCGCGTTGCGGCATCACACCCAGACGGCGCGCCACCTCGGTATAGGCATCGGCCAGATTTCCCAGATCGCGGCGGAACACATCCTTGTCGAGCTTTTGGCCCGTTTCCATGTCCCACAAGCGGCAGCTATCGGGGCTGATCTCATCGGCGATGATCAGCCGCATGTAATCATTGTCCCAGATCCGGCCGATCTCGATCTTGAAATCCACCAGCTTGATGCCGACGCCCAGCATCAGCCCCGACAAAAAGTCGTTCACGCGCAGCGCAAGGCTGATCATGTCGTCCATATCTTGCTGGCTGGCCCAG
>NZ_CBFIIK010000063.1:0-14730 GCF_965662675.1 Roseicyclus sp. | reverse complement strand
GGTCGGTCTCGCCCCCCGTGACGCGCATCAGATCATCCCAGAACTCGTCCTCGGGGTATGGGCCGGTCAGGATTTCGTTGCCCTCGTCATGGGCGCAGCGCAGGTTGCGGGTGTGGCGCGTGTTGCCGCCGCGATAGACCTTGGGCGCGGCCTCGACCACCATGACCGAAGCGCCTTGGCGGCGCGCTTCGATCGCGGCGCAAAGCGCGACATTGCCCCCACCGATCACCAGAACATCGACGCTGGGCGCGCTTGGGCTGCTCATCTCGTGGCTCCTCGTCGCTATTCTTGGACGGATCTTTTTCATGGGCCGCACGGGTATGAGCGGCTCATTCGGATTCATTTTTATACGGCTGTATACAGACGGATACGTTCTGGTCAAGCAAGCTCAACGGCGCGCGGGGCAAGCCATCCTTGGGCAAAGATGGCAGCCCGGCCCTGCGGCAATCGCGGCAGCGCCCGCATGTGTCGCCGATGTCACCTGTGCCTCGGGCGGGACCGGCGTCAACAGCATCACCGCCTGCATCACCGGGGCCTCGCCAAAGCCGGTTGGGGCGGCGGGCTGGCTGATCGCCCATGCACGAAACTGTGCCCCTTGTGGCATTTCGATCAGCGACATCTCGGGCTGGCCGGGACGGCCCAGCGCGCGGTAGAGCGGCCAAAGGGGGCAGCCCGCCCCGAAGCGCGGGATCGAGAAAGCCGCGAGGCGGCGGCGAAAGATCAAGGCGCCCGAGCCATCGCATACGGCAAGCCCAAAGGGCGGCGCACCCGCCGTCGCCTCGGTTTGTCGTGGCAAGGTGGCAAGCCTGCGCAAGACCAAGGCGACATCGCCCTGCCCCAACCCCAAAAGCAGCGCCGGGTCATGCCCCGCGGCTTCCGCGGCGGGGCGCATCACCGGCAGTGGAAGCCGCGCGGCATCCGCCGCATAGGCCATCAGCCAACGCTCGCCCAAGGCCCGCGTGGCCGGATCGCCCATGCCCGCCGCGCGCATCAGCACCGCCGGAATAGCCGCGGCCCCATGCACCTCGATCTCGGGGAAATGATGGCCTGCGGCCTCGAACATGGCCTCGACAGTTTCGGTCGGCGTCGAGGCACCACGTGCATCGGCCTCGGCGGCGTCAGGCTCGAAATGATGGATCAGGGCTGTGGCCCGCGTCGATAGCCGCTCGGCCTCTTCATGCAGGTTGCGGTGAAACCGTCCCCGCCAGACCGGGTCGATATCGGCCTCACGCACCAAGATATCGGCGGTCGAGCGGATGGCGGCCACACTCGACACGACCTCGTGCATCGCTTCGGCCAAAAGCGGGTCATGCCCGATGCGGTCGCGCAACCCCTCGACCATCGCCTCGAGCCCGGCGATACGCTTTTGCTGTGCGGCGATCAGCGCGGCCCAACCGGGAAAACGGCCCGCCATCTCGTCGATCCGGTCGGTTTCGGGCGGCGCGTCAAGATTGCCCGCCTGATCGCGGGCAACCGATTGCAACGCGTCGTAAAGCGTCGCATCGGCCCCTTCGCTCAACTGCGCGGGTTCGACGGCAAGCGCACGGGCCAGCCCGACCAAGAGCTTTCCACCGATACGGCGGCGGTTATGCTCGATCAAATTGAGATAAGAGGCGGAAATGCCCACCATCTCCGCCAGATCAGCCTGTTTGATGCCAAGCACCAATCGGCGCTCGCGGATGCGATTGCCGGTCAACTGCGTCCGCCGCGAAAGGGGTGAGCTGGAAGACATCAAGAACCTGCGATTTTTGCTTGCCCGAGCTTAACAGGAAAGCATCCCTTTATGAATGGGTTATCGGTAAGTTTACAAAACTTCACCATAAGCCAAATGGCTTTGGCAAAGCTGGAAAAGAAGCTGATCCTGGCAATCTACGCCCCCAAGATCAGAAGGTATGAGACGACAACAGCCCCGGGTTACCCCGGGGCTGATGCGCAGCTCAAAACAAGGCGATCAGTTGGCCAAGGCGGCGTCCGTCACCGCATGGGTCCATGCGCCGCTGGGCTCTGCGGTGATGACCGCGTCACCTCCCTCAAGCAGCGTGCGCACCGTCCGGGCATAGGATGCCTCGTCCAGCGTGCCATTGCCGCCGGCCACCAGAAGCGCGATCTCGCCCATCATCCGCTTTTGATGGGTTTCGGTCTGCGCGCCGGTCTCGTCGTAATCGAGCACGATCATCGCCGCGTCATCGGGATTGGCTGCCGCCCATTCCCAGCCCTTCATCGAGGCACGCACGAAGCGGGTCATCTTGTCGAAGAAGGCGGGATCGTTGAGGTTGTCCTCCAGCACGTAGATACCATCCTCGAGCGTATCCATGCCGTAATCGGAATAGCGGAAGGTCACGAGTTCCTCGGGGCTGACGCCCGCATCGATGATCTGCCAATATTCGTTATAGGTCATGGTCGAGATGCAATCGGCCTGACGCTGCAACAGCGGATCGACGTTGAAGCCGGCCTGAAGCAGCGTGACGCCATTTTCCGACCCATCGATCGGGATACCCAGCTGGCTCATCCAGCCCATGAACGGATATTCATTGCCGAAAAACCAGTGTGCGACCGTATGGCCGGCCAGATCGGCGGGCTCGGCAATGCCGCTATCTTTCCAACAGGTCAGCTGCAGGCCCGAGCGCACGAAGGGCTGGGCGATGTTGACCACCGGCAGCCCCCGCTCGCGCGCAGCCAAGGCCGAAGGCATCCAGTTCAGCATGGCATCCGCGGCACCCCCGGCCAGAACCTGTGGCGGTGCGATGTCGGGACCACCGGGCAAGATCGTCACATCCAGCCCCTCGGCCTCGTAATAGCCATTCTCGAGCGCCACATAGTAACCCGCGAACTGGGATTGCGTCACCCATTGCAACTGCAATGTCACCTCGTCTTGCGCCTGTGCCGCACCTGCGGCCATGCTCAATGCAAGCGTTGGGATCAGTAAGTTTTTCATTGTCTTCCCTCCAGGTTGGACCCATCGTGATGGGCGTGTCAGCCCCGTCTTTGCGACGGGTGCCAGAATGTTGTTTTGCGCTCGATCAACGCCACAATTCCGTAAAACAGCGAACCGGCCAGCGCGGCCACGGCAATCTCGGCCCAGACCATATCCATGGCCAGACGGCCCATCTCGATCTTGATACGAAATCCCATCCCGACAGTGGGAGAGCCGAAAAATTCAGCGACAATCGCCCCGATCAGCGCAAGAGTCGTGCAGATCTTCAACCCGTTGAAGATGAAAGGCAGCGCCGTGAGCAAGCGCAGCTTGCGCAGCGTCTGGCCGTAGCTGGCCGCATAGGTGCGCATCAAATCGCGCTGCATGGCCTCGGACGCCTTGAGCCCTTGGACGCAATTGACCAGCATCGGGAAAAACACCATCGCCACCACGACGGCTGATTTCGACTGCCAGCCGAAACCGAACCACATGACGAAAATGGGGGCCGTGCCGACGATAGGCAGTGCGGCGATGAAATTGCCGACGGGCAACAGCCCGCGCTGCAAAAACGGCGAGCGGTCCACCGCCAGCGCGGTCAAAAAGGCTGCACCACAGCCCATCGCATAGCCCGCCAGCGCGCCCTTGAGGATGGTTTGCTGGAAATCGGCCCACAGCACGTCGGTTTCCGTGATCATCCGCGCCCAGATCGCCGAGGGTGCGGGCAAGATGACAAAGGAAATATCGTAGAGCTGGACCGCCATTTCCCATAGCGCGAGAAGCGTCACACCAAAGATCAGCGGCACAATCAGCCGCGCGCCACGGCTGCGCGCGCGCGTCGACACATAGGCGTTGAGCGCCCAAGCTCCGAACCAAACGGCCAAGATCAGCGCAAGACGCGTGTCGTTGAGTGCGGCCCAAGCAATCAGCGCCACGCCCAGCGCGGGCAAGCCCCAAGGCGCAAGAACGACCGCCCTCATGCCCCTGCCCCCATGCGTTTGAGAACCACCCGTTCCAGCGCACCCAAGATCATCACCAAAGCCGCCGCGCAGATCGCCGCCATGAACAGCGCCGACCAGATCTGGATCGTCTGGCCGTAATAGCTGCCCGTCAGCAACCTTGCCCCAAGGCCGAAACGCGCGCCGGTGGGCAGTTCGGCCACGATCGTGCCCACCAGCGCCGCCGCAATCGAGACCTTGAGCGAGGTGAACAGAAACGGCACCGCAGCGGGCAGGCGCAGTTTCCAAAATGTCTGGGGGCGGCTCGCCGAATAGGTGCGCATCAGATCAAGATCGCTGGCCTGCGGGCTGCGCAGCCCCGCCACCATGCCGACGACGACCGGAAAAAAGCTGAGATAGGAGGAGATGAGCGCCTTGGGCACCAAGAGCTTGGTGTCATCGCTGATCCAGCCCTGATCGACCGCAGCGTTCAGCGCGGGCAGGTTCGAGACCACCACCACGATGATCGGCGCCACGGCAAGGATCGGGATGGTTTGGCTTGCGATGGCCCAAGGCATGACGCTGAGGTCCATCGCGCGGCTATGCACGATCCCAACCGCCAGCAAGACGCCCAGAAAGCCACCGATGGCGAAGCCCAACAGCGTGGGCCAGAGCGTGTGATAGGCATGAAATATCAGGTTGCGCGGATTGCCCTGCATCTGGCCGCGCCGCTCGCGCATCAGCGGCTCGCCGATGGTCGTGTTCCAGATCTCGGCCGCGACCTGATGGGGCGCGGGCAGAACGGGGCGCTCTTGGCCCATCGTCTCGGCGATCACTTCGACCTGCGACAGCGCCGCGCCCGTGCGCTGCGCCTGATCCAAGGTCCAGGCCCGGTTCATGCCGATGGCCGCCAGATACCAGATCGCGACGATCACGGCGACGATGGCAAGAACGGGCAGCGCGCCGCCAACGATCCGGCGCAGGGCCGCGCACAAGGCGCAAGGGGCGTTGTCGATGGGAGCCGCCATGCTCATGCTGAGCGACCCCGCTGCCAGACCAGCGCCGAGGCCGCTAAAATGCCGAGTGCCAGCCCGGACATCACAACCTGCGCGAACCAGCCATCAAGGCAATTCACTGTCGCCTCCCATTCCGCGCGGGG
The DNA here is from genome assembly GCF_965662675.1 of Roseicyclus sp. GTDB lineage: Bacteria > Pseudomonadota > Alphaproteobacteria > Rhodobacterales > Rhodobacteraceae > Roseicyclus. The sequence continues at coordinate 9,722 of NZ_CBFIIK010000063.1, read as the reverse complement.
GATATCGTCACATCCGCGAAACACGAAGTCCGCGCGCGCCGCGACCGCGATCAGCGCACAGACGGCCGCCCCGAGACCGAGCCCACCCACGACCGCGATCCGCGTCGCCCGCCGGATGGCGCTAGTCCTCATAGGCATGCCCCGCGCGCAGGCCCTCGCGGACGCGATGGGCGATGGCCAGAAACGCGGGCGTGTCGCGGATATCGAGCGGCCGCTCGCGTGGCAGATCGCTTTCGATGATATCGGTGATCCGGCCCGGCCGGGGCGACATCACGACGATCTTGGTCGAGAGGTAGACCGCCTCGGGGATGGAATGGGTGACGAAGCCGATGGTCTTTTCGGTCCGCGCCCAAAGCGTCAAAAGCTGTTCGTTCAGATGGTCGCGCACGATCTCGTCCAGCGCGCCGAAGGGTTCATCCATCAGCAAGATATCGGCATCATAGGCCAGCGCGCGCGCGATGGAGGCGCGCTGCTGCATGCCCCCCGATAACTGCCACGGGAATTTCTTTCCGAACCCCGCCAGATCGACCAAGGCCAGCACGTCGCGCACGCGCCTGTCTTGTTCGGCGCGGTCAAAGCCCATGATTTCCAAGGGCAGCTTGATATTCTTTTCGATCGTCCGCCACGGGTAAAGGCCAGCGGCCTGAAAGACATAGCCATAGGCACGCTGCATCCGCGCCGCGTCAGGCGTCATGCCGTTGACGGTGATGGTACCGCCCGTCGGCTGCTCCAACGCCGCGATGACGCGCAGGAGCGTGGTCTTGCCACAGCCCGAGGGGCCGATGAAGCTGACGAACTCGCCCTTGCCGATGGACAGGGTCACATCGCGCAAGGCCTGCACCGGACCATCGGCGGCCTCGAAGACAAGATCGAGGTTTTTCGCCGCGATCACAGGCAGTTGTGGGGCGGGGTCCATATCGGCTTGCCGGGCTGCTTGCGCCATCACACGCCTGTCACCGGGATGCCCGAGCGCTCGACAGGGCGCGGGGCCGTCAACTCTTTCCATGTCGACAGCGCGCGGTTGACCGTGCCGTTGCCGGGCCGCTTCACGAACTGGCCATGGCCCTCTTGGGTGCGGATCTCGCCATCATGGACTGCCACATGCCCGCGCGTCAGCGTGAAACGCGGCAGGCCCTTGACCTTGTGCCCTTCGAAGACGTTGTAATCGATCGCCGATTGCTGCGTCTTGGCGGCGATGGTCTTTTCCTTGGTCGGATCCCAGACCACGATATCGGCATCCGCGCCAACGAGGATCGCGCCCTTTTTCGGATAGCAATTCAAGATCTTCGCGATATTGGTCGAGGTGATCGCGACGAATTCATTGGGCGTCAGCCGCCCTGTCGCCACCCCATGCGTCCACAGCATCGGCATCCGGTCCTCAAGCCCGCCGGTGCCATTGGGGATTTTCGAGAAATCGCCAACGCCGTAGCGCTTTTGCTCGGTGGTGAAAGCACAATGATCCGTCGCCACGACCGATAGCGACCCGCTCATCAGGCCCGCCCAGAGGCTGTCTTGATGCTTTTTGTTGCGGAAGGGTGGGCTCATCACGCGGCGCGCGGCATGGTCCCAATCGGGGTGGAAATACTCGCTTTCATCCAGCGTCAAATGCTGGATCAACGGCTCGCCCCAGACCCGCTTGCCAAGCGACCGCGCCCGCCGGATCGCCTCATGTGCATCCTCGGACGAGACATGGACGACGTAAAGCGGCACGCCCGCCATATCGGCGATCATGATGGCGCGGTTCGTGGCCTCACCCTCGACCTGCGCGGGGCGCGAATATGCATGCGCTTCGGGGCCGGTATTGCCCTCGGCCAATAGCTTGGCAGTCAGTTCGGCCACCACATCGCCATTCTCGGCATGGACCATGGCGATGCCGCCCAACTCGGCCAAGCGGTTGAACGAGGCGAACAGCTCATCGTCATTGACCATGAGCGCGCCCTTGTAGGCCATGAAATGCTTGAAGGTGTTGATCCCGCGATCGTTGATCACCGCCTTCATCTCGTCAAAGACCTGTTCGCCCCACCATGTGACCGCCATATGGTAAGAATAGTCGCAATTGGCCCGCCCCGCCTTGTTGTCCCACATCTTGAGCGCATCGAGCAGGCCTTGGCCGGGGCTGGGCAGGGCGAAATCGATCACCATCGTGGTGCCGCCCGAAAGCGCCGCACGCGTGCCGCTCTCGAAATCATCAGCGGAATAGGTGCCCATGAACGGCATTTCCAGATGGGTATGCGGGTCGATGCCGCCGGGCATGACGTAGCAGCCCGCGGCATCCAGCACCGTGTCGCCCTTGAGATCGGGGCCGATTTCGGTGATCTTGCCTGCCGTGATCCGTAGATCGGCCGCATAGCTCAAATCGGCCGTCACGATCGTTCCGCCCTTGATCACTGTGCTCATCGCGTCTTCCCCCGGTTGTGTTTCGATCAGCTCGCAGGCGCGCGCACACAGATCATGCGGTCATCGCGCGTCAGAAGTGGCAAGAATGTCGTCTCCACCGGCCCGTCGTAGCGGTACCAGTAGCAGCCATCGCTCTCGAGGCGGACTTGCGTCAGATCTTGGCCCGGTGCCGCCAAGGCACGGACCTGTTCGCTGACTTGTTCGGTTTCCCCCTCGGGTGTCGTCGAGACACAGGCCGAAAGGCCGAAAACCGTCGCAAGCGCCATACCGAAAACAAATCTCATTCAACAATCTCCGCGGTCGCTACTACAGCGTGAAACAATACATTCGTCCCGGCCGCCGCCCATGCGGGGCTGATCTCTTCGGCCTCATTATGGCTCAGCCCACCGACGCAAGGACACATCACCATCGCAGTCGGGGCCACATCGTTGATCCAGCACGCATCATGGCCAGCGCCCGAGACGATATCCATATGGCTATGCCCTAGCCGTACAGCTGCATCGCGGATCGCTCCCACGCAATCGCTGTCAAAGGCCGGCGGATCGAACTGACCGACGATCTGGGCAGAAAACTCCACCCCGATATCGGCGCAGATCGCAGGCGCGCGGTCCATCAATTCTTCGACCATCGCGTTCAGCTTGTCGAGGATATGGCTGCGGAAATCGACGGTGCAGACCACCTTGCCGGGAATGATGTTGCGCGAGTTCGGGTAGACATCGACATGCCCGATCGCGCCCACTGCGCCCGGTTGCTGCGCCATCGCGATCTGATGCACCAACTCGGTGACCAGCGCCAAACCCCGCCCCGCATTGCGGCGCATCGCCATGGGCGTGGAGCCTGTGTGGCTTTCGACCCCGGTGATGGTGCATTCGATCCAGCGCAACCCCTGACCATGGGTGACGACGCCGATCTCGACCCCTTCGGCCTCGAGGATCGGGCCCTGTTCAATGTGCAACTCGAAAAACGCTTTCATCGGCCGGTTGCCGACCGGTTCGCTGCCTTTCCAGCCGATCCGCGCCAACTCATCGCCGAAGCGCTTGCCCTGCGCATCGATGCGGTCATAAGCCCAATCCTGCGTGTGTCGCCCCGCGAAAACGCCCGAAGCGAGCATCGCAGGCGCAAAGCGCGTGCCTTCCTCGTTGGTCCAGTTCACGACGACGATGGGATGGCGCGTCTTGATCCCCAGATCGTTGAGCGTGCGGATCACCTCAAGCCCGCCCAAGACGCCCAAGACCCCGTCATATTTGCCGCCAGTGGGCTGGGTATCGAGATGGCTTCCGACATAAACCGGCAGCGCATCGGGGTCGGTGCCTTCGCGCCGGGCGAACATGTTGCCCATCTGGTCCACGCCCATGCGCATGCCCGCGGCCTGACACCAGCTTTGGAACAGCGCGCGGCCCTGTGCATCCTCGTCGGTCAGCGTTTGGCGGTTGTTGCCACCCGCCACACCGGGGCCGATCTTGGCCATTTCCATGAGGGCATCCCATAGCCGCTCGCCATTGATCTTCATATTCTCGCCGGGCGCGGCCATAGAATGTTCCTTTTATAGCATCGGCTTGCGCGTCGAAATTAATGCAAACGTTTAAGAACGTCCGCCACCGTTCCGATCAGCGTGTCGATATGACTTTTCTCGATGATCAGGGGTGGCGACATGGCGATGATGTCGCCCGTGGTGCGGATCATCACATTGTTCTCATAAGCATCGAGAAAGGCCGAGAAGGCCCGCTTGGTCGGCTCGCCCGCGATGGGCTCCAACTCCACCCCGGCGATCAGGCCAAGGTTGCGGATATCGATCACATGCGGCAGCCCCTTCAGGCTATGGACCGCATCCTCCCAATAGGGCGCGATCTCGGCGGCGCGCTCGAAAAGCCCCTCTTCGCGGTATGTCTCAAGCGTGGCAAGACCCGCCGCCGAGGCGATGGGGTTGCCCGAATAGGTGTAGCCGTGGAACAGCTCGATCACATGCTCGGGGCCGTTCATGAAGGCGTCATGGATCTCCTTGGTGGCCAGAACCGCCCCCATCGGGATCACGCCATTGGTCAGCCCCTTGGCGCAGGTGATCATGTCGGGCATGACGTCGAAATAATCGGCGGCAAAGGGCGCGCCAAGGCGGCCGAAACCTGTGATCACCTCGTCGAAGATCAGCAAGATGCCATGCTTGCGCGTCAATTCGCGCAGGCGTTGCAGATAGCCCTTTGGCGGGATCAGTACGCCGGTCGAGCCCGCCACCGGCTCCACGATCACGGCGGCCACGGTTTCGGGGCCATGCAGCGCAACAATCCGCTCCAACTCATCGGCAAGATCGGCCCCATGCTCGGGCTGGCCCCGGCTATAGGCATTCTTGGCAAGCTGGTGAGTATGCGGCAGATGGTCGACACCGTTCAAAAGCGTGCCGAAGAACTTGCGGTTGTTGACGATGCCGCCCACGGAAATCCCGCCGAAATTCACCCCATGATAGCCGCGCTCGCGCCCGATCAGACGCGTGCGCGTGCCCTGACCGATGGCGCGCTGATAGGCGATGGCGATCTTGAGAGCAGTCTCGACCGCCTCGGACCCGGAATTGGTGAAAAACACATGCTCCATCGCACTTGGCGCCATGTCGCGCAGGCGGTTGGCCAGCTCGAACGCCTTGGGGTGGCCCATCTGGAAGGCGGGCGCATAATCCAACTCACCCGCCTGTTGGCGGATCGCCTCGACGATCTTGGGCCGATTATGACCCGCATTGCAGCACCACAGCCCCGCCACACCGTCCAGCACCTCGCGCCCATCAGCGGTGCGGTAATGCATCCGGTCAGCACCCACCAACATGCGCGGCGCCTTCTTGAACTGGCGGTTCGCGGTGAAGGGCATCCAAAATGCGGACAGGTCATTCGGAACGGGGTTGGAACGGTCAAGCGCCATGGCGGCATTCCCTTTTTGCCGGTCCGGGCGCGCGCCGCCGAACCGCTGGATTGTTTTTGACCAAATGGTCAATCAGACGCTAGCAGAGGCGCTGTGCCAGTCAACATCCCAAGGCGAAATTCTCAGCCAGCCCGCGCATAAAGACAAGGTAAATGATGCATGATTGCGCATCGCGGCCCAGATGCGCGGCAGATCGCGAAACAGCACTTGTGCCACGCTGGCTTGCAAGGTCAGATAGCACCATGGGATTGCAGCATCCGCGCACGCGCATTCAACAAAAGAACCGCGAAACCATCCTCGACGCCGCGCTCGAGGTCTTTTCGCAGCATGGCTTTCGCGGCGCGACCCTCGACATGATCGCGACCGAGGCCGGGCTGTCCAAGCCGAACCTGCTCTACTACTTCCCTTCCAAGGAAGCGATCCATGTCACGCTGTTGAGCCAGCTGATGGATACCTGGCTCGATCCGCTGCGCGATCTCGATGCCGATGGCGACCCTGTCGCGGAACTACGCGCCTATGTGCGCCGCAAGCTCGAACTCAGCCGCGACTACCCGCGCCAATCACGCCTTTTCGCCAATGAGATCGTCCAAGGCGCGCCGCGCATGCAAGCCGCGCTTGCCACCGACCTCAAGGCCCTTGTCGACGAAAAATCAACCATCATCGCGGGATGGTCCAAATCCGGACGCATCGCCGATGTCGACCCGCATCACCTGATCTTCTCGATCTGGGCGCTGACGCAACATTACGCCGATTTCGATGTGCAGATCCGCGCCGTGCTCGGCGCAGATCGGGACCCTTTGGCCGAGGCCGAAGGCTTTCTCGACACGCTCTTCGCTCGGCTGCTGGCGCCCTGATCATCTTTGCTTCGAAAATACTCTCGGGGGGAGCGTGAGGGGGGCAGACAGCCCCCCTCACCCGCGTCATCCGTGATCGTGGACAAGCCCGTTATTCGGCCGCCGGGCGCGCGGCGGGGTTGTTGGGATGGGTCGTCCAGTTGGCATAATCATCGGACACGTTCACGCCAGTACGCGGATCGACCGCTCCGGCCTCCATCCGCTCCATCGTGATGCAATCATCCACCGGGCAAACATTGACGCAAAGGTTGCAGGCGACACATTCGTCATCCATCACCTCGAACACGCGCTCGGGCGACATGGAAATCGCCTGATGGCTGGTATCCTCGCAAGCGGCATAGCAGCGCCCGCATTTGATGCACGCATCCTGATCGATCCGCGCCTTAGTGACGTAGTTGAGGTTGAGATACTGCCAATCCGTGACATTGGGCACCGCGCGTCCGATCAGATCGGAAAGCGCCATCTCGTGGCTGTCGAGATATTGCGACAGACCCGAGATCATCTCCTGCACGATCTTGAAACCATATGTCATGGCCGCCGTGCAGACCTGCACATTGCCCGCACCGAGCGCCAGAAACTCGGCCGCGTCGCGCCATGTGGTGACACCCCCGATGCCCGATATGGGCATCCCGCGTGTCTCGGCATCGCGCGCGATCTCGGCCACCATGTTCAGCGCGATGGGCTTGACCGCCGGGCCGCAATAGCCGCCATGGCTGCCTTTGCCGTCGATCGAAGGCTGCGGGCTGAAAGAATCGAGGTCGACACCGATGATCGAGGAAATCGTGTTGATCAGGCTGACCGCATCGGCCCCGCCCCTTTTGGCCGCACGCGCCGGGTAACGGATATCGGTGATATTGGGCGTCAGCTTCACGATCACGGGCATGCGGGTGTTTTGCTTGCACCAGCGCGCGACCATTTCGATGTATTCGGGCACCTGGCCCACGGCGGCACCCATGCCGCGCTCGCTCATGCCATGCGGACAGCCGAAATTGAGTTCGATGCCATCGGCGCCGGTTTCCTCGACCAAGGGCAGGATCGCCTTCCACGCCTCTTCCTCGCATGGCACCATGAGCGAGACGACCATGGCGCGATCGGGCCAGTCGCGCTTGACCTCCTTGATCTCGCGCAGGTTCACCTCCAGCGGGCGGTCGGTGATCAATTCGATGTTGTTCAGCCCCAAAAGACGCCGGTCCGCGCCCCAGATCGCGCCGTAGCGCGGGCCGTTGACATTGACGATGGGCGGCCCCGCCTCGCCCAGCGTCTTCCAGACCACGCCGCCCCAGCCCGCCTCGAAGGCGCGCACGACGTTATAGGCCTTGTCGGTCGGCGGCGCAGAGGCCAGCCAGAACGGGTTGGGCGATTTGATGCCGAGGAAGTCGCTGGAAAGATCTGCCATGGTCCCGGTCTCCCTGTCTGTTCAGCCCATCAGGCTCGCGTGGATGTCTTCGGCGGCGTCGCGCCCTTGGGCTACCGCCGTCACGGTCAGGTCTTCGCCCCCCGCCGCGCAATCGCCACCCGCCCAGACACCGGAGGCAGAGGTCCGCCCAGCACCGCTGACAGCGATCTTGCCACCTTCAAGGGCGAGCGCATCGGGTGCGCCCGTAAGCGTCTGACCAATGGCCTTGAGCAGCTGATCGGCGGGAATGTCGAAGGTCTCTCCTGTGCCGACAAGGCTGCGCCCCTCGGCCCGCGTGTATTCCACCCGAACGCCCGTCACCACGCCGTTGCCCAAGATCGCGACAGGCATCGCGTTGAAGATGAAGCGCACCCCCTTGGAGGCCGCCAGATCCTGCTCATAGCGGCTGGCGGGCATCGCCGCGCGCGCACGACGGTAAAGCACGGTCACGTTCTCGGCCCCCAGAAGCTTGGATTGCACGGCCGCGTCGATGGCGGTCATGCCGCCACCGATCACCACCACGTTGCGCCCCACGGGAAGGTTGGCCAGATCATCGGCTTGGCGCAGATCGGCGATGAAATCCACCGCATCCAGAACACCATCCCGATCCTCACCCGCCGCGCGCAGCGCGTTCACGCCACCAAGCCCCATGCCGAGAAAGACCGCATCATATTCGGCGCAAAGTGCATCGAGCGACAGATCGCGTCCAAGCGCCCGCCCCTTGTGCAGTGTGATGCCGCCGATCTGCATCAACCATTCCAGTTCCGCCCCGGCAAAGCCATCGGTCGCTTTGTAGGTCGCGATACCATATTCGTTCAGCCCACCGCCCTTTGGCCGTGCGTCGAACAGATCGACATCATGCCCATGCATCGCCAAGCGGTGCGCGCAAGCCAGACCGGCGGGGCCGGCACCGACCACCGCCACGCGCTTGCCGGTGGCGACCGCGCGGCTATAGGGGTGGACGCCTTGCGCCATCAGCGTGTCGGTGGCGTGACGCTGCAGGCGCCCGATCTCAACCGGCTTACCCTCGGCGGCCTCGCGCACGCAGGCCTGTTCGCACAGCGTTTCCGTGGGGCAGACGCGGGCGCACATGCCGCCCAGAATATTCTGGTCAAAAATCGTCTTGGCCGCTGCCTCGGGTGTGCCCGTGGAAATCTGGCGAATGAAAAGCGGGATATCGATGGATGTGGGACAGGCGGTGATGCAGGGCGCGTCATGGCAGAAATAGCACCGATCGGCTGCCACCAGCGCCTCATGCGCATCGAGCGGCGCATGCAGATCAGAGAAATTCTCTTGCAACACATGCCCATCGAGCCGCGCAGGCACGATCCCGGGGGTGAAAGGGCTGTTCGTCATCGGGCATATCCCCCTGCGAGCGAATGGCTATCGGACCACGCAACGCTGGCACGGGATAATTTTTTTATCAAACGGTAAATTTCTTGCACCCCATTCAAAATGCAGAATTCCTGCACCCAAGCGCGGCTTTGCCGAAAAAATAGGCGCAGGCTGGGTGAAATATCCGGCGCGCCATGCGGCTCTTTGCTTACGCAACGGGTTTTCCCGGCGCAAAGCCTGCGCTATAGCGCGATGGTCAGGGGACCGATCAAACAGGGCCCGAGGCGGAAGGCGCGATCCGAAACCGGGATCGGCCCAGTTTGCGAGGACGAAGATGAGCGACAAGACAGACGCGACGCGCGCCAGTGACGTGGCCTTCATCGAGGCTTTGGCCGAGCTTTTGCGCAAGAACGAGCTGAGCGAAGTCGAGGTGAAGCGCGAATATGGCGAGCATAATTGGCTCAATGTCCGCGTCGCGCGTCAGTCAACAGTGATGGCAGCCCCAGCACCCGCAGTTGTGCATGCCCCCCAGCCCGTCAGCACCGCAGCACCCAGCCCGGCGGCCGTCGCGCCCACCGCGATCGAAGATCCCGCACAAGCGCCCGGTGCCGTGACCTCGCCGATGGTCGGCACGATCTATCTGTCACCTGAGCCTGATTCCAAAGCCTTCGTCGCAGTAGGCGACCGGGTCGCTGCCGGGCAGACCTTGCTCATCGTCGAGGCGATGAAGACCATGAACCAGATCCCGGCGCCGCGCGCAGGTGTTGTGAAGCGTATTCTCGTCGAGGATGGCGCGCCCGTCGAATACGGCGCTCCGCTGATGATCATCGAGTAGACGG
>NZ_CBFIIK010000062.1:0-14997 GCF_965662675.1 Roseicyclus sp. | reverse complement strand
ACCAAAGCTCGAACGACCAGTTCCACGCCTCCTCCTTCATGCAGGGGCATAACGCGGCCTATCTCGAACAGCTTTACGCGCAATACGCCCAAGATCCGGGCGCGGTCGACGAGGCATGGCGCGCCTTTTTCGTGGCCCTTGGCGACACCCCCGCCGATGCCCGCGCCGAGGCGCAAGGCCCCTCTTGGGCGCGCCGCGATTGGCCACCCACCCCATCCGACGATCTGACCGCCGCGCTGACCGGCGAATGGCCTGTCGCCGCCGAGGCCAAGGGCGCGGGCGACAAGATCAAAGCCAAGGCCGAGGCCAAGGGCGTAGAACTCACCGATGCGCAGATCCAGCGCGCGGTGCTCGACTCGATCCGCGCGCTGATGATCATCCGCGCCTACCGCATCCGTGGCCATCTGGTGGCCGATCTCGACCCGTTGGGCATGCGCGAAACCACGCCGCACCCCGAGCTTGATCCGAAATCCTACGGCTTCACCGAGGCCGACATGGATCGCCCGATCTTCATCGACAATGTGCTGGGCCTGCAAATGGCCTCGATGCGCCAGATCCTCGAGATCGTGAAGCGCACCTATTGCGGCACCTTCGCGCTGCAATACATGCACATCTCCGACCCCGAACAGGCCGCTTGGCTGAAAGAACGGATCGAGGGCTACGGCAAGGAAATCGCCTTTACCCGCGAGGGACGCAAGGCGATCCTGAACAAGCTGGTCGAGGCTGAGGGCTTCGAAAAGTTCCTCCATGTCAAATACATGGGCACCAAGCGCTTCGGCCTTGATGGCGGCGAAGCGCTGATCCCCGCGATGGAACAGATCATCAAGCGCGGCGGCGCGCTGGGTCTGAAAGAGATCGTCATCGGCATGCCGCACCGCGGCCGCCTGTCGGTTCTGGCCAATGTGATGGGCAAGCCCTACCGCGCGATCTTCAACGAGTTTCAGGGCGGCAGCTTCAAGCCCGAAGATGTCGATGGTTCGGGCGATGTGAAATACCACCTCGGCGCATCAAGCGACCGCGAATTCGACGGCAACACCGTCCACCTGTCGCTGACCGCCAACCCCTCGCATCTCGAGGCAGTGAACCCCGTGGTCTTGGGCAAAGTCCGCGCCAAGCAAGACCAGCTTGGTGATAGCGACCGCCGCTCGGTCATGGCGATCTTGCTGCACGGCGACGCGGCCTTTGCGGGCCAAGGCATCGTGGCCGAAGGTTTCCAGCTTTCCGGCATCCGCGGCCACCGCACCGGCGGCACGATGCATATCGTGGTCAACAACCAGATCGGCTTCACCACCGCGCCGCATTTCAGCCGCTCCTCGCCCTACCCGACCGATATCGCCTTGATGGTCGAGGCGCCGATCTTCCACGTCAATGGCGACGACCCCGAGGCCGTGGTCCACGCCGCTCGCGTCGCGACCGAGTTCCGCCAGAAATTCGGCCGCGATGTCGTGCTCGACATCTTCTGCTACCGCCGCTTCGGTCATAACGAAGGCGATGAGCCGATGTTCACCAACCCGGTGATGTATCAGCGCATCAAGACCCATAAGACCACGCTGCAGCTTTATACCGAGCGCCTGGTCAAGGATGGCCTGATCCCCGAAGGCGAGATCGAGGATGCCAAGGCCGCCTTCCAAGCCCGCCTGAACACCGAGTTCGAGGCCGGCAAGGAATACAAACCCAACAAGGCCGACTGGCTCGATGGCCGCTGGTCGCACCTGAACCGCGAAGGCGCCGACTATCAGCGCGGCGATACCGCGATCAAGCCCGAAACACTGGCCGAGGTGGGCCGCGCGCTCAGCGTCGCACCCGATGGTGTCAGCCTGCACAAGACCGTCACGCGCCGGCTGGAAGCCAAGCAAGAGATGCTGACCACCGGCACCGGCTTTGATTGGGCCACCGCCGAGGCGCTGGCCTTCGGCTCGCTCCTGACCGAGGGCTACCCCGTCCGCCTTGCCGGTCAGGACAGCACGCGCGGCACATTCTCCCAGCGCCATTCTGGCCTGATCGATCAAAACAGCGAAGACCGCTACTACCCCCTCAACAATGTCCGCGAGGGGCAGGCGAAATTCGAGGTGATCGACAGCGCGCTCTCCGAATATGCGGTCTTGGGCTTCGAATACGGCTACAGCCTTGCCGAACCCAACGCCCTGACCCTGTGGGAGGCGCAGTTCGGCGATTTCGCCAATGGCGCGCAGATCATGTTCGACCAGTTCATCTCGTCTGGCGAACGCAAATGGCTCCGCATGTCGGGCCTCGTCATGCTGCTCCCCCACGGCTTCGAGGGTCAGGGCCCCGAGCATTCCAGCGCGCGCCTCGAACGTTTCTTGCAGATGTCCGCCGAAGATAACTGGATCGTCGCCAACTGCACCACGCCCGCCAACTATTTCCACATCCTGCGCCGCCAACTGCATCGCAGTTTCCGCAAGCCCTTGGTGCTGATGACGCCCAAATCGCTTCTGCGCCACAAGCTGGCGATTTCGGATGCGGCCGATTTCACAACCGGCTCCTCCTTCCACCGCGTCTTGTGGGATGACGCCGAAAAGGGCCATTCCGACACAGTGCTGGCCAAGGATGGCAAGATCCGCCGCGTCGTGATCTGCTCGGGCAAGGTCTATTACGATCTTCTCGAAGAACGCGATGCACGCGGGCTGACCGACATCTACCTGCTGCGTCTGGAACAATTCTATCCGTTCCCGGCACATTCGCTGATGAAAGAGCTTGAGCGCTTCAAGGGCGCCGAGATCATCTGGTGCCAGGAAGAGCCCAAGAACCAGGGCGCCTGGTCCTTTGTCGAACCCAATATCGAATGGGTGCTGACACGGATCGGCGCCAAGCACACCCGCCCACGCTATGTGGGCCGCGCGGCTTCCGCCTCACCCGCCACGGGTCTGGCAAGCATGCATAAATCCCAACAGACCGCGCTCGTGAACGACGCGCTGACCATCGAAGGGTAAAGACCATGACGATCGAAGTTCGCGTGCCCACCTTGGGCGAAAGCGTCACCGAAGCCACCGTGGCCACATGGTTCAAAAAGCCCGGAGAGGCCGTCGCAGTCGACGAAATGCTGTGCGAGTTGGAAACCGACAAGGTCACGGTCGAGGTGCCAAGCCCCGCCGCAGGCATCCTCGGCGCCATCGTCGCGGCCGAGGGTGAAACCGTGGGCGTCAACGCCCTTCTGGCCACGCTGGGCGAAGGTGCAGCCGCCGCCGTTGCGGCCCCCTCTGCCGCCCCGGCCAAAGCCGCCGCCAGCGCCGCTGTCGACGTCATGGTCCCCACGCTTGGCGAAAGCGTGACCGAGGCAACGGTTGCCACTTGGTTCAAGAAAGTCGGCGACACCGTCGCGCAAGATGAAATGCTCTGCGAGCTTGAAACCGACAAGGTCTCGGTCGAAGTGCCAAGCCCCGCAGCCGGTGTCTTGAGCGAGATCATCGCCGCCGAAGGCACCACGGTGCAGGCCGCGGGCAAGCTTGCCGTGATCGGCGGCGCTGTCGCGACCGCGGCATCTGCCCCTGCCGCCGCACCCGCACCTGCCCCCGCCGCCACCAGCGCGGGCAAAGATATTGCCCATGCCCCCTCGGCCCAAAAGATGATGGCTGAAAAAGGCATCGACGCCGCTCAGATCACAGGCACCGGCCGCGATGGTCGGATCATGAAGGAAGATGTGATGAAGGCCGCCTCTGCCCCGCAAGCCGCAGCACCCGCACCGATGGCCAGCGCGCCGCGCGCCCCCTCCCCGGCCGAGGATGCAGCGCGCGAAGAGCGGGTGAAAATGACCCGCCTGCGCCAGACCATCGCGCGCCGCCTCAAGGACGCGCAGAATACCGCCGCGATGCTGACCACCTATAACGAGGTCGACATGACCGAGGTCATGGCACTGCGCAACACCTACAAGGACGACTTCGAGAAAAAGCACGGTGTGCGGCTTGGCTTCATGTCCTTCTTCACCAAGGCCTGCATCCACGCGCTGCGCGAAGTGCCCGAAGTGAACGCCGAGATCGACGGCACCGACATCGTCTACAAGAACTTCGTGCATATGGGCGTGGCCGCCGGCACCCCCACCGGCCTTGTCGTGCCGGTGATCCGTGATGCCGATGCCATGTCCTTCGCCGAGATCGAAAAGGCCATCGCCGAGAAAGGCCGCCGCGCACGTGACGGCAAGCTCTCGATGGCCGAGATGCAGGGCGGCACCTTCACCATCTCGAATGGTGGCGTCTATGGCTCGCTCATGTCCTCGCCCATCCTGAACCCGCCGCAATCGGGCATCTTGGGCATGCACAAGATCCAAGATCGCCCGATGGCGATCAACGGTCAGGTGGTGATCCGCCCGATGATGTATCTCGCACTCAGCTACGATCACCGGATCGTCGACGGCAAAGGTGCCGTGACCTTCCTCGTCCGGGTGAAAGAGGCGCTGGAAGATCCCCGCCGGTTGTTGATGGATCTGTGATCGCCACAGGCCGGGCTGAAGCCCGGCCTACCGACCTTCCCGCACCATAGGCCGGGCTTCAGCCCGGCAACCCCGAGAGCCCCCCATGACCACCGAGCTTTACATCCTCGCCCTCGCCGCCCTCCTGCAATATGTGCAGATCGGGCTTTATTCCGTCGCGGGCAATGCGCAGGCCGGGGCCAAGGCTGCCATGGGGCCGCGCGACCAGAAAATCGAATTGACGGGTATGGCGGGTCGCCTGCAACGTGCGATGAACAACCATTTCGAGGGGCTGATCCTCTTTGGCATCGCGGTCGTGGTCGTCACCCTCTCGGGCCGCTCAAGCGCGCTGACCGAGGTCTGCGCGCATGCCTATTTGATCTCGCGCGTCCTGTTCATCCCCGCCTATGCCCAAGGGCTGGTGCCATGGCGCAGCCTGATCTGGGCCGTGGGCTTTCTGGCCACTCTCGTGATGCTACTTGCAGCGCTCTTTGGCGGCGGCGCATGACCGGCGCACCGCAAGGATCGGTGTAGCTACGCAAACACTACGGGAAAACGACGCAATACCGACAGGCCAAATCGCCTGAACTTCGACAGGAGGACACCATGTCCAGCTATGACGTCATCATCATCGGTTCCGGCCCCGGCGGCTATGTCTGCGCCATCCGCTGCGCGCAGCTCGGCCTGAAAACCGCCGTCGTCGAAGGACGCGAGACCTTGGGCGGTACCTGCCTCAATATCGGCTGCATCCCCTCCAAGGCGCTGCTGCACGCATCCCACCAACTCCATGAAGCGGAACATAATTTCGCGAAAATGGGGCTGGTCGGAAAGGCGCCATCGGTCGATTGGAAACAGATGCTCGCCTACAAGGATGACGTGATCGGCCAGAACACCAAGGGCATCGAATTTCTGTTCAAAAAGAACAAGATCGACTGGCTCAAGGGCTGGGGCTCCATCCCCGAAGCGGGCAAGGTCAAGGTGGGTGACGACATCCATGAGGCGAAAAACATAATCATCGCAACAGGTTCCACCCCCTCCACCCTGCCCGGCATCGCCATCGACGAAAAAATCGTCGTGACCTCCGAAGGCGCGCTGGCGCTTGGCAAGATCCCCAAGAAACTGATCGTGATCGGCGCAGGCGTCATCGGCCTCGAGCTTGGCTCGGTCTATGCCCGCCTCGGCGCCGAGGTGCAGGTGATCGAATTCCTCGACCACATCACGCCCGGAATGGATGCCGAGGTCGCCAAGAATTTCCAGCGCATCCTTGCAAAACAAGGGCTTGGCTTCACGCTCGGCGCCGCCGTGCAATCGGTCGCGACCGCCAAGGGCCGCGCCAGCGTCACCTACAAGCTGCGCAAGGATGACAGCACCCACACGATCGACGCCGATACCGTCCTCGTCGCCACGGGCCGCAAACCCTATACCGACGGCCTCGGCCTCGACGCGCTGGGTGTGACCATGACCGACCGCGGCCAGATCGCCACCGACAGCCATTACGCCACCAATATCAAGGGCATCTACGCCATCGGCGACGCCATCACTGGCCCCATGCTCGCCCACAAAGCCGAGGATGAGGGCATGGCCGTGGCCGAGGTGGTCGCGGGCCGCCACGGCCATGTGAACTACGGCGTCATCCCCGGCGTGATCTATACCCACCCCGAGGTCGCCAATGTCGGCGAAACCGAAGAAACCCTGAAAAATCAAGGCCGCGCCTACAAGGTCGGCAAGTTCTCCTTCATGGGCAATGGCCGGGCCAAGGCGAATTTCGCGGGCGAGGGTTTCGTGAAAATCCTCGCCGACAAGGATACCGACCGCATCCTCGGCGCCCATATCATCGGACCGATGGCAGGCGACCTGATCCATGAGATCTGCGTTGCGATGGAATTCGGCGCATCCGCCCAAGACCTCGCCATGACCTGCCACGCGCACCCCACCTATTCCGAAGCGGTGCGTGAGGCGGCACTCGCCTGCGGCGATGGCGCGATCCACGCCTGAGCGCGGCTGCACTTTCCATCTTTGCTTTCCAAATACTCCGGGGGTCCGGGGGCAGAGCCCCCGGCGCTACCCCGCCAAGAGCCGCAGCCCTTGCGTCACATCCGCCCTGACCGCCAGCCGCAGCCCCGGCTCATCACCCGCCTTGAGTGCTGCCACGATCAGCCGGTGATGCTGCGGCAGTTCGGTCCGGTTCAGCCGCCCGTAAAGCGCCCGCATGGTGGGACCAAGCTGTAGCCAAACGGTTTCCGTCAGCGCCAGCATCGCGGGCGCCTGCGCGCGGAGATAGAGCGTGCGGTGAAACTCGAGGTTGCGCCGGATATAGGCCACCGCATCGCGCCGGGCGATGGCTTGGCCGATGGTGGCGTTGATCGCCTCCATCCGCTCGATCAGCGCTGGATGCGCGCGTGGCAAGGCGCGGGTGGCAAGCTCGGGCTCAAGCAGCGCACGCAAAGCGGCCAGTTCCTCGATCCGCTCGTTCGACAATTCTGGCGTGGACACCCGCCCCGAGCTTGACAGAAACAACGCCCCTTCGCTGACCAGCCGGCGGACCGCCTCGCGCGCGGGCGTCATCGAGACGCCGAATTCCGCCCCCAGACCGCGCAGCGTCATGGCCTGGCCCGGTCCCACCTCGCCATGCATGATGCGCGAACGCAGCGCGCGATAGACCCTGTCATGGGCCACCGCTGCCCCGGTCTCGGTCGGGCGCGGGTTCATCTGCATCACGGCTCCTCCTGCGCGGTTTCGAACCGCCACGCCAATAGCGAGGCACCATGCTGGCGTAGCCAGGCGCGGTGGGCGTCGTAATCAGGCCTCAGCCGCGCACAGACCCGCCAGAAGGCGGCGGAATGGTTCATCTCGACCAGATGCGCCACCTCATGGGCGGCGACGTAATCGAGCACGGCGGGCGGCGCCATGATCAGCCGCCAAGAAAACATCAGATCGCCCTTGGACGAGCAGCTACCCCAGCGGCTGCGCGGATCGCGCAAGGTGATGCGCTGGGGCTTGCGCCCCAAGGCGGCGGCGTGGCGTTCAACCGCCTCTGTCAGTCGCTCGCGCGCCAAGGCACCCAGCAATGCACGAATCCTCGGGCCTGCGCGGGGGCCATCGGGCACCTCGATGCGGCCATCACGGAAACGGGTTGCGCGCGTGGCCGCCGCGATAACCTCGCGCGGGGTGCCACAGATCGGCACCCATGCGCCGATTCTCGCATGCCGAGATGGCGCGGCATTCGCCAGATGCCCCCGCAACCATGCCTCGCGGTCGCGCAAGAAGGCCAAGGCCTCACCCTCCGGGGCCCATATCGGCAAAGACAGGCTGACGCGGCCATCGGCACGCGAAACGCGCAAGCTGAACCGCGTCGCCCGCGTCGATCTCTTCAGCGCGATTTCGACCGGCGGATCGCCGGGCAGAACATGGGTCGAGGGGCGTTTCGTCGTCACCGGATCAGCGGTCCTTAGCAAGCGGTGGCGGCAGCCTACCATACGGGGTTTACAGCATCACGCTACTATGGCAGAGGACCGCATCCAGCGATACCGAAGACTTCTTTGAAGGGGGTTTCATGCCCAAAGAGGAATGGGGCGTCAAACGCGTCTGTCCCACGACCGGCAAACGGTTCTACGATCTGAACCGCAAGCCCATTATCAGCCCCTACACCGGTGAGGTTGTCGATCTCGACGCCGCCAAGCCGGGGCGTGGCCTTGTCGCCAGCAAAGCCGACAAAAAGGTCGCGAAGGAGGTCGTCACCGAAGAGGATGATGATCTGGTGCTCGATGATGACATCGAGCTTGATGATGATGCAGATGTCGAAATCGATGATGATGATGTGCTGGACGATGACGATGACGGCGATACGGTCGCACTTGACGACCTTGCCGATGTCGCCAGCCCCAGCGACGACGACTGATATCGCCGCGCGCCGCGCGTCGGTCTGACATCCACCGAGGGCGGTAAAACCGTGCCGGGAAATCAGTGATTTTTCCCTTGCACCCGATACCGCCCTCGCTTACACCGCCGACCACTCGGAAGGGACCAAGTCCCTTGAAAATGGGGCCTTAGCTCAGCTGGGAGAGCGCTTGCATGGCATGCAAGAGGTCAGGGGTTCGATCCCCCTAGGCTCCACCAAATCCCCCATGCGTCAGCCGTGATACCCTGCAAGATTGGCTTGCCCTGCGCAGCAGCGCGTGTTGCATGTTCATTGAACTTGGAGGGTCCGCATGGAACACGATCGGCTGATCTTGCTTGGCACCAAGGGCGGGCCCGCGGTGCGCCCCGGCGGGCCGATGCCGACGGCAAGCTTGTTATGGCTGCAAGGCAAACCCATCATTGTGGATTGCGGGCTTGGGGTGACGCGGTCTGCGGTCAATGCGGGTCTTGATCTGCGCCGGTTATCGCTGATCTTCATCACCCATCTGCATTCCGACCATGTGCTTGAATTAGGCGCTCTGGTGCATACGGCATGGACCACTGGCCTCAAGGAACAGCTGACCATCTACGGGCCAGCGGGGACGCAAGCCCTTTGGGATGGATTCTTGGCATCACTGGCCTTTGACTGCGATATCCGCGTGCGCGACGAGGGACGGATACCGCTCGTTGATCTGGTGCAGATCATCGAATACGGGCCGGGCATCGTGCTTGATGAGGGCGGGATTCGCATCAGCGCGCTGCGGGTGGAACACCCGCCTGTCACCGATTGCTTCGCGCTCCGCTTCGAGGCCGGTCCATCTGTTGTATTTTCGGCCGATACGCGATTCTTTCCCCCTCTTGCCGATTTCGCGCGCGGTGCCGATGTGCTGGTCCATGAGGCGCTGTTGCCCGCGGGCGTCGATGCGCTGGTCGCGCGCAGCAATGGCGGCGAGAAACTGCGCCGGCATATCAACGCCAGCCATAGCACCGCCGCCGAGGCAGGCCTGATCGCGACCAAAGCCGGTGTCGGGCGCTTGGTGCTGCATCACCTTGTCCCGGCTGATGATACGGCTTTTGGCCCGACGGATTGGCACGAAGCGGTGCGCAAAAGCTGGCAAGGCGATCTCGACATCGGTCATGACGGGTTGGTGATCGCGCTGCCGCAGCGCTGATCTTGCACCGCGCGCCGACGAAAAAGCCCCAGCCAAGGCTGGGGCTTTTGTCGTATCTGCCGCGGTCCGCCTCAGCCGATGATCGCGTTCATCGTGGCCGAGGGGCGCATGATCGCGGCGGTCTTGGCCGGATCGTTGTGATAGTAGCCACCCGTATCCACAGCTTGGCCGCGCGCTGCGTGAAGTTCGGCCAAGATCGCGGCCTCTTTCTCGGCCATCGCCTTGGCGATGGGGGCGAAATGGGCCGCCAGATCGGCATCGTCGCCTTGGGCGGCCAACGCCTCGGCCCAGTAGCGGGCGAACCAATAATGGCTGTCGCGGTTGTCCGGCTCACCGGCTTTGCGGCCCGGGCTGCGGTCGTGATCCAACACGCCTTGGGTCGCCGCATCGATGGCATTGCCCAGAACCCGCGCCTTTCCGTTGCCCTTCATATCGGCCAGGAACTTGAAGCTTTCCCCTAGCGCGCAGAATTCGCCCAAACTGTCCCAACGCAGGTGATTCTCGGCCTGAAGCTGTTGCACATGCTTGGGGGCCGATCCGCCGGCCCCGGTCTCGAACAGCCCGCCGCCCTGCATCAGCTTGACGATGGACAGCATCTTGGCCGAGGTCGCCAGTTCCAGGATCGGGAAGAGGTCGGTCAGGTAGTCGCGCAGCACGTTGCCGGTGATCGCGATGCAGGTCTTGCCTTCGGTGATCGTCTCGAAGCTGGCGCGGGTCGCCTCGCGCGGGGCCATGATCTCGAACAGATGCGCCACACCCTTGGCCGCTAGGATCGGCTTAAGATAGGCGATCAGCTCGGCATCATGAGCGCGGGTCTCGTCGAGCCAGAAGATCGCCCGGCAGCCTTCGGCGCGCTGGCGGTCGATGGCGAGGTTGACCCAATCCTCGATCGGGGCCTTGCGGGTCGAGGCAGAGCGCCAGATATCGCCGGCCTCCACCGCATGCTCATGCAGCACGCTCCCATCGTCGAGGATCATCTGCACCACGCCGGCCTGCGCGATTTCGAAGGTAGTGGGGTGGCTGCCGTATTCCTCGGCCTTTTGGGCCATCAGGCCGATATTTTGCACCGTACCGGCGGTGGCGGGGTTCAGCTTGCCGTTTTCTTTGAAGAACTTGATCGTCTCGTCATAAACGGCAGCGTAGGATTTGTCGGGAATGGCGCAGACCGCATCATGCTCGCGCCCGTCGGGGCCCCAGCCCTTGCCGCCCGCGCGGATCAGCGCAGGCATCGAGGCGTCGATGATCACATCGGACGGCACATGCAGGTTGGTGATGCCCCGGTCGCTATCGACCATGTAAAGCGGCGGGCGCGATGCCATGCAGGCGTCGATCGCCGCCACGATCTGCGCGTCGCCTTTGACCCGCTCCAGCATGTCACCCAAGCCCGAATTGGGGTTCACACCAAGGGCCGCCATCTTGTCACCGAATTCGGCAAAGACGGGGGCCAGATATGCGCGCACGCCGTGGCCGAAGATGATCGGGTCCGAGACCTTCATCATCGTGGCCTTAAGATGCAGCGAGAACAGCACCCCCTCGGCCTTGGTGCGGTCAATCTCAGCGGCGAGGAACTTTTGCAAGGCGGCCGCGCTCATGAAGGTCGCATCCACGACCGTGCCTGCGGGGTAGCTTACGCCATCCTTCAGCACTTGGGTGGTGCCATCGGCGGTCTTGAGCACGATCTTGGCGGTCGCGGCTTTTGCGAGTGTCGCCGATGACTCATTCGAGCGGAAATCGCCATCGGGCATGGAGGCGACGCGGGTCTTGCTGTCGGCCGACCAATCGCCCATCCGGTGCGGATTGGCCTGTGCATAGGCTTTGACGGCCTTGGCCGCGCGGCGGTCGGAGTTTCCTTCACGCAGCACCGGGTTCACAGCCGAACCCTTGATCGCATCATACTTGGCCCGCACGGCTTTCTCGGCATCGCTGCTCGGTGCTTCGGGAAAATCGGGCACGGCGTAACCTTGGCCCTGCAACTCCTGGATCGCGGCGACAAGTTGGGGAACGGATGCGGAGATATTGGGAAGCTTGACGACATTCGCGCCGGGCGTCTTGACCAGATCGCCAAGGATGGCGAGATCATCCGTGATGCGCTGATCTTCCTGCAAATACTCAGGGAAAGCCGCGAGAATGCGACCGGCCAGCGAAATATCGCGCGTGCCGATGCTGACGCCTGCGGCGGCGGCAAAGCTACGGACGATCGGCAAAAGCGAGGCCGAGGCAAGTTCGGGCGCCTCGTCGACATTGGTGATGATGATATCGGCATTCGACTGATCGGTCATGGTAATCCCCACGGGCTCAAGGTTTGGTATGCAATAGTACACAAACGGGCGAAGGTCTACAGCCACAACAGCGCGGCAAACGAGGCGAGTTGCCGCGCACCCCGATGATTTTCTGCGCCACAGCGAAGACCAATCCACGGCGTGGTGATTCCGTCAAAATGATGAAAACAAGGATCGCTCGGCCAGCCGGAGACACAAGGCGCAAGATAATTGAGCAGAAATGCTGCAACCGCGCATTAAAGCTGCACGGAAGTTGAGCCTGCACGGATCATGCCCCGCGAACTGGCCCCTTCGTCTTGCCTGAAAATACGGCAGATGGACAAGTCGTCAGCGCTGGGATCGACTCAGCGCGAACACCGCCCGGCTGCGCCAATCCTGCAAGAAAGAAACAGCCGGGCAGTCACAACATGAACTGCTGCCCGATCCAGATGGCGCGAAACACTTGCAAATGCAAGACTTCGCACCCGCGACGCGCAGCGTGACCCAAGGAAACTGCGTATCATGGCTTTCAAACCTCTCCTCGCATCAGCCACGGCGTTGGTGTTGCTCTCGACCCCGGCCTTGGCCGATTGCCCCATCAAGGTGGGCGTGCTGCATTCGCTTTCGGGCAGCATGGCAATCTCGGAAACTACCTTGCGCGATGTGATGCTGATGCTGATCGAGCAGCAAAACGCCGCCGGTGGGCTTTTGGGTTGCCAGATCGAGTCGGTCGTCGTCGACCCGGCATCCGACTGGCCGCTCTTCGCCGAGCGCGCGCGCGAATTGCTGACTGTCAGCGAAGTCGATGTGATCTTCGGCGCATGGACATCGGTCAGCCGCAAATCGGTTCTGCCGGTTCTCGAAGAACTCAACGGCCTGATGTTCTACCCGGTGCAGTATGAAGGGCAGGAAAGCTCGCGCAATGTGTTCTACACCGGTGCTGCGCCGAACCAACAGGCGATCCCGGCAGTCGATTACTTCCTTGAAGAGCTTGGCGTCACCAGCTTCGCGCTTCTGGGAACCGACTACGTCTACCCGCGCACAACCAACGCCATTCTCGAGGCCTATCTGCTGAGCAAGGGCATCGCGGCAGAAGATATCTTCGTCAACTACACCCCCTTCGGTCATAGCGACTGGTCGACCATCGTGTCGGACGTTGTCGCTCTGGGTGCGGGTGGCGAGCAGGTCGGCGTGATCTCGACCATCAATGGTGACGCCAATATCGGCTTCTACACCGAACTGGCCGCACAAGGCGTCAGCGCCGATGACATTCCGGTCGTCGCGTTCTCGGTCGGCGAGGAAGAGTTGTCTGGCCTCGATACCTCGCGGCTGGTCGGTCACCTCGCGGCATGGAACTACTTCATGTCGGCAGACACCCCCGAGAACGAATCCTTCATCGAAGCATGGCACGCTTTCATCGGTGACACCGCACGGCCGACCAACGACCCAATGGAAGCCCATTACATCGGCTTCAACATGTGGGTGAACGCCGTGACCGAAGCAGGCACCACCGATGTCGACGCGGTGCGCGCGGCGATGTGGGGGCAGGAGTTCCCGAACCTGACCGGCGGCACCTCGGTGATGCTGCCCAATCATCATCTCGCAAAGCCGGTGTTGATCGGGGAAATCCGCGCCGATGGTCAGTTCGACATCATCAGCCAGACCACCGAAGTGCCGGGTGAGGCATGGACCCCCTTCCTGACCGAAAGCGCCACGCTGACCTCGGATTGGGAAACGCTGGAATGCGGGATGTATGACACCGCGACCTCGACCTGTGTTCAGCTGACCTCGAACTACTGATCCCTAGCGGGGATGCGCGGCACATGTCGCGCATCCCCATGATCCGACTGACAAGGCTTTCCCACATGTCGATTTTCGCGCGCCTCCTGCCCCTGCTTCTGGCGCTTGCGCTGGCCGCACCGCTGGCCGCCGAGACCCCGCTGCAAGATGTGCTGCAGGCCAATCAGGCCGAGGTCGCCAACCCATCGCGCGCCAGTGTGGGGCAGGTTCTGACCGCCTTGCAGGCCGCCGATGCCCCCGGCACCTCGGATTTCTTGCGCAACTGGCAAGAGCGCGCTGTTGTCCAAGACCCGGCCACAGGCATTTTCTACTACGCAACCGAGGTGGAGGGCCGCCAACTGGCCCTGATCGATGTGGACAGCGGGGTTGAAACCGCCCGCGTCGGCAGCCGCGATGTGACCGCGATCCGCCCCAATGCGGGCGTCCGCCGCGAGATCGGGGCGGCACTGGTCCGCTTCGAGTTGTCCGCCCCCGACCCGGCCCGCAGGCTTTCAGCGCTGGAGGCGATCGGGCGCAGCCCCGATGCCGAGCAGATCCCGCTTCTGGAAAGCGCGATCCCCGATGAGCCCGATGCCGATATCCGCATCCGCAAGGAACGCCTGCTGGATCTGCTGAATGCGCGTTTCGCAGCCGATATCGCTACGCGGATTGCGGCGATCGAGGGGCTTTCCGGCGATGTCTCGACCGAAGCGCGGCGGGTTCTGAACCAGATCCTCGCGACCGAGCCGGGCCTTGGCCAAAGCCTGCCGCAAGATCGCAATATCGCGCGCGTTCTCATCCCCGGCGAGGATCTGACCCGTCACGAAGCCTATGACCGTCTGGTGGCGGCTGGCCTTGCGCCCGCGCGTGCCGAGCGCAACAGCATCCGCGACGGGCTTTTGGCGCATGTGGCCGACGGGATGGTGGGTGGGCTGCCCACGCACCGCATGTCAGACCCCGCCACCCGGCAAGAGGCCTATGACGCGCTTGTGGCCCAAGGGCTGCTGTCACCCTTGGTGGGCGAGGCCGAGATCGACCGGACGCTTGCCCAACACGTGTTCTTCGAGGCCTATCTCGAACCCGACGCGGCCTTGACCGATGCGGCACGGGCAGCGCTTGACCAAACCTCCACGCGGCTGACGCTGTTTCAATGGCTCGCCATTTCGCTTGATGCGCTGTCCTTGGCCTCGATCTTTTTCCTCGCGGCCATCGGGCTGGCGATCACCTTCGGCGTGATGCGGGTGATCAACATGGCGCATGGCGAGTTCATCATGATGGGCGCCTATACGGGCTATGTCGTGCAGACGATAATCCCTGATTACACCGTCAGCCTGATCGTCGCCCTGCCCTTGGCCTTTGCCGTGGCCTTTGGCGCGGGCGTGGCGATGGAGCGGCTGGTGATCCGGCACCTCTACACAAGGCCGCTTGAGACGCTTCTGGCGACCTTCGGCATCTCGATCGCGCTGCA
>NZ_CBFIIK010000061.1:0-15174 GCF_965662675.1 Roseicyclus sp. | reverse complement strand
CTGGATCTCGTCGATGGCCAAGAAATCGGCCCCGATACCCACCGGCATCGCCTCGACCGTGCAGACCCAATATTGCGCGCGCTCGGGCACAATGCGCTCTTCGCCGGTGACCAGCGCCACGACCGAAGGACCGCGCATGGCCACGATCTTGTCATAGACCTCGCGCGCCAAAAGCCGCAGCGGCAGGCCGATGATGCCCGTGCGGTGCGCCAGCATCCGCTCGATCGCGTAATGGGTCTTGCCGGTATTGGTCGGGCCAAGCACCGCGGCGATGCGGCTTTTGCCCAGAATGCTGCCGTCCATCTGTTCGCGGCCTTTGTCCCTGACCCTGCGGCAAGTGACGTCAGAGCGCCGCGCCGTTCAGCGCACGGGTCACGCGCGCCACGGCCTCGTTTATTTCTTCGCGATGGGGATGTATAGCCTGTGCTGCTTGAAATGCGGCCAGCGCATGGTCCATCTCGCCCATATCCTCGAGCATGAACCCCAAGCCCATCAGCGCACCGAAATGGCGCGGCTCCAAGGCGAGCGCGCGACCGATATCGGCGATGGACGGGCCGTAATGCTGCATCTCGAAGAACAAGGTCGCCCGCGCATTCCAGCCCTCGGCGAATTCGGGGGCGTGATCGGTCAGCGCGGTCAGATGGTTGTAGGCCGCCGACAAATCCCCATCGGCCAAGGCTGCACGCCCGCGTTCAAGCAGGTAATCCGCACTCGCCGAGCCGGAGCGCGCCCACAGCATGACGATCTCATCTTCGACCACCTGCCAATTGCGCAGATCGGGTTCGGCCAAACGGTCGAGTAGATCATCGACGCGCGATTGTTCCTGCGCCCCGGCCAAGATCGGCAGGAGGCAAAGAAATGCCGCAAGGGCAATGTTGTGAAGACGTGAAATCATCCGCATGCTGGCAAAGGTAGCATGTTCGCCCGGGCATTCCATATCAAACCCGTGCGAGCGATCTTGGACATGTAGCGAAGGAAGTTCCAATGAGCATGATTGATGAAGCGGTCGCGGCATTGTCGGCCAAGCTGGCGGGCGGCTTCGACGGCTCGGCGAAATTCGTGATCGAGGGCGAGGGTGCGGTCATCGTCGATGGTGGCGGTGTGCGCGCCGCCGGTGATAGCGATGATGCCGATGTCACGATGACGGCGAGTGTGGATACATTTCAGGGCATTTTGTCAGGCGATGTGAACCCGGCGATGGCCTTCATGTCGGGCAAGCTCAAGCTCGATGGCGACATGGGCACAGCAATGCGCTTGGGTTCGGCGCTGGGCTGATGACCGGGGCGTCGCCACAAAGCGCTCCGTTCTTACATGATGTGGCCGCGGGGCCGGATCGCGTGATCAGCCAGTGGGTCCATGCCGCCGATGGCACAAGGTTGCGCATGGCCCATTGGCCGGGCGGCACCAAGGGAACGGTGCTGCTCTTTCCGGGGCGCACCGAGTACTGCGAGAAATACGCCCTGCTTGCCGGTGACATGCATGTGGCGGGTTACGGCATGGCGGCGTTCGACTGGCGCGGGCAGGGCTTGGCCGACCGCCCGGCCCATCGCCGCGACATGGGCCATGTGGAAAGTTTCGATGACTACCGCACCGATGTAGCGGCCTTCGTCGCCTCACTGCAGGACCTGGACGCCCCGAAACCGTGGTTCTTGATCGGGCATTCCATGGGCGGCGCAATCGGTCTGCGTGCGTTGCATGACGGGCTGCCCGTTGCCGCGGCGGCGTTTTCGGCCCCGATGTGGGACATCGCGATGCGTCCCGCGCTCAAGGCATTGCGCGGCGTGCTATTACCGCTGACGGGGGTTTTGGGGCTGGGCCTGTCCTTTGCGGCGACAACCGGCCCCTACAAGACGATGGCATTCGACGACAATCCGCTGACCACGGACCGGGCGCAATTCGACTATATGGCCCGCCAACTGGCCAGCTATCCCGATCTGCGGCTAGGTGGCCCCTCGAACATGTGGGTGCGCGCCGCCGTGACGGAAACCGCCGCGCTCATGACGCGCGCGGCCCCGGCCATTCCGACGCTGACGATGATTGCAGGGCGCGAAAAGATCGTGGTCAATCATGTGATCGAAAAGCGGATGGCCGATTGGCCGATGGGGCGGTTGATGACCATCGACGGTGCCGAGCATGAATTGCTGTTCGAGGCACCCGCCCGCCGCCAACAGGCCCTTGACGCGATCTTGGCGCATTTCGACGCCCATCTTACAGCGCCACCAATACCCCGTTCTCAAGCTTGACGCGCCGATCCATCCGCGCGGCCAAGGCAGGGTTATGGGTCGCGATCAGCGCCGCCATGCCGGTATTGCGCACCAGCCCCATCAGCGCGTCAAACACCGTGTCAGATGTTACGGGGTCAAGGTTGCCCGTCGGCTCATCGGCCAGCAAGAGCCGAGGCTGATTGGCCAGCGCACGGCAAAAGGCCACCCGCTGCTGCTCGCCGCCAGACATCTCCGCCGGGCGGTGATCCACGCGCCCCGAAAGCCCCACCGCCGCCAATAGCTCATGCGCCCTCGCTTTGGCCTGTCCGGCGGCCACCCCGTCGGCGAGCTGCGGCAGCACGATGTTCTCTGCCGCGCTGAATTCGGGCAACAGGTGATGGAACTGGTAGACAAACCCCACCAGCCCGCGCCGCGCCGCGGTGCGTGCGCTGTCGCCCGCACGCGTCAAATCCTGACCGCAGATCTCGACCCGGCCCGCATCGGGCGTATCGAGCAGCCCGGCGATATGCAAAAGCGTCGATTTCCCCGCCCCCGATGGCGCGACCAGCGCCACCACCTCGCCCGCCGCGATGCTGAGCGAGGCACCGCGCAGCACCATCACCTCGCCGGGGCGGCCGAGTTTGTAGCCCTTCTCGATATCCTCCAGCCGCAGCACCGCCTCATTCATAGCGCAGCGCCTCGACCGGGTTCATCCGTGCGGCACGGCGCGCGGGAAAAATGGTGACGACAAAGGAAAGCCCCAGCGCCAGCGCCACCGCCGCGCCCACATCACCCCATTCCAGCCGCGCCGGAAGCGACGAGATCAGCCGCACCGACGGATCCCACACCCCGCCGCCCGCGATCCAGTTGACCGCGTTGAAAATCGGATCGATCCAGATCGCGAATGCACAGCCCAAGGCGACGCCTGCGATGGTGCCTGCCACCCCGATGGAGGAACCACACAGGAAAAACACCCGCAAGATCGACCCCTCGGACAGGCCCATGGTGCGCAAGATGCCGATATCGCGGGATTTGTTCTTCACCAGCATGATCAGCCCCGACACGATATTGAGCGTGGCGATCAAGACAAGGATCGACAGGATGATGAACATGATGTTGTCCTCCATCTGCAGCGCTTGCAAGAAGGCCCCAGAACTGTCGCGCCATGTCCAGACCGACACATCGCCGGCCGCGATCATGACCGGCAGAACCATCCGATCGACCGCCTCGGGATCATCGAGAAACACCTCGATCTCATCGGCCACGCCGTCGCGGTTGAAATAGCCCTGCGCCAGCTCGAAGGGCATGTAGACGCGCACCCGATCGATATCCCAGCGCCCGACTTGGAAGATGTAGACGATCTCATAGGCGGCCACGCGGGGAGAGGTGCCAAAGGGCGTGCGCGCGCCATCGGGGGATATCAGGCGCAAGCGGTCGCCGACTTGCAGCCCCAGCTCGCGCGCCACCCCCATGCCGATGGCGACCCCCTCGCCCGCGCCGAACGCCGCCAGATCGCCCATCGCACGCTCGGGTGCTGCCACAAGCGGCACTTGGGCCAGATCGGCTGCGGTGATGCCGATGACCTCGACACCCGCATTGCGCCCCTCATTGCTGGCCATCACCTGCCCGCGGATGATAGCGGCGGCGTGATCGACACCGGCCAGCGCCGCGATGGCGGCGGCTGCCGCTTCATACTCTTCAAAGCGCCGCTCCGCCCGCCCTGCGGCGTCGAACTCGGTGCGATCATAAACGCTGATATGGGCATTGGCACCCAGGATGGTGCCAACGAATTCATGCCGAAAGCCCGAGCGCACGGCCAGCGTGGCGATCAGCGCGGCCACCGCCAGCATGATGCCCAGAAAACTGATCACGGTCATCGTGCTGACGCCGCCCTCGGCCCGGCGCGCGCGCAAGTAGCGCCAGGCGATCAGCACCTCGAACCGGGAGAATGGCGGGGGGATACGGGACAAACGGATCTCCTTTACTTGGGGCGCAAGGTGGCCAGTTTCACGGCGCTGTCAAGCAAGCCGGGGCAGGTGACGCTGCGACCTGTCTTGACCCAAGGGCAATTCCACGCCCATTTCGGGACGGGAACGGAGGATCGACATGCACCAAGCCGCCATTACCGGATCGGGGGTTTTCACGCCCGAACATATCATCACCAACGACGATTTGGTCAAAGCCTTCAACGCCTATGCAGACCAATGGAACGCTGCAAATATCGAAGCGATCGCTTCGGGCAGGCTCGAGGCGATGGCCCATTCCTCCGCCGATTTCATCCTTGCCGCCTCGGGCATCGCGCAGCGTCATGTGATGGACAAGACCGGCATACTCGACCCGGAGGTGATGCATCCATGGCTGCCCGCGCGTAGCGATGACGAACCAGGGGTGATGGCCGAGATGGGCGTGACAGCTGCTCAAGCGGCACTGGCGATGGCCGGGGTGGAGGCGGGCGAGATAGATCTGGTGATCTGTGCGGCCTCGAACCATGAACGCGCCTATCCCGCCATCGCCATCGAGATCCAGCAATTGCTTGGCGCGGGCGGTTTCGCCTTCGACATGAATGTCGCCTGTTCGTCGGCCACCTTCGGCATCCAGACAGCCGCCGACATGATCCGCGCGGGCTCGATCCGCCGCGCGCTGGTGGTCAACCCCGAGATCTGTTCTGCGCATCTGGAATGGCGCGACCGCGATTGCCATTTCATCTTCGGCGATGTGGCGACCGCGCTGGTGATCGAGCGCGCCGATCTGGCAAAGGGGGCGCATTTCGCCATACGCTCGACCCGCTGCGCGACCGCGTTTTCCAACAATATCCGCAACAATAACGGCTTTCTGCGCCGCACGCGGGCGGGCCAGATGGACGACCGGCGCGACATGCAGTTCATGCAAAACGGGCGCAAGGTCTTCAAGGAAGTGCTGCCCATGGTCTCGGCCCATATCGCCGATCACATGGAGACCACGGGGGTCAAGGCCGCCGATTTGGCACGGCTTTGGCTGCATCAAGCCAACAAGACGATGAACGACTATATCGGGCGCAAGGTTTTGGGCCGTGACCCCGAACCGGGCGAGCAGCCCAATATTCTTCAAGATTACGCCAACACCTCTTCGGCCGGATCGATCATCGCCTTCGCCAAGCATTCCGCCGATCTGGCCCCGGGCGCGCTTGGCCTGATCTGTTCGTTCGGCGCGGGCTATTCGGTGGGATCGGTGATCGTGGAGCGGCGCGGCTGAGCGGCGCACACCCGCCCGACCCCGCGAAGCCACCTTGCCCGGACCCGGCCACTGAGGCAAAAGCGTGGTATGGCAAAGCTCTATTTCCACTACTCGACGATGAATGCGGGCAAATCCACGCTGCTTTTACAGGCGTCCTATAACTATATTGAACGCGGCATGCAGACCTATCTCATGACCGCGAATTTCGATGACCGGGCGGGCAAGGGCCGCATCGGCAGCCGCCTCGGCATCGAGGCCGAGGCCGACACCTACAGCCAGAATTGCGATCTTTTCGACAAGATCGCGGCCCGACTTGCGGCGGGGCCTTGTGCATGCGTCTTGATCGACGAGGCGCAATGGCTGACCCGCGATCAGGTCTGGCAATTGGCGCGTGCAGTCGATGATCTCGGCGTTCCTGTCATGTGCTACGGGCTGCGCGTCGATTTCCGGGGCGAATTGTTTCCGGGTTCGGCGGCGCTTTTGGCTTTGGCTGATGAAATGCGCGAGGTGCGCACGATCTGCCACTGCGGGCGTAAGGCGAGCATGGTGATCCGGGTCGATGCGACGGGCCGCGCACTGACCGAAGGCGCACAGATCGAAGTGGGCGGCAATGACCGCTATATCAGCTTGTGCCGGCGGCATTTCAGAGAAGCGACGGGCGACGTGAAAGCGCGCGGCTGAGCCCGAATGGAAAGGGGGCTCTGCCCCCTCGGTCTGCGACCTCACCCCCGGGATATTTCCGAAACGAAGAAGACCCCAATCGCGTAAGTATCTTCTCTGTTTCACAAGTATCCCGGGGGCGTCGGCATAAGCCGACGGGGGCAGAGCCCCCCAAAACAAGGAGCCTGCGCGGCACGCGCGCCTTTGGATAACGGCTGGCCTAGACCGGGTTCGGCAGCGCGCGGCCCTCGGCGAAGGCGATGCAATTTTCCAGCGCCATGCGCCCCATATCCTCGCGCACATCGAGCGCCGCGGTGCCCAGATGCGGCAGGAGGGTGACGTTTTCCAACGCCGTCAGTTCCGGCGGCACGGCGGGTTCGAATTCATAGACATCAAGGCCTGCGCCTCCGATATGCCCGGCCTGAAGCGCGGCGATGAGGGCCGTTTCATTCACCACATCGCCGCGCGAGATGTTGACGAGGATCGCATGCGGCTGCATCGCGGCGAATTGGGCCGCTCCCATCAAATGGCGGGTATCGGCCCCGCCGGGCGTGGCCAGAACGACGATATCGGCGGCGGCAAGGGCTGCTGGAAAATCCATCTGGGTGGCAGGGAAATCGACCGATTTCGGCGAGCGGTTGGCATAGACGATCTTGCAGCCGAAACCGAAATGGCATCGCCTTGCGATAGCCTGACCAATGCGGCCCATGCCGATGATGCAGACCGTGCGCCCCGAGACATGCATGCCCAGCATCTGGGTCGGGTGCCAGCCCTCCCATTGGCCTGCGCGGACCATCCGTTCCCCCTCGCCGGCGCGGCGTGCAGTCATCAAGATCAGCGTCATGGCGATATCGGCGGTGGCATCCGTCACCGCACCCGGCGTGTTGGTGACGGCGAGGCCCGCCGCCCGCGCAGCTGCGACATCGATATGATTGTAGCCCACCCCGAAATTGGCGAGCAGTTTCGCGCGCGGCTGCGACGCTTCGGCAAAGGCAGGCGCGCGAAAGGCATCGCCCAAGGTCGGCAAGATGATGTCGAAATCGCGCAGGGCGGCCACGCATTCGGCGTGATCCATCGGTGTCGTCACCTTGCGGCAGGTGACATCGAAGCAGGCCGTGGCCGCCTCCATCACGCTGTCGGGCAGGCGGCGGGAAATCAGTAGTTTCAGCACATTTTTTCTCCGTTCGGGACAGGCTGATCGGGGGCCATGAGAACAACCTTGCCGTTCGCGTCATGCAAGCCCAGCACCAGCGCCTCGGACATGAAGGGGCCGATCTGGCGGGGCGGGAAATTCACCACGCCCAAGACCTGGCGACCGATCAGCGCCTCGGGGGTGTAATGGGTGGTGATCTGGGCCGAGCTTTTTTTGACGCCGATCTCAGGGCCATAGTCGACCCACAGTTTGATCGCGGGCTTGCGCGCCTCGGGGAAGGGTTCGGCATGGGTGACGGTGCCGACGCGGATATCGACGCGGGCGAAATCGTCGAAGCTGATCGTGCCGTTCATCCCTTGAGTTCCCGGCTTCGATGGGTGGCGGCGGCGACCGTGGCGGCGACCAGCGGCATGAGGCCGCTACCCTCATCCATCAGCACGGCAAGCCCCGCCTGCGTCGTGCCGTTCGGAGAGGTCACATTGATGCGCAGCTGTTCGGGCGTCTCGGCAGCCTCTTCGGCCAAGGCACCGGCGCCCGCGACGGTGGCCTTGGCCAGTTGCATCGCCATCTCGGGCGGCAAGCCTTGGGACACACCAGCCGCAGCGAGCGCATCAATCATGTAGAAGATATATGCGGGGCCGGAGCCAGAGAGGCCGGTCACCGCATCGATCTGATCCTCATCGCTCAGGCGCACGACCTGACCGATGGCCGACAAGAGGCCCTCGGCCAGATCGAGATCGGCTGGGGTTGCGGTCGCATTGCCGATGATGGCGGTGATCCCCTTGCCGACCGCGGCGGGCGTATTGGGCATGGAGCGGATCACGCGAGTGCCGGCGCCAAAGGCGGCTTCATAAGCGGCGATGGCGGTGCCGGCGGCGACGGACAAGATCAAGCTGCTGCCGCCACCGAAGCGCGCCACTTGTGGCAGGGCCGCCTGCATCATCTGTGGCTTGACCGCGATCATCAGCACAGCGGGGTCATCGGGTAGTGCGGCGTTGATCGCCACCCCTTGGGCGCGCAGCCAATCGGAGGGGTGGGGATCGATCACATGGACCGCCGCCGGTTCAACCCCGCGCGCAAGCCAGCCCGCAAGCATGGCCGACCCCATCTTGCCGCAGCCCAGCATCACCAGCCCGCGGCGCGAAATCTCGTTGAAATCCATTCCCACCCCCAAGGTTCCGGGGGCAGAGGTTAGGCGCGGCCGTAGCTCTCTGCAATGGCGACCTGCAACGCGTCTTCGGGGCTGCGGTTACCCCAACACGCAAGCTGGAAGGCCGGATAGTAGCGCTCGGCCGCCAGAACGGCGGTCTCGACCATGCAAGCGATCTGATCCGGGCTGGCCAATTGCTCACCCGCCAGAACCAGACCATAGCGATAGACCATCAGCTTTTGGCCCGGCCAATAAGTAAAGGCACCCGCCCAGCAACGATCATTGGCAAGGTTGAGTGTCTCGTAAAGCGTCGGCAGGGTTTCGGCGGGCGGCTCCATCTCGAAGGTGCAGATCATGCGCAGCGTTTCGTCATATGACGACCACGCCAGCGTCACGGAATAGGTGCGCCACTGCCCCTCGATCGCCATGGCGATCTGGTCATCGGTGACACGATCGAAATCCCATTCATGATGGGATGCCAATGTCTCCACGATGTCGATGGGATGCAGGTCATCGATGTCGAGATACTGCTCGGAATGCGACATTGCCCAGGCCTCTTGTTATGGCAGCCGTGCGGGCCTTGGGCCTCGGGACCAAGACGCCCGCTAATGGCTGGGTGTCTTTACAATCAGGTGGGGGCGAAGCACCCCCGCCTACCAGATATGGTGCGGTTCTTGAGGCGTTCTGTAAAGCAGTATTTTTGTGACGGAAAGAGTGCGCACCACAAGGCGCAGGGGTATCCACAAGATATTGGGGGATGTGGGTAGATCGTCACGGCATTGTGTGGGGCGCGGTGTCAAAGACACTGCGCATGGCCGTGGCGGTGCGCCGGGCGGCACACCGCAGCGGAGAAAAGCGCTCAGCCCTTGCCCTCAAGCGCCGCGATGCGGGCTTTCAGCGCTTCATTCTCCTCACGCGCCTTTTGCGCCATCGCGCGCACGGCGTCGAATTCTTCGCGGGTGACGAAATCACGGTCGGCCAGCCAGCGGTCGAGCAGGGATTTCATCGCCGTCTCGGCCTCTTCCTTCGCGCCTTGGGCGACGCCCATCGCGTTGGTCATCAACTGGCTGATGTCTTCCATGATCTTGTTGCGGGTCTGCATCGCGCGCTCCTGTCTTGTTGCATTGGATATGGCCCCGCGCGGGCGCCGGATCAAGGTTGACTTCGCCGCAGGGCGCGACCACCCATGAGGCCAGACGCACCAATGACGGACCAGATCCCATGCTCTTCGCCATTCCCTTTCCCGATCTGTCGCCTGACTTGTTCTCGGTCACGATCGGCAGTTTCGAGCTGGCGCTGCGCTGGTATGCGCTGGCCTATATCGTGGGGTTGATCGCAGGCTGGTGGCTCATTGCGCGCGCGCTGGCACGGCCGGCGCTTTGGGCGGGCAATGTCGCGCCGATGCTGCCGGAAAAGGCCGAGGGGCTTTTGACCGCGGTTATCCTTGGCGTGATTCTCGGCGGAAGGCTGGGCTATGTGGCGTTCTACCAGCCAGCCTATTACCTGCAGCATCCCGGCGAGATCTTGGCCGTCTGGCAAGGCGGAATGTCATTTCACGGCGGGTTGATCGGGGTCGCGGTGGCGGGTTGGCTGTTTTGCAAGATCAACAAGGTCTCGCCCCTGTCGGTGGCCGATGCCATGTCGATGGTCGTGGCCATCGGTCTTGGGCTTGGGCGTGTCGCCAATTTCATCAATGCCGAGCTATGGGGCAGGCCAAGCGACGCACCATGGGCGGTGATCTTTCCCGGCGAGGCGGCACAGGCCTGCGCGGGCCCTGTCGGCATCGTGATGACCGATCTGGGCGCGATGTGCGCGCGCCACCCCTCGCAGCTTTATCAAGCGGGGCTGGAAGGGTTGGTGATGGGCGCGATCTTGTTGTGGCTGGCATGGGGGCGAGGTTGGCTCAAACGCCCCGGCGCGCTGACCGGCATGTTTTTTGGCCTCTATGGCCTGGCGCGCTTCGTGGTGGAATTCTTCCGCCAACCCGATGCACAATTCGTGACAGCGGATAATCCGATCGGATTTGCCTATGCCATCTCGCCCGAGTTGGGTCTGACCATGGGCCAAATCCTATCGCTGCCGATGATGGCCTTGGGGTTGGTGTTGATCATCGCGGCGGGTCGGACAAGGCCGGCATGAACGCGCTGAAAGACCGCTTGATCGCGCGCATCGCGCGGCTCGGGCCGCTGAGCGTGGCCGACTACATGACCGAATGCCTTCTCCATCCGACCGATGGCTATTACACCACCCGCGATCCCTTGGGGCGCGCGGGCGATTTCATCACCGCGCCCGAGATCAGCCAGATGTTCGGCGAGCTGTTGGGCCTGTGGCTGGCGCAGGTCTGGATGGATCAAGGCGCGCCCAGCCCCTTTGTCTTGGCCGAATTGGGGCCGGGGCGCGGGACGTTGATGACCGATGCGCTGCGCGCAACCCGCGTCGTGCCCGGATTTCACGCCGCCATGCGGCTACACTTGGTCGAAGCCTCGCCTAAGCTGCGCGCGGTGCAAGGTGACAGGCTGGCGGCCTATGCTCCGGTCTTTGCCGATGGCCTTGCCGATCTGCCCGCAGGGCCGCTTTTCCTGATCGCCAACGAGTTCTTCGATGCGCTGCCGATCCGGCAGTTCCAGAGACAGGCGGGCGGTGATTGGTCCGAACGCATGATCGGCACCGATGGCGAAAGCTTGATCTGGGGGCTCAGCCCGCCTGCGCCGATTGCGGCCCTTGCGACGCTCGGCGATATCGCAGCGGGCCAGATCGTCGAGACCTGCGCCCCCGCCGAAGCGCTGGCAGGCGAGATCGGTCGCCGTATCGCCACCCAAGGCGGTGGCGCACTGATCATCGATTACGGCGCGCGCGACAGCCGTGGCGACACCTTCCAAGCGCTTGCCGCCCATGCCCATGTCGACCCGCTGGCCGCACCCGGCCAAGCCGATCTGACCGCCCATGTCGCCTTTGGCCCGATCGCACAGGCCGCCCTGCCCGCACGCGCAAGCGCGATCTGCCCGCAGGGGGTGTTTCTCGAACGCATCGGCATGACGCCGCGCGCCGAGAAACTTGCCCGATCTCTGGGCGGTGCGGCCCTGCAATCGCATATCGCCGCGCACAAGCGGTTGACGCACCCCGATGAGATGGGCCACCTTTTCAAAGTGCTTGCCCTGACACCTGAGGGTAGCCCGCTGCCCCCTGCCCTTGATCCCGGCCCGCCATGACCGTGACACTGACCCTCGACATCGTCACCTCACCGCTGCTTGACGGCGTGGCACATGGCTTTTTCGGGCGGCGCGGCGGTGCGTCTTCAGGGATATTCGAGGGGTTGAATTGCGGCGGCGGCTCATCCGACCAGGCCGAGATCGTGGTGATGAACCGCGACCGCGTGGCCGATGCGATGGGTGTGTCACCCGAACGGCTGATCACCGTGCATCAGGTCCATTCCGCCACGGCCGTCACCTTGCATGATCGCCCCCTGGACCGGCCGCGCGCCGATGCAATCGTGACCAATACACCCGGCCTCGCCCTTGCGATCTTGACCGCCGATTGCCAGCCCGTGCTGTTTGCCGACCGCAAAGCGGGGGTTATCGGGGCCGCTCATGCCGGATGGCGTGGCGCGCTCGACGGGGTGCTGGAGGCCACGATCGCCCAGATGCTGGCCGCTGGCGCGCAATTGGCCGATATCCATGCAGTGATCGGCCCCACGATCAGCCAACGCGCCTATGAGGTTGGGCAAGAGTTTCTCGAACGCTTCTTGCATGAAGACCCCGATAGCGCGCGCTTCTTCATCAACGGCGAAAACGGGCGCTACTTGTTCGATCTGCCGGGCTACGGGTTGATGCGGTTGCGCAGCGCAGGGGTCGGTTCGGCGGAGTGGACACGCCATTGCACCTATAGCGAGGAGGCGCGGTTTTATTCCTACCGCCGCGCGACCCATCGCGGCGAGGCCGATTACGGGCGGCTGATCTCGGTGATTCGTCTCTGAAAGGTGCGAAATCGGGCGGTGTCGCCCGAATTGTCGCCATAGTCGGGAAAATCGGGCACCTTCTGGACGGCTACCGCCCCAACTTTGCCCTGATCTACGGCCTGGCCACATGCACCGACCGGCAAACGACAAGAAAATATAGGCGTTCTTGCTTGCTGGGGTGCCACAAAATGGCCGCGTACATTTACCCCGCGTTGAGATGTTTGCCGTAAGTCTGCCGGAAAGAATGTGCACATTCTGTTTCAAGCCCGGAAACGGGCACCCGATACATACAGGCACAAAGGACAAGGCAGATGAAAACGCGTCGTTGGATGAAAACGGTTCTGGTCGAAGCCAAGAAAGAACAAATCGAAATGCCCTGGGCCCGCGCAAAGCGCGCCAAGCGGCGGTCGGCAAAGCCGGCCTTGCTGAAGGCCGCCGGATAAGGCGGACCGCGTCAGCGCAACCGATGCGCTTGCTTGCAAAAAGGGCGGCCAGAATGGCCGCCCTTTTTTGTGCCGTGAAACCCGCCGCGCTTAGCTGTTTTGCGCAACACGCTCTTCGACCACATCAAAGGGCACGCCGGGCGTATCCTTGGACCCGCGGATCACAAGCGAGGTGCGCACGCTTGCGACATTGGGTGCTGCGGTCAACTCGCCCGTCAAGAACCGCTGAAAGGTCGACAGGTCGGGGGCCACGCATTTCAGAATGAAATCGATCTCTCCATTGAGCATGTGGCACTCGCGCACAAGCTGCCAATCGCGGCAGCGTTCTTCGAAGGCGACGAGATCGGCCTCGGCCTGGCTATGCAGACCTACCATGGCGAAGACCTGCACCTCGAACCCCAAAAGCCTTGGGTCCACATCGGCGTGGTAGCCGCGGATATACCCGGCCTCTTCCAAGGTGCGTACCCGGCGAAGGCACGGCGGCGCCGAGATGCCGACGCGCTTGGCAAGTTCGACATTGGTCATGCGCCCGTCATCCTGCAATTCCGACAAGATCTTGCGATCGATCGGATCGAGCTTTGTCTGTGGCATCTGCTGCATTTCCCCAAGCGCGGATTACGATTCGAACCGCGACACAAAATTCCGCGCAATTTTATTTCACACTTGCGCAATAAATGTATCATTCCGACCGCGCGTGCAACCCCGTGCCGCAGGGCTTTCGCCCGAGACCTGTCCGAATTATATGCCAAAGGCCAAGCTGGCGCGACCAAAGCGGCCGGCGCAGGATGCAAGGAGCACAGCCCATGAGCCAAACCGCCCGCCACACCCGCCTGTTGATCATCGGATCGGGCCCGGCCGGATATACCGCCGGGGTCTATGCCAGCCGCGCGATGCTGGAACCGATCCTTGTGCAAGGCATCCAGCCGGGCGGACAGCTGACCATCACCACCGATGTCGAGAACTGGCCGGGCGACGCATCCGTCATGGGCCCCGACCTGATGGTGCGGATGGAGGCGCATGCCAAGGAGATGGGCTGCGAGATCATTTCGGATCATATCCAGTCGCTTGATCTGTCGACCCGCCCCTTTCAGGCCGAGGGCGACAGCGGCACGCGATACACGGCCGATGCCGTGATTCTTGCCACGGGTGCGCAAGCGAAATGGCTGGGGCTTCCCTCCGAAGAGCATTTCAAGGGTTTCGGCGTGTCGGCCTGCGCCACTTGCGACGGGTTTTTCTATCGCGGGCAAGAGATCGTGGTCGTCGGCGGCGGCAATACAGCAGTAGAAGAGGCGCTTTTTTTGACCAATTTCGCCTCAAAGGTCACGCTGATCCACCGCCGCGACAGCTTGCGCGCCGAAAAGATCATGCAAGAGCGCTTGTTCAAAAACCCCAAGGTCGCAGTTTTGTGGAATCACGAGATCGACGCGGTCGTGGGCGGCGATAACCCCCGTGGTGTCGAAGGCGTGCGCGCCAAGCATGTCGAGACCGGCGAGATCACGGACATCCCATGCAAGGGGTTTTTCGTGGCCATCGGCCATGCGCCCGCGACCGAATTGGTCAAGGACCAGCTCGAACTGCACAATGGCGGCTATGTGAAGGTAGAACCGGGCACGACTCATACATCGATCCCCGGTGTCTTCGCGGCGGGTGATTTGACCGATCATGTCTATCGTCAGGCCGTGACCAGCGCCGGGATGGGCTGCATGGCGGCGCTCGATGCGGAAAAATGGTTGGCCGAACACGCGGCAAGCTGAACGCCAGTTCCTATTTTTTGACCTTTGTAGGAAAGCCCGCCACAGCCATTGTGGCGGGCTTTCCTTTGGCCGCATTATTTGTTCATCGGTGAACATAGATCTTGAAATTACAACTTTCGAGTGATACGTTCACTTTTGAACAAACTAGGCTCACCCATGCCCGAGACCCCGAACCTGCCCGAAGAAGACCTGCTTTTTCGGATTTTGCGCCAGCTCGACGCAGCGCCCGAGATGTCGCAGCGCGCGACGGCACAGGCTTTGGGCATCAGCCTTGGGCGGCTCAATGGCGTGCTGCATGCGGTGACCGATAGCGGGCTTGTGCGCATAACCACCCGCGACAGCACCGACCGACGCCAGCGCATGGCCTATGCGTTGACCCCGCAAGGCGCGGCCGAAAAGGCCCGCCTGACCGACAGCTTTTTGTCAAGAAAACTTGCCGAGTATGACGCCCTCCATGCCGAACTGACCGGCACGGGGAGCGGCCTTTTCCCACTCAAGTCCAGGACCCAACTTATGCAGACCCATCTCTCTCCGATCCAGGAACTCTATGTCTCTCCCGACAGCGCACAAAAGCTCAAGCGCGAGGCGGGCGACCTGCCGTCTTGGGATCTGACCGCGCGCCAGACCTGCGATCTGGAATTG
>NZ_CBFIIK010000060.1:0-15325 GCF_965662675.1 Roseicyclus sp. | reverse complement strand
TTTACGAATAGCCATCTTTTTTGCTCCTTGGGGCAGCGAGAAATTGAATGGTTAGAAAGAGAATGACGCGCCGAACGATACCTGCTGGCGGTTGGTGTTGTCAGTGACATCGAACATACCAAGCGACAGACCGAGGCCGGGCAATTGCGGCACGCTGAGCGAGAAGCCGACATTCAGCTGCGTCTGCGTGGCCGAAAGGCTTGCCGACAAAGTTTCTGTGACACCGACGCCAAGGCCGATGAACGCGCCTGGGCCAGCGACACCGCGGCCATCATCCGAGAGCGTCGTCTCGTTGCCATAGCCGACCGAGATCTGCATCGGGATTTCGACGCCGCCCGCTGTTGTGATACCGACCAGATGCGAGGCCGCGATCGTGTAGGTCGTGTCATTGTCTTCCGCATCACCCCAGCCCAGCAAATTGCCGGCAGCGAGGCCCACGAAGGTCACCGAATTGCCCCCTGCGCGCAACAGGCGCGAGAAGTTCAAAGACAAGGTGCCGCTTTCACCGAAAGGGTCGAGCCCGAGGACATTGACAGCAACGGTTGCACTCACACCGTCGATCGGATTGCCGACAGTGTAGCCGAATGACAGATCACCATCGCCGTCGCTGCCCGCGACGCCACCGCGCGGGTTGACATAGCTCAGCGCCGCGAAGCCACTGCCGCCGGGCGATGCGACTGCCGAAGCCACACCGAACACCGAAGGAAAGGCCAATTGGGTCGTAC
This sequence comes from Roseicyclus sp., assembly GCF_965662675.1. Classification (GTDB taxonomy): domain Bacteria; phylum Pseudomonadota; class Alphaproteobacteria; order Rhodobacterales; family Rhodobacteraceae; genus Roseicyclus. The sequence goes on along the minus strand of NZ_CBFIIK010000060.1, from coordinate 14,600 downwards.
GCTCGGCCGGAACGACAAGCGGCGTGATCGCCATCTCGCCAGCGCCGACACCATTCGCCTGCGCGGCACCCGCGCCGGCAAGAACCACACCACCCAAGAGGATCGCACCGATAGAATTTTTCATGACTGCCCCATCAACATTAAGATGCACCTTTCGTGCAAAGTGCATAACTTAAGTGATTATCACAACCGCGACGGAAGCAAAATCATCGAATCCAGATGTTTTTGTGGCAAATACGCACTACAAACGCGCCCATTTCGATGTGTTTGAACAAAAAAGAAGCGGGCATCGCTGCCCGCTTCCTTCAGATCACGAAGATAATTCGGCTCAGTTGCCGGTGGCGCTATCGAGATTGATCGACACGCCCGGGCCCATGGTCGAGCTCAGCGAGATACGCTTGAGATAGGCGCCCTTGGCCCCTGCCGGCTTGGCCTTGGAGACCGCGTCGACAAAGGCGCGGACATTCTCGGCCAGCTTGGCCTCATCGAAGCTGACCTTGCCGATACCGGCATGGATCACGCCGGCTTTTTCGACCTTGAACTGAACCTGGCCGCCCTTGGCTGCTTCGACAGCCTCTTTGACGTCCATGGTCACGGTGCCGATCTTGGGGTTCGGCATCAGGTTGCGGGGCCCGAGGATCTTACCCAAACGGCCGACGATCGGCATCATGTCGGGGGTCGCGATGCAGCGGTCGAAATCGATCGTGCCGCCCATGATGGTTTCCATCAGGTCTTCTGCACCGACGATATCGGCCCCTGCTGCCTTGGCCTCATCGGCCTTGGCACCGCGCGCGAAAACCGCCACGCGCACCGTTTTGCCGGTACCGTTGGGCAGGTTGACCGTACCACGGACCATTTGGTCGGCATGGCGCGGGTCGACGCCGAGGTTCATCGCGATCTCGAGCGTTTCATCGAATTTCGCAGCCGCGTTGGCCTTGATCAGCGCGACGGCCTCCTCGACGGAGATATCCATCTTGCCCTCGAAGGCAGTCCGGGCGGCCTGAAGACGTTTTGCAATCTTACCCATGACTTACCCTTTCACCTCGATACCCATCGTCTTGGCCGAGCCAAGGATGATCTGCATCGCCGCTTCGACATCGTTCGCGCTGAGGTCCTTCATCTTGGCCTCGGCGATTTCGCGCAGCTGTGCCAGCGTGATCGTTCCGATCGTTTCGCGGCCCGGCTTGGTCGCGCCCTTGGGGCGGTTGCGCTTGCCGACCGGCTTGAGGCCAGCGGCCTTCTTGAGGAAATAGGACGCGGGCGGCGTCTTGATTTCCATCGTGAAGGATTTGTCCTGATAGTAGGAAATCACGGTCGGGCAGGGTGCGCCCTGTTCCATGTCTGCGGTCTTGGCGTTGAACGCCTTGCAGAATTCCATGATGTTGATACCGCGCTGACCCAGCGCAGGACCGACCGGCGGGGAGGGTGTGGCTTGCCCCGCCTTGATTTGCAGCTTCATCTTGCCTGCAAGCTTCTTGGCCATCTGGCCTACTCCTTCTTACCAACAGCCTTGGGGCGCGCCCCGCGGCCTTTGTGGACGTGGTCCGGTCCGACGGTCGCGACCGCCTCGCCTCCCACGGTGAATCGGATCACGCGATGCGCCACCCGACAGAGCCCGCCGCCTAGCGCGAAACGGACATCATTTCAAACGGAATCACTCAGCCCTGCTTGGCGACCTGCGTGAATTCCAACTCGACCGGCGTTGCGCGGCCGAAAATCGACACCGTGACCTTGAGGCGCTGGTGCTCTTCGTCGACCTCTTCGACCATCCCGTCGAAATCCTCGAAGGGGCCGTCGGCCACCTTGACCTTCTCGCCGATCTCGAAGGTGATCGTCGAGCGCGGCGACGCTTCGCCCTCTTCGACGCGGTTGAGGATCGAATTCACCTCTTCGTCGCGCATCGGCATCGGGCGGCCCTGCGGCCCCAGAAAGCCGGTGACGCGTGGAATAGAATTGATCGCATGATAGGCCTGATCGGTCATCTCCATGCGCACCAGCACATAGCCGGGCATGAAGCGGCGCGGCACGGTCACCTTCTTGCCGCGACGGATCTCGATCACCTCTTCCTCAGGGACCAGAACTTCCTCGATCACCTCTTCGAGATTCTTTTCGGCCACGGCCGTGCGGATCTGTTCTGCGATCCGCTTCTCGAAGTTCGAAAGGACGCTGACCGAATACCACCGTTTCGCCATCGTGATCCCGTTCCTTGTCCCGGCGACCCCAAGGCACGCCGCATTTTCGTTTCACATCAATGCCCGTGCTGGGCGCCCGAAAAAGAAACAGCGTGCATCACCACTCGATGCACGCCATCATTTCGGAGAATTGCCCTGCCGCTTACCCCCCTGCCCCCGGAAAATCAAGGCCCGGAAAACCAAAGGCGGCTGGCGTTTAGCCGAAGGTGGTCAGGATCAACTCAAGACCGTTGCGGATCAACCAATCCACGAAGAAGAAGAATATCGCAAAGACAACCGCCAAGGCGAACACCATCGCCGTGGTCACCAATACCTCGCGGCGCGACGGCCAGACCACTTTCGCGATCTCGGAGCGGGTCTGTTGGAGAAACTGGAACGGATTGGCCATGGCTGATCTCTTGTCTATCTCGAGGCGCATATACGCATCTCGACCGCGCCGCGCAACCCGCCGCACCATGACGCATTGATTTGCCTTGGCAAGCGGCGCGCGACTGGCCATTGAAGCACGATGCGACCGCGCCCCATTCGTTCGACTTGGAACCACCTGCGCTACATTCCCCTGCTTTCTGCGCTGACATGGTCGCGCTGGCGGGGTTTTGCAGTGCGCTCCCGTGCGCTTGGCGCGGCGGTGGGTTGGGTCTTGCGGTGGTTTCCCATCGCAAGGCGGCGGTTCGAGCGTGAAATCACCCATGTCTTTCCCGACATGCCCCGCCATGAACGCGCGCGGCTCGGCCGTGCCATGGGGCGGCGCATGGGCCAAACGCTGTTCGAGATTTACCACTGCGCGGAATTCCAAAGCCGCCAAGACGCCTTCACCGTCTCAGGCCCCGGCATGGCCGCCTTGGAGGCCGCCCGTGCGGCGGGCAAGGGTGCGCTGATCGTCTCGGGCCATTTCGGCCAATGGGAGGCGGTGCGCGCCGTACTCAAGGCCCGCGGCATGGAGACCGGCGCGGTCTACCGGCCACAGACCAACCCGCATTACCAACGCCGCCTCTTGGCCGGGATCGAGGCCGGCGGCAAGCCGATCTTGGAAACCGGACGGATCGGCACGACGGCTCTGGTGCGGCACCTGCGCGCGGGTGGCTTCATGGCGATCTTGCTCGATGAGAAATACGCCGAAGGTGTGCGCCTGCCCTTTTTGGGCCGTCCGGCACTGACCTCGCTGGCAGCGGCACAATTGGCACTCAAATATGATCTGCTCATGGTCCCGGCCTACGGTATCCGCAGCGACGATGGCGATCATTTCAACGTGGTGTTCGAAGACCCCATCGCCCATGGCGATCCAGTCGCAATGACGCAGGCCTTCAACGACAGCCTGTCGGCGCGCATCCTCGCCGATCCCGACCAATGGTATTGGCTCTTGCGGCGCTGGCAGGGCGCGTGACCGGCGTCACTTCGCATTGTCGGTAATCTGGCAGGGGCGGAGGGACTCGAACCCCCGGCCGTCGGATTTGGAATCCGATGCTCTACCAACTGAGCTACACCCCTAGGCCGGCGCCGGGGATAGGGCGCTTTGGAAAGATTGTCCAGATGCGAAAGCGGCCCTGCGCTGCGGGCGGCATCATCTACCGGAATGATTGACCCGAACCACAAACCCGTTCAATCAATGGGTCTGTTTTTTGGGTGCGCCGATGAGTATGGCAAAACGCATCGTCTCGAGCCGGGGCGTGAATATTGCGGTCGCGACGATCTTCGGTCTGTGGCTGCGCTTCGCATGGGTGACCTCGCGCCGCGATGCCGATGGCTGGGAGGCGGTCGCCCGACTGATCGACGCACATGGCGCGGTGATCATCGTGTGCTGGCATCAGCGCATCATGCTGACACCTTGGATGTTCGACCTGCAGCACGCCCCCTGCGCCAGCTTGACCTCCACCGGGCATGCCGGGCGGCTCGTGGGCTGGATTCACCGCCATTTCGGCCTGAAAAGCGTGCCCATGCCCAAGAAAATCAGCGGCGCAGGCGAGATGCGGCGCGTATTGGGCTTGTTGCGTGGCGGCACCTCGATCGGCATTTCGCCCGATGGGCCGCGCGGGCCCGCCCGCATCGCCAAGGTGGCCCCGATCCAATGGGCGCGCGCGACGCAATTGCCGATCGTCGTCTTCACCTTCGCGGGATCGCGGGTCTGGCCATGGCGCACTTGGGACAGGCTGCATTTCCCCCTGCCCTTCGGGCGGCTTTCGCTGATTTGGCGGCCGTGGGACCGGGCGCCGCCCGCGCGCATGACAGTCGAAGAAGCAACGGCGCTGGCCGCGGATCTGGGCCGCTTCATGGATGCGATTACAGCCGAGGCCGACGCCCGCGTGGGCCGCAGCCCCAGCTGAAGAATATGATACGAAAAGGGCCACCCTCGGGCGGCCCTTGTTGCTTGCTGATGACGCCCGAAGGCGCACCCACCCAATCAGGCGAGGATTTTCGAGACGACGCCTGCGCCGACGGTGCGGCCGCCTTCGCGGATGGCGAAGCGCAGGCCGTCTTCCATCGCGATCGGCGCGATCAGCTCGACCGTGAACTTCAGGTTGTCGCCGGGCATCACCATCTCGGTGCCTGCGGGAAGCTCAACCGTGCCGGTCACATCCGTCGTGCGGAAGTAGAACTGCGGGCGGTAGTTCGCGAAGAACGGCGTGTGACGGCCACCCTCTTCCTTGGTCAGGATGTAGGCCTCGGCCTCGAACTTCGTGTGCGGCTTCACCGAGCCGGGCTTGCACAGCACCTGGCCGCGCTCAACCGCCTCACGATCGATCCCGCGCAGCAGCGCGCCGATGTTGTCGCCAGCCTCACCGCGATCAAGCAGCTTGCGGAACATCTCGACACCCGTGCAGGTCGTCTTCTGCGTGTCCTTGATGCCGACAATCTCAAGCTCGTCGCCCACGTTCACAACACCGCGCTCCACACGACCGGTCACAACCGTGCCGCGGCCCGAGATCGAGAACACGTCTTCGATCGGCATCAGGAACGGCTTGTCCACGGCGCGCGCAGGCGTCGGGATGTAGCTGTCCACCGCTTCCATCAGCGCGCGGATCGAGTTCTCGCCGATCTCCGCGTCACGCCCTTCCATCGCCGCAAGCGCCGAACCCTTGACGATCGGAATGTCGTCGCCGGGGTAATCATACGAGGTCAGAAGCTCGCGGATCTCCATCTCGACGAGCTCCAGTAGCTCCTCGTCATCCACCTGGTCGACCTTGTTCATGTAGACAACCATGAACGGGATACCAACCTGACGGCCGAGCAGAATGTGCTCGCGCGTCTGCGGCATCGGGCCGTCAGCCGCGTTCACGACCAAGATCGCGCCGTCCATCTGCGCCGCACCCGTGATCATGTTCTTCACATAGTCCGCGTGGCCGGGGCAGTCGACATGCGCGTAGTGACGCGCTTCGGTCTCGTATTCCACATGCGCCGTCGAAATCGTGATCCCGCGCGCCTTCTCTTCCGGCGCACCGTCAATCTGGTCATACGCGCGGAACTCGCCGAAATACTTCGTGATCGCAGCCGTCAGCGTCGTCTTGCCATGGTCCACGTGACCAATCGTGCCGATGTTCACATGCGGCTTGTTACGTTCAAACTTTGCCTTTGCCATTGCCCTTGCGCCTCGTGCGTTCGGGGGCCTTTGCAGGGGCGTTACCTGCGGCCCGATTCAACATCGCGGGCGAACTAGTCGGGTCGCGGGGAAAAATCAAGCCGATAACCGCATGGGGCCAAGCACGCTGCGCTCAATTGGCCGCGCCCGCGACCGGCGGCGGCAAGGTCTCGACGGAAAAGGCCGCCTCGATGGGCTCGCGCGCGGCCCGGAAAGATGGTGCCTCGGGGTCGATGGCGAACCAGTCCGGGTTCTCGCGCATCCAACGTTGAATCTGCCGCGCGGCATTGCGGGCAAGCACCTGCATCTGTTCATCGCGCGTGCGCGCCAGACCCGATCCGATAAAGACCGTCTGGCGCGAGCTGCCTTCGAACACGAGGATCTGTTCAGCCTCGCTATTCAGCTTCGCCCCCAGCGCATCATCCCAGACATTGACCGACAACACCAAAACGGAACGTGGATTGACCACCAGCGGGATACCCGGCGGCGCCAGCGCGTAGCCTTCGATCGCGATGCCCAGATGATAAAGCCGCTCCCCCTCGTAAGGGGCAAAGCGCCGGTCGATCTCCGCGCCCAAGATCGCAGTCCATTCCTCGGGCGTCGCGCTGCGCGATGGCGGCACTTGCTGCATGTTGTCGGCCACCAAAACCGCATGACCCAAGCGGAAATTACCCATATTCGGCAATTCGTCGGTCAGTGGATCGGGCGCCTGACCGCAGGCGCTCAATGCCAGCAGACAGGCGAACATCGCGAAACGGGGCAGGCGAAAGGGCATACGCAACTCCGACAAATAGGGCGCTAAGTGCAAATAGCGCAGCCGCAGGCCCAGCGCAAATGCCCTCGGTCCGCGCCTGTCGCCGGGGCCTTCTTCGTTTCGCAAATATCCTCGGGGGGAACGCCGCAGGCGTGGGGGGCAGACAGCCCCCCGGCAAGGCTTCAGGTAAAGCGGTTGTCCCGCGGAAAACCGCGCGGCGCCATCCGCCCGGCAGAGGCGCGTTTGCCCATCCATTCGGCCAGATCCGCTTCGGACCGGGTCCGGCCCGCCGGATCAAGCCACGACAGCCCCGCCGCATGTGCGAAACTGCGCGCATCGGCCAGACCACCATCCTTGTACTTCTGCAACCGTACGCCTTTGCCGCGGCCCATTTCGGGCAGCTCATCCATGGCGAAAACCAAGAGCTTGCGATTGTCGCCGACCACCGCCACCGCGTCATCACCATCGGCCACCGCATGGCAGACGGTGGCAGCGACACCATCCTTGACGTTGAGCACCTGCTTGCCCGCGCGGGTTTGGGCCACCACTTCGGCCTCGGGGACCAAAAAGCCGTCGCCAGCCGATGACGCCACCAACAGCCGCCCCTCGGCGCGATGGGTGAAGAGCGTCACGATCTCGGCCTCGTTGGGCAGATCGACCATCAGGCGCAAGGGCTCACCCAAGCCGCGGCCACCGGGCAGACCCACCGCCGAGAGCGTGTAGAACCGCCCCGTCGAGGAAAAGACCAAAAGCTTGTCGGTGGTTTCCGCGTGAAACAGGAAACGCCCCTCATCGCCATCGCGGAACTTCATCTCGGTCGACAGGTCAATATGACCCTTCATCGCCCGAATCCAGCCCATCTTGGAGCAGACAACCGTGATCGGTTCACGCTCGATCATCGCTTCGATTGGCACTTCGGCCACCTCGCCGGCTTCGGCGAATGCAGTGCGGCGCGCCCCACCCGGGGCCTTGGCGCCGAACTTGCTGCGCACCTCACGCAGTTCCTCGGCGATGCGCGCCCATTGCAGCGCGTCCTCGGCCAAGAGATCCTCAAGCCCCGCGCGCTCTTCCATCAACGCGTCGCGTTCGCGCACCAGCTCCATCTCTTCGAGCCGCCGCAGGCTGCGCAGACGCATGTTGAGGATCGCCTCGGCCTGCACCTCGGTCAACTCGCCCTCGCCGGGGCCGGGCGTACGATAATCCTTTTCGGATGTCGCACGGACGAAATCCTGCCCCCAATCCTCGCGCATCAGCGCAGGCTTGGGGTCATCATCATAGCGAATGATGTCGATGACCCGGTCGAGATTGAGGAAAGCGATGATGAAACCTTCCAGCACCTCCAGGCGATGGTCGATCTTGTCCATCCGGTGCTGCGAGCGGCGGATCAGTACCGCGCGGCGATGATCGAGGAATGCGCGCAGCACTTCTTTGAGCGAGCAGACCTTGGGCGTGCGCCCGTCGATCAGCACATTCATGTTGAGCGAGAAGCGCGTTTCCAGATCCGAGTTGCGAAAGAGTGTGCCCATCAGCACCTCGGGGTCCACATTCTTGGATTTCGGCTCCAGCACGATGCGGATATCATCCGCGCTCTCGTCGCGCACATCGCCCAGGATCGGCACTTTTTTCAGCTGGATCAATTCGGCCAGCCGTTCGATCAATTTGGATTTCTGCACCTGGTAGGGGATCTCGGTGATCACGATCACCCATGTGCCGCGGCCTTGATCCTCGACCTCCCACTTGGCGCGCAGGCGAAAGGCGCCGCGCCCGGTGCGGTAGGTTTCGGCGATGCTGTCGGGCGGCTCGACGATCACGCCGCCGGTCGGGAAATCGGGCCCCTTGATATAGGTCAGCAGCGTGTCATCGCGCGCATCGGGTGTTTTCAGCAGATGCAGGCAGGCACCGATCAACTCGTCAAGATTATGGGGCGGGATATTGGTCGCCATGCCGACCGCGATGCCGCTTGAGCCATTGGCCAAAAGGTTCGGCACGGCGGCGGGCAGAACCTCGGGTTCTTCCAGCGTGCCGTCGTAATTGGGGCGGAAATCAACGGCGTTTTCGTCAAGCCCCTCCATCAGCGCTTCTGCGATGGCGGTCATCCGCGCCTCGGTGTAGCGCGAGGCGGCGGGGTTATCACCGTCGATATTGCCGAAATTGCCCTGACCGTCGACCAGCGGATAGCGGATCACGAAATCCTGCGCCAAGCGCGCCATGGCATCGTAAATCGCCATATCGCCATGGGGATGGTAATTGCCCATGACATCGCCCGAGATTTTCGCCGATTTGCGAAAGCCGCCGTTTGACGAAAGCTTGAGTTCGCGCATCGCGTAGAGAATGCGCCGATGGACCGGTTTCAGCCCGTCGCGCGCATCGGGCAAGGCGCGGTGCATGATGGTCGATAGCGCATATTGCAGGTAGCGTGCGCCGATTGCCCGGGCCAAAGGCTCCGAGGTCTGGCGGTCTGCGCCCCCATCATCTTGTGTGTCATTATGCTCGGCCATCTAGGCGTCGTGATAGCCGAGCGATGCAAGCGCGTCCAGCACCTCAAAGGGCAAGTTTTGCAATCCAGAGTCGGCGAATCGGCACGTTCCAGTTATAGAGATCATCGCTTAAGGGGTTGTTTGCGCGATGTTGCGTTTGAGTATCTTTGCTTGTGCCGTGATTTATGCCGGCCTGACCATCATGTCCGAGCGGTCGGTCGCCAATGCCGATGCGCCGGATGATCCAGCCATCTTGGTGAACCGCGCGAAAGCGGCGCAAGAGCCCGCATCTTCGACTTTCATGACCGCAGATGGGCGCAGCCTTGCGATCGCCACGATCATCGACCCCAGCCAATCGACCAATGCCCAAGGCGCTGTGCCGACAGTCGTGACGCCGCGCATGGCCGACTTCGTGGCCCCAGCCGCAACAACACCCCCCAGCTTTCCACTGGCAGAAGTGACGGGAACGCGGGTCAACCTGCGCGCTGGCCCGTCGACGGGCGACGCGGTGCTGACAGCCCTGCGCCTCGGGGATCAAGTGGAATTGATCGGGGCAACGGGTGATGGCTGGGCTCAGATCCGCTCACGCGCTGATGGGCGCGAGGGTTTCATGGCGATCCGCTTTCTCAATCCATTGAACTGAGGTCGATTGCCTGTGGCGCATCGCTGGCTTAGGCAGGCGGCGCAACGATCAAGCGACGGAGGCGCGCGCCATGGCGCGGCAGGTTCTCATCACCGGGTGTTCCTCGGGTATCGGACGGGCGGCCTGCGAGGGCCTGCGCGCGCGCGGCTGGACGGTGATCGCAGCGGCGCGCAAGCCAGCCGATGTCGCTGCACTCAAGGCCGATGGGTTCTTGGCGGTGTGCATCGACCATCATGACAGCGCAAGCATCGCCGCGGGCTTTGCCGAGGCCGTGGCGCTTGCGGGTGGCCGGATCGAGGCGCTGTTCAACAATGCAGGCCACGGCATGCCCGGTGCCGCCGAAGACCTGCCGCGCGGCGCGCTGGAAGAGGTGTTTTCCTCGAACCTGTTCGGCCTGCACGAGCTGACCTGCCTCGCTATCGGCCACATGCGCGGCCATGGGGGCGGACGGATCGTGCAGCATTCCTCGGTGGTGGGGTTCACGGCCCTGCGGTGGCGGGCGGCCTATGTCGCGACGAAACACGCGCTTGAGGGGCTGACCAACACCATGCGGATAGAATTGCGCGGCACGGGTATTCATGTCGCGATTTTGAACACAGGGCCCGTCACCTCGGGGTTTCGTGACCGCTCGATGGCGCAATTCGACAAATGGATCGACCTCGACGCCTCGCGTCATGCGGACTTCTACCGCGACAAATGGCTGGCACGGCGCGAGGCGGGCCGCGATCTGTTCGAACTCGGCCCCGAAGCAGTGGTCAAGAAACTGGCCCACGCGCTGGAAAGTCGCAGGCCGCGGCGGCGCTACTACATCACCACGCCCGCTTATGTCGCAGCGGTGCTGACCCGCATCCTGCCTGATGCAGCGCAGGATTGGATTATCGCGCGGCTCTAGCCTTTTGGCTGTCGCGCGCTAGGGTGCAGCCCCCATGGAAAAGAAGGAAGACGCAAGTGGACGATCCGTTTCTGATCATTGCATTCATCGCATGCCTTGGCGTTCTGTTCATCTTGCTGATGGGCATCAATTCTTTCCGCAAGGGCACGGCCGAGGCGGCCAAGGAGTCGAATAAATTCATGCGCTGGCGGTTGATCGCCCAGTTCGGTGCCGTGGTGCTGATCATGATCTTCGTCTGGCTGCGCGGACAAACAGGGGGTTAAGCGGATGGTTGTACTCAACAAGATCTACACGCGGACGGGCGACGCAGGCGAAACCGCTTTGGGCGATGGTAGCCGCGTGGCCAAGCATTCGGCGCGCGTGGCCGCCTATGGCACGGTGGATGAGTTGAACGCGATGCTCGGCATGGCGCGGCTGCATGCGACGGGCGAGATGGCCACGCAGTTGCAGACCATCCAGAATGATTTGTTCGATCTGGGGGCCGATCTTTGCACGCCCAACATGGAAAAGGATGACGAGCGCCCCTATCCCGCGCTGCGGATCATCGCCGCCCAAGTCGACCGGCTGGAGCGCGAAATCGACACGATGAATACGCGGCTGGAACCCTTGCGGAGTTTCATCCTGCCCGGCGGTTCTGCGCTGTCGGCGCAGCTGCATGTCTGCCGCACAGTCGCGCGCCGCGCGGAACGGCTGAGCGTAGAGCTTGGCACGGTGGAATCGATCAATGCCGAGGGGGTCAAATACCTCAACCGCCTGTCCGATTGGTTCTTCGTCGCGGGCCGCATCGCCAATAACGACGGCAAGGACGATGTGCTTTGGGTTCCGGGGGCGAGCCGCTGAAAGCGGCGTAAGGTCCAGTTGACCTTGCGGCCACCGGACGGGCGCAGCCGCGGCACAAAGGGCGGGGCCGCGCCGCAAAAAGCGGCGCGGCCTAAAGCGTGACCCAAATCTGGAAAAGCAGCCCAGCCGCGAATGCCCCGCTCAGCGACAGACCGATATAGAGCGCAAAGACCTGTGGGCGGGCCAAAGCCCAGACCGCCATCGCCGCCGGGATCGATGTCACCCCACCGGCCACCAGAAAGGCCATGCCCGCCCCCGGCGCCATGCCCTGTTCGATCAGCCCGCCGACCAGCGGCAGCGCGGCATAGCCATTGAGATAGGCAGGCACCCCCACCAGCGTCGCGGTCAGGATCGGCCATAACCCGGTGCCGCCCAGCGCCGATGTCACCGTTTCGGTCGGAATCCATGCCAGCATCAGGCTTTCCAGCACAAAGGCCAGCGTCAGCCACTTGGCAAGGAACAAGGTCGTACCGATCGCGGTCTTGGCGAATTTCGTCCGCCTGTCCGTATCGGCCCAAAAGCGCCAAACCACGGGCTTGGGCGCCCGGATCTTGGCGCCACCGCAGCCGCCATTGCCGACGCCCTCGCGCAGCGGATCGGCCAGCGCGCCGTGGCCAGCCAACAGATGCACCACCACCCCGCCAAAGACGCCAAGGCCCACCGCCGTCAGCGTCTTGGCGATGGCGAACTCGAGATCCAGCATGCCCGCGGTCAGCACGAACATCGACGGGTCCATGATCGGCGAGGCCAGCCAAAATGCCATCACCGCCGAGAGCGGCACACCCATCGCCAAAAGTGCCGCGATCAGCGGGATCACACCGCAAGAACAAAAAGGCGAGATACCACCCGCCAAGGCCGCCAATCCGATCATCAGCAAGGGCGCGCCGGTAAAGGCCCGCGCGATCAGGTTATCGGCCCCTGTCGCCCCCGCCCATGCCGCGATGGCGATCGACAAGATCAGATAGGGCGCGGTGCCGAGGAGCGCCTTGGCGGCGAAACCCGCACTCGCGCTGGCCTGCGCGGGATCGAAGACCGCCAGCACCAGCAAGATCAGCCCCGCGGCCAGCCAGACCCGCTGATCGCGCCAGATGGTCGCCGCGATGGTCACAAATCCAAGACGGGGAAGGGATGCGTCGCTCATCTCGCTCTCACAAGGCTATGGGAAATGGGGGGATTGGCCATCATCATGCCGCATCTTCGGCCGCGTTGCGGCCGACACCGGCGCAGCATTCAGATGTCAAAAAGCCCAGCACACCATGCATGGCGGGGTAATCGACACGGTTGAATACCTCGCGCCCCTGCTTGTCCTGCACGACCAGACCCGCATCGACCAATGTGGACAGATGATGGGCCAAGGTCGAGGCAGCCAGCCCCAGATGCGCGCCGATCTCACCCACGCGCAGCCCACCGGGCCCCGCGGTCACGAGCAAGCGAAAGATCGACAGCCGCGCCTCGTGGCCGAGGGCGGCAAGGGCGCGGGCATGTTGGGCGATATCCGTCATGCGCTCAACATATCTATAAATCCGGTTATGTCGAATCTTTTTTCCGAGACCTCAGCGTATCGGTGCGAAAAACGCATCTTGCAGGCGGCAATCGCGCGCAACATCAGGTGCGCAGTCCCGCGGTTCCAACCCCCGCGTCAGGCAGATCCGCACCTCCTGTATCCGGCCATCGCGGCAGGTGACCGTCAGCATCTCGGGCGAAAGCGTCGGGTTCACCTCCAAGAACGCCTCTTCGATCACGGTCGCAGGCAGGCGCACCGGGCGGTCGAGGCGACGCAGCAAATCAGGCCGGGTGACCCGCTGATAGGCAAGGCGCGACAGCTGGAAATAATCGGCGGCGGACAGGCCGCTGCACACCCCATGCTTGCGCCATTGGTGCCAAGCCAGCCCGGATGTGCCCATGATATCGGCCATCTCGGCGGTCATCGCCCGTGATGGCGCGCGCGCGGCGGTTGGGCAGAAACTGGGCCAGCCATCCTCGTATTGCGGCCACAGACCGTGCAGTGTGAAACCATGCCCCTGCCCCGGTTCGCATTGCGCTGATGCGCGGGCGTCCCCCTCGAGCGCGCACCAATTCGGTGTCCAACTCAAGGCAAGCACATAATAGTCGAAATCACCGGGCCTTTCTTCTTCGGCGGCTGCGATCCCCGCCAACCAGACCAAACACACAACCAAAAACCGCATTTCCTCTTCCCTCTGAACGACACCGCGCCTATATACCTTGCGACTTCCCCGAAATCGAGGAATGGCGGACAGGCTCCGCCGCCGGCCCGCCCGGCAAGCGATGAGGCGTATCTGAAGGACGGATGACGATGAACAAACCGATCATGGCAAAAGCCACCGCCGTTTGGCTGGTTGACAACACCACGCTCAGCTTCAAGCAGATCGGCGATTTTTGCGGCCTGCATGAGCTAGAGGTTCAGGGCATCGCCGATGGCGATGTGGCCCAAGGCGTCAAGGGGTTCGACCCGATCGTCAACAACCAGCTGACGCAAGAGGAAATCACAAAGGGCGAAGGCAACCCGGCCTATACGCTCAAGCTCAAGTTCAACGCCGCCGCCGTGGGTGAGGAAAAGCGCCGCGGTCCGCGCTACACGCCGCTGTCCAAGCGTCAGGATCGTCCTGCCTCGATCTTGTGGCTGGTGAAGTTCCACCCCGAACTGACCGACGGGCAGATCGCCAAGCTGGTCGGCACCACCAAGCCCACGATCCAGACGATCCGCGAACGCACGCATTGGAACATCAACAACATCCAGCCCATCGACCCGGTCGCGCTGGGGCTGTGCCGCCAATCCGAACTGGATGCCGCGGTCCAAAAGGCCAATGCCAAGAAGGCCCGCGAGGGTGGAGTGATGACCGATGATGAGCGGATGAAGCTGGTCTCGACCGAATCGAGCCTTGGCATGAGCACCGAACCCCGCATGCCCAGCGCCATCGCCGGGCTGGAGGGCTTCAGCCTGTCCAATGATGACGAGGAAGAAGAGCGCCCTCGTCGCGATCTGGATGCGAGCAACCTGTTCAACCTGCCCGCCGCGTCCGATGACGACGATGATGAGGATGAGGATGACCGCCGCAGCCGCCGCTAAGCAGCCCAGCGCGTTACCGAACACCAAACCCCGGTCCGACAGGTCCGGGGTTTTTCATGTCAGACAGGCGGGTGAACCGCCAAGCTGTGCGCTCAAAAGGCAGGCAGGCTGACGGTGTCGAGCAAGCCGCGCCCGCCATC
>NZ_CBFIIK010000059.1:0-15520 GCF_965662675.1 Roseicyclus sp. | reverse complement strand
CTTTGACGACCGCGAAAACGCGTTCGAAAACAAATTCGCCCATGATCAAGAGATGCAGTTCCGCGCCGAGGCGCGCCGCAACAAGCTGATGGGCCTGTGGGTCGCGGACATCTTGGGCAAATCCGGCGACGAGGCCGATGCCTATGCCCGCGAGGTCATCAAATCCGATTTCGAGGAAGCGGGCCATGAGGATGTGATGCGCAAGCTGATCGCCGATCTGGGCGGTCGCGTCCCCGAGGCCGAATTGCGCGCGAAATACGACTCGCTCTTGGCGGTGGCCAAGGGCCAATTGATGACCGAACTCTAGCCGCGTCCAAGACCTGCGAACACACGGCCCTGTCGCAAGGCAGGGCCGTTTTGCGTTAGATCATGAAAACGATTCATGATTGTCATGTATATTTTGCGCCTTGTTCATATCGCGGTGCGGGTCCATGTGAGCCTCGCGCGCAGACCTGCCGATGGAGAGACCTGATGACCAACAAGCTGGCCGAGCTTTTGACCCAACGCGACTGGCTGATGGCCGATGGCGCGACGGGGACCACCTTGTTCAATATGGGGCTGTCCTCGGGCGATGCGCCGGAGTTGTGGAACGAAGAACACCCCGACCGGATCGCCACGCTTTATCGCGGCGCGGTCGAGGCGGGATCGGATATTTTCCTGACCAATTCCTTCGGCGGCACGCGCTCGCGCCTCAAGCTGCACAATGCGCAAGATCGCTGCTACGAACTCAACAAGCTGGCCGCCGAAATCGGGCGCGAGGTGGCCGATGCATCCGGGCGCACGGTGATCGTCGCAGGCTCGATGGGGCCGACGGGCGAGATCATGGCGCCCATGGGCACGCTCACCCATCAAGCCGCTGTCGAGATGTTCCACGAACAGGCTGAAGGGCTGCGCGATGGCGGGGCGGATGTGCTATGGGTGGAAACGATCAGCGCCGCCGAGGAATACGCCGCCGCCGCCGAAGGTTGCGCGCTGGCGGGCATGGATTGGTGCGGCACGATGAGTTTCGACACCGCCGGTCGCACGATGATGGGCCTGACCTCGGCGGGCATGGCCGAAATGGTCGAGAAACTGACCCATGCGCCGCTGGCCTTCGGGGCCAATTGCGGGGTGGGCGCGTCCGATTTGCTGCGCACGGTCTTGGGCTTCCGGGCTGCAGGCACTGAACGTCCTGTGATCGCCAAGGGCAATGCTGGCATCCCGAAGTATCACGAAGGCCATATCCATTATGATGGCACGCCCGAATTGATGGCCCATTACGCCGTGATGGCGCGCGATGCAGGGGCCACGATCATCGGCGGTTGCTGCGGGACCACGCCCGCGCATCTGCGCGCGATGCGTGAAGCGCTGGAAACCACACCGCGCGGCGCGGCGCCTAGCCTTGAGGCGATTACAGACGCGCTTGGCGGCTTTTCCTCGGGCTCGGATGGCACCGATGGCAACGCCCCCACCCGAGAGCGCACCAGCCGGAGGCGCGCACGCGACTGAACCAAGGCCAAAAGCGCGCGCCAAGGCCCGGGGCGTCGCCCCATGTCTGGGTGATGTCGCAATTCGACATTCTGACGCCACGATTTGCACTAGGACAAGAAGTTGACGCGCAATGCGCGGGGCAGTGCCACAGGAGACGCACCCATGTCCGATGACAGTGATGACATCATTCTTTCCGAGCTCGCCGATGACGAGCTGGTCAGCCAGATGTATGACGACCTCTATGATGGCCTGAAAGAAGAGATCGAAGAATCGGTCAATATCCTGCTCGAGCGCGGCTGGACGCCTTATGACATCCTGACCAAGGCCTTGGTCGGCGGCATGACCATCGTCGGCAACGATTTCCGCGACGGGATCTTGTTCGTCCCCGAAGTGCTGATGGCTGCCAACGCGATGAAGGGCGGCATGGCGATCCTGAAACCGCTCTTGGTGGAAACCGGCGCGCCGCGCATCGGCAAGATGGTGATCGGCACCGTCAAGGGCGACATCCACGATATCGGCAAGAACCTTGTCGGCATGATGATGGAGGGCGCGGGCTTCGAGGTGGTCGATCTCGGCATCAACAACGCGGTGGAGAACTATCTCAACGCGCTGGAGGCCGAAGGTGCCGATATCCTCGGCATGTCGGCGCTTTTGACCACCACCATGCCCTACATGAAAGTCGTGATCGACACGATGAAGGACAAGGGTATTCGCGACGACTACATCATTCTCGTGGGCGGTGCGCCGCTGAACGAGGAATTCGGACGCGCGATCGGGGCGGATGCCTATTGCCGAGATGCCGCCGTGGCGGTGGAAACGGCCAAGGAATTCGTCTTGCGGCGCCATAACCAAATGGCCGCGCGGGCCTGACGGCTCCATTCTCCCCCCGGCCTGAGGCGAAGCCACTGGGCCGGGGCGGTTTTACGCGCTAAGGGAGGCGCATGGCCGTCTCCGTTTTCATCGCACGCCGGATCGATGCGGGCCTATTCGCACAGGTCCATGAGGATGTGTTCGACGGGCCCGTTGATCCGCATCTGCTGGAACGCTTCCTGGCCTCCGATCACCTGCATATCGCCGTGGCCGTCGACCGCGACCAGATCGTGGGCATGTGTTCGGGTGTCATCCATCACCACCCCGACAAGCCCGATGGCTGGTGGATCAATGAGCTGAGTGTTGCAGGCCCGTGGCAACGGCAGGGAATCGGCACGCGGCTGGTGATGACTTGCATGGACCACGCCCGCCGGATGGGCTGCCGCGACATCTGGGTGATCGCCGACCCGACACAGGAGGCGGAGGGCTTTTGGAACAGCTTACGCTGGAGCCGCACGGGCGAGCGGCTTGCCATGTTTGAAAGCGATCTGTGATGTTGCCCCCCTTGCTTTGCGGCGCGATCCGGCGTCTTGATCTGCCTATGACCCGCCCGAGCCCGACAGACACCTGATGCCGCCCCGCGACCTCGCGCTTGTGGCGATCGTGATCCTTGCTTGGGGGTCGAATTTCACCGGCATGAAGCTGGCGCTCGAGCAATTGCCGCCGCTGTTGTTCGTGGGGCTGCGCTTTGCGATCTTGATCCCGCTTTTGTTCCTGTTTCCTCGCCCAGCAAGCTGGCCTGCGATCATCGCGGTGGGCGCGCTGATCAATATGGGGCAGTTCGCGTTTCTTTTCAGTGGCTTGAATGCGGGAACAAGTGCGGGGCTTGCCTCGCTCATCATCCAAAGCCAAGTGCCGATGACGATCATCATGGCATGGGCCTTTTTTGGCGAGCGCGTGACGCTGGTGCAGGGGTTGGGCATCGCGCTGGCGGTCTTGGGCCTTGGGCTGTTTGGCATGATATCGGGCGGCAACATCACGCTTTTGGGGCTGGGGCTGATCTTGTGCGGGGCGCTGTGTTGGGCGGTCGGCAATCTGGTGCTGCGCCGGCTGCCCGGTGTCGACATGCTGGCGCTGTTTCTGTGGGCCAGCGTTGTGCCGCCCCTGCCGATGCTGGGCCTGTCGGTCTTGGTGGAAACCGACGCGCCCTTGGCCGTGATCGCCGCGATGAACCTGCAGGGCTGGCTTGCCGTGATCTATGTGGCGCTGATCTCGACCGTGGTGGGTTACTCGATCTGGGGCACGCTGATGTCGCGCCACCGCGCCGCACAGGTCACGCCCTTTGCGCTGATGATCCCGTTGGTGGGCATGGGGACGGCGGCGATTATCTTGGGCGAACGCATCACATGGGCCGAGGCGTTGGCAGGGGCCGTGGTGCTGGCGGGGCTTGTGCTTGCCGCTCTCGGGCCGCGCCTTGTCGCGGCAAGGGCTTTGCGGCGCGGCCCACCTACGGCATAAACCATTCATGAACACCCTCGATGATCACACCCTGCTCGAGACCGGCCTCGCCCCGGAGGGGCGGGGGCGTGTTTTGTTGATCGGCTGCGGGGCGTTGGCGCGCGAAATCCTCGATATCAAGACCGCCAACGCCTGGGATCATCTCGATCTGCATTGCCTGCCCGCCATCCTGCACAACCACCCCGAGCGCATCCCCGAGGCGGTTATGGCCGCTGTGACAGCACGCCGGGCCGATTACGCCGAAATCTTCGTGCTTTACGCCGATTGCGGCACGGGCGGGCTGTTGCAGGCCACTTGCGACCGGCTGGGCATCGGCATGTTGGAGGGGCCGCATTGCTACAGCTTTTTCGAAGGCAACACGGTCTTTGCCGCCCGCGACGAGATGACGGCCTTCTACCTGACCGATTTTCTGGTGCGCCAATTCGATGCTTTCGTCACCCGCCCCTTGGGGCTGGACCGCTTTCCACAGCTGCGCGACATGTATTTCGGCAATTACACCAAGCTGGTCTATCAAGCCCAGACAGATGACCCTGAACTGACAGAAAAAGCAATGGCTTGCGCGGCATTCCTTAAGCTTGATTTCGAACGCCGCTTTACCGGCTATGGCGATCTCGAGGTGGCGATGCGCGGGCTTTGACGGCCCGGAAACCTGCCATTTTCAGCGCCTTCAGCCGCCCATCATCTCGGACGCGACGCTACGGATACGTTCGATCATCGCGCGCACCCCGTTTGATCGCTGCGCCGACAGGTGATCGTTCAGCCCCAGCCGCGCCAATTCCGCACCTGCATCCACGCCCAAGACATCCGCCACGGGCAGGCCATCGTAAAGCGCGTGCAACACCGCGATCAGCCCGCGCACGATCATCGCATCGCTATCACCTTGGAAATGAAACAGCGCATCCCGTCCCTGCCCCGCGATCTGCGGCATGATCCAAACTTGGCTGGCGCAGCCGTCGACCTTGGTGGCGGGCACCTTGAAGGCGTCGTCAAGCGGCGCCATGGCGCGTCCCAGATCGATGACATGGCGATAGCGCTCTTCCCAATCCTCGAGGAAGTCAAAGGTCTCGGCGATCTCTTCGAAGGCAGCACTTGCCATATCGGCGCTCTCCTGTGCGGTGATGCGTGCCCCCTGACCTAAGCAAGCCGCGCGCCGAGGTCCAGAGGCGGCTTTCCTTCGCATCCGTCCTGCGCTAGCACAAAGGGGTCACCGACCGACGGAGTGCCAGATGCTGCGCATGATCCTTGCCCTTGCCCTGATGACGAGCCTTGCGGCTTGCAGCACAAGGCTGAATCCGTTCAACTGGTTCGGCAATGACCGCGAAGAACGGGTGCGCGTCAGCGAAACAGTGACCGAAAACCCCCGCGATCGCCGCTTTTTGGTCAGCGAAGTCGTGGCCTTCGCGATCGATCCGACAGCGCAAGGCGTAATCTTGCGGGCCATCGGCCGCCCCCAAACCCAAGGTCATTGGGAGGCCGATCTGGTCGAGGTGGCCCGCGAGGACGGGGCCTTGGTCTACGAATTCCGCGTTTTTCCGCCGCCATCGCCCGCACCCGCAGGCACACCGCAATCGCGTGAAGTCATCACCGGGCTGGAATTGTCGAATTTCGCCTTGCGTGGCATCCGCACGATCACCGTGGTGGGCGCGGAGAACCGGCGGACCATCTCGCGCCGCTGACAGCTGATCGCGGCGCTCAGACCGAAACGATCTTGACCCGGTCACCTTTGGCCGACAAGGCGATCTCGCCGCGCACTAGGCGCAGCGCATCATTGCCGAAGACCTCGCGCCGCCAGCCTGTCGCCCAGATCCCGTTGTGATCGCCACAGGCGATATCGTCGAGATCGGCAGAGGATGCGATGAGCTTGGTGGCGACCCCTGCTTCCTCGGCCTTGGCCTTGAGCAAGACCCGCAACAAATCGGCCAGCGCGCTGTTGAGGTTCGACCGATCCCGTCCCTCGGGTATCTCGGGCTGACGTTCGGCGGGCATATCAAGCCCTGCCACAACCGCCGCGACCAGACCCTCGGCAATCTCGCCCTTGCGCGCATCGCGCAGCAAAAGGCGGGATTTCGACAGATCCGCCAAGCTGCGCGGCTTGGTCGAGGCCAGCTCGATCAGCGCGTCATCCTTGATCACGCGCGAGCGGGGGATGTTCTTTTGCTGCGCGTAACGCTCGCGGAAGGCGGCCAGTTCCTTGGCGATGGCCAAGGTGCGCCCCGAATTCGTGCGTAGCTTCAGCCTTTGCCATGCGGCTTCGGGATCGACGATATAGCTCGAGGCATCGGTGAGCTGCGCCAATTCCTCTTCCAGCCATTGGGTGCGCCCGGTGCGCGCCAATTCGGCCCTGAGATATTCGTAGATCTGGCGCAGATGGGTCACATCAGCCAGCGCATAGGTTTTTTGCGCGTCGCTCAAGGGGCGGCGCGACCAATCGGTAAACCGCGAGGATTTGTCGAGATTGGCCCGCGCGATCTTGCGCACCAAGGTCTCGTAGCCGACCTGATCGCCAAAGCCGCACACCATCGCTGCGACCTGCGTGTCAAACAGCGGGCTGGGCACAACGCCACCCTCGACATGAAAGATTTCAAGGTCTTGACGCGCGGCGTGAAAAACCTTGATCACATCGGGATTGCGAAACAGCGCATAAAGCGGGTCAAGCGATATGCCCTCGGCCAGCGGGTCGACCAAAACGGCCTGCGCGTCATCGACGCCCGGCAGCGCAAGCTGCACAAGGCACAGCTGTGCGAAATAGGTCCGCTCGCGCAGGAATTCGGTGTCGACGGTGACATAGGCTGCGCTTTCGGCCTTGGAGCAGAACGCCGCCAGCGCCTCGGTGGTTGTCAAGATCTCGGTCAATGCTGTGGTCTTTTTCGCCGCCCGCCATGGCACGGGCCGACCCCGCATAGGCGAGGTGCGCCGGAAAGAAAAGGGGCCGCGTTTCTGCCGCGCGCGCGGCAAGGCCGCGGCCTTGGTCACTTTCGGCCCGATCGGGCGGCGCGCGATACGTCTCAATCGGCGAAAAGCGCCCGGATATCGCGGGCCATTTGCCCACGCAGCTGCGCCATCTCGCCGGCCGAGAGGCGGGCATCGAGCACATCGAAGACCCCGCCGATGGCGCCCGAGATATCCTCGGGCGGCTCAGGTCCGAAGATCGCCACGACGCGCGCGATGAAATCATCCTTGTCGCGGATCGCGACAGGCATGCTCGAGGGGTTGTAGCCCTCGTAGAAGATGCCGCGCACGAAGATCGGCAATTGCGCCGACAGATGCGCGGCCGTGTCGGGGGTCAACTGGTCGCGCAGCGCGTGCAGCACTGCGCGCAACAGGCGATAGGCGCGCTGCTTGTTCACAAGCCCCACGCGGTAATCGACCTCGTTGATCCAGATATTGGCCTGTTGCACGGATTCGTCGATGATCTTCAGCCCAAGCGCGCTCATCTGCCTTGTTCCTTTCTGCCAGTGCGGTCATGTCGCGAGAATACGAAACCATGCAGGCAATCATCGCGCCTTGATCTTGATCACTGGCCCCGGATGGGCCTCGTGTTAGCGCAAACCCGCGATGTTGACGCTAACGGTTACGCTAACATGCAGAATTGCGGCGGTTTTTCCTTGGCCAACCCGGCATGCTTGGGTATGCGAAGCCAAGACTGGCGCGACAGCTCATGAGGCTTGGCATGACGATCACCCTTGGCATCAACGGTTTCGGACGGATCGGGCGTTGCACGCTGGCCCATATCACGGAAGCCGCACGTAACGATGTGCAGGTGGTCAAGATCAACGCCACCGGCCCGATCGAGACCAACGCCCATCTCTTGCGTTACGACAGCGTGCATGGCCGCTTTCCGGGCGAAGTGCGCGTGCAGGGCGACACGATGGATCTGGGCCGCGGGCCGATGAAGGTGTTCTCGACCTACGACCCGGCCGAGCTGGATTGGGAAGGCTGCGATGTGGTGCTGGAATGCACCGGCAACTTCAACAACCGTGACGCCGCCGCCATCCATCTGACACGCGGCGCCAAGCGTGTGCTGGTCTCGGCACCTGCCAAGAATGCCGACAAGACCATCGTCTATGGCGTCAACCACCGCGAATTGCTGGCCGAGCATCATGTCGTGTCGAACGGGTCTTGCACCACCAATTGCCTTGCCCCCATCGCCAAGGTGCTGAACGACGCCATCGGCATCGAGCGTGGCATCATGACGACGATCCATAGCTATACGGGCGATCAGCCCACGCTGGACCGCCGCCACAAGGATCTCTACCGCGCACGCGCCGCCGCCATGGCGATGATCCCCACCTCGACCGGGGCCGCCAAGGCACTGAAAGAGGTGCTGCCCGAGCTTGAGGGCCGGCTGGACGGCACATCACTGCGCGTGCCCACGCCCAACGTCTCTTGTGTCGATCTGACCTTCGAGGCGGGCCGCAGCGTCACCGTAAATGATGTAAACGAGATCATGCGCGAAGCCGCAGAGGGTCATATGCGCAGCGTCTTGTCCTATGATGTCGAGCCCAAGGTCTCGATCGATTTCAACCACACCACTTATTCGGCTATTTTCGCCCCCGACCAGACCAAGGTAGTGGGCGGGCGCACCGTGCGCATTTTGGCATGGTACGACAATGAATGGGGTTTCTCGGCGCGCATGGCCGATGTCTCGGCGGCGATGGGGCGCTTGCTGCACTAACCGATACCGCCCGCGACAACCCGGCCCGCGCCCTGCCCGATCCGCAGCGCGCGGGTTTTGTTTTGTGCGCGTCCCAACCGCAGTTGTAGATGCCTGAACCCCGGCATGGCCGGGCCGATCTGCAACCCCGGTTCAATGGGCAAAGGGCATTCCGGGGCGCATCTCGCATGGCACGAGGCGCAGGTATCCCGCCGCGCCGCATGACCCGGAGATCGACATGATGAAACGCATCCTTCCCGCCATCCTTGCCCTGTCCCTTGCCCTGCCCGGCGTGGCGATGGCCTCGTCCGACGCCGAGGTGCCGGCCGAGACCCAAGCGGCCATCCGCACCATGCTGGAGGCGCAAGGCTACGAGGTGCGCCAGATCCAGACCGAGGATGGCCTGTTCGAGGCCTATGCCATCAAGGACGGCAAGCGTTACGAGATCTACATCAACACACAGATGGAAATCGTGAACAGCAAGCTGGACGATTGAGCCGCCATCACAGCGCGTGCGCGGGCCTTGGGCCGCGCATGCGCCACCCCATTTTGCCGGAGACCATGATCATGACCCGTCACCCTGTCTGGGATCCCCTCGTGCGGATCTTTCATTGGGCCCTTGTTCTGGGCTTTGCCGCCAATGCGCTGTTCACCGACCCCGAAAGCAATCTGCATGAATGGGTGGGCTACGCGATCGTGGGCCTTGTGGGTTTGCGCCTTGTCTGGGGGCTGATCGGTAGCCGCCACGCCCGCTTCGCCGATTTCATCCCTACCCCCGCCACCGTCATGGGCCAGTTGCAGGACATGGCCACAGGCCGAAAGCGCATGCATCTGGGCCATACGCCGCTGGGCGCGCTGATGATTTTCAACCTGTTGCTCACGCTGCTGGCGATCGGGGCGACGGGCTACATGATGACCACCAACGCCTATTGGGGCGTGGCATGGGTGGAAGAGGCGCATGAGGTTCTGGTCGGCTGGGCCGAAATCTCGGTCGTCGCGCATATCGTGGCCGTGATCTTTGAAAGCTGGCGGACAGGCGTGAATTTGCCGCGCGCCATGGTATCGGGTATCAAGACCGTGCCAGACGATACGGGACTTTCGACATGATCAGGCAGATCACAAGCAACCCTTGGCCGCTGGCCGGTCTTATCCTCGCGCAGGCGGCCTGCGCGGGGTTTTTCGTGTGGGATGTGATTCTCGATAGCGGGGAATTAACGGGACTGTTCCCGATCAATGTGCATTTCGTGATCGAAGCGGGGGCGGTGCTGGGCCTGATCGCGGGCATCGCGGTCGAGATACGGGTGCTGTTGCGGCTTTTGGCGCGCAAAGCGCATCTTGAGCGGCAGGTCACGATGGCGCAAAGCGCCCTACACGATGTGATCGAGGCGCATTTCGAGGCTTGGGGCCTGACCGCGGCCGAGGCCGATGTCGCATGGTTCACGGTCAAAGGGCTGTCGATCGCCGAAATCTCGCAAATGCGCGGCTCGGCCGAAGGCACGGTCAAAAGCCATCTGAACGCCATCTACCGCAAGGCCGATGTCACCAATCGCGGCGCGCTTTTGGCGCTTTTGATCGACGATTTGATGGACGGCACGCGGCCCGAGGCACCAGCGGCCGCCTGACCCCCTTTTTTCCGAACCCTGCGCATGGCATGCTGTGGCAAGCGTAATGAGGGATGCGATGAGCAACGGGTTGGCGATCTTTCTGGCGATCTGCATCGCGGTATTCTTGACCTTTGATGCCACCGTGTTCGACTGGGACTTGTCGCTGTCGCTGGCGCGGCGCTTCGTCGGTCTGCTCAACTGGATCGCCTTTTGGCGCTAGCCCCTTTTCTTTCTTCGCGGTCTTGGCTAAAAGGTGAATGTTAGCGGTAACATTTCAACCTGTGCTGGCCATTCTCGGCATTGCCGCCCGGCCGCAGACACATACGGGAGAGCGCGTCATGACCGTGAAGGTCGCCATCAACGGGTTCGGACGGATCGGGCGCAACGTGCTGCGCGCCATCATCGAGCAAGGTCGCACGGATATCGCGGTGGTCGCGATCAACGATCTGGGCCCGGTCGAGACAAACGCCCATCTCCTGCGCTTTGACAGCGTTCATGGACGCTTTCCCGCCACGGTAACAACCACGACACATTCCATCGACGTAGGTCGCGGCCCGATCGCGGTGACAGCGATCCGCAACCCCGCCGAGCTGCCTTGGGGCGATATTGATATCGTGCTGGAATGCACGGGTATCTTCACCGACCGCGACCGCGCTGCGATCCATCTTGAGAACGGCGCCAAGCGGGTGCTGGTCTCGGCCCCCTCCAAGGGTGCGGACAAGACCATCGTCTATGGCGTGAACCACAAGACATTGACGCGCGACGATGTGATCGTCTCGAACGCGTCCTGCACCACCAATTGCTTGGCCCCGGTGGCCCATGCGCTGCATCAGGCCATCGGCATCACGCGCGGCTTCATGACCACGATCCACAGCTACACAGGCGATCAGCCCACGCTCGACACCATGCACAGCGACCTCTATCGCGCGCGGGCAGCGGCGCTCAGCATGATCCCCACCTCGACGGGCGCGGCAAAAGCGGTGGGCCTTGTGCTGCCCGAGCTGGCGGGCAAGCTTGACGGGGTCGCGATCCGCGTGCCCACCCCCAACGTCTCGGTCGTCGATCTGACATTCGAGGCCGCGCGCGCCACCACCGCCGATGAGATCAACGCAGCCATCCGCTCAGCCGCCACCAGCGGACCGCTCAAGGGCATTCTTGGCATCACGGACGACAAGCTGGTCAGTCAGGATTTCAACCATGATCCCCATTCCTCGATCTTCGCGACAGATCAGACCAAGGTCATGGACGGCAATCTTTGCCGGATCTTGAGTTGGTATGACAATGAATGGGGCTTTTCCAACCGCATGGCCGACACGGCGGTGGAAATGGGCAAGCACCTGTAACCGGCGGCGCAGACGGGATCTGCGTATTTAGGGGAAAGATGAAGGGCAATTTGATGAAAATTGTCCACTCTGGCGCGCGCGTCTTCACCTTTCTCCAAATACGCATCGCGGGCGCGGCAAAGTCACTGGCATGTCGCTTGTGCCATGCTATGACCGCCGCGCAGATTGAGTGACGGAGGCTGCGATGGGCTGGAAAACCCTTGATGAGATGGATCTGGCCGGCAAGACCGTGCTGACGCGGGTCGATATCAACGTGCCGGTCCAAGAGGGCCGCGTCACCGACGACACCCGCATCCAACGCATCGTGCCGACGATCCGCGATATCCTTGCCAAGGGCGGCAAGCCCGTGCTGATGGCCCATTTCGGTCGCCCAAAGGGCAAGCCCGTGCCCGAGATGTCGCTGCGCGTGACGCTGCCCGCGCTCGAGGGAGCCTTGGGCCGCCCCGTCACCTTCATCGAGACACCCAGCCGCGCGGCCTTGGACGCCCTGCCCGCCGATGCGGTGGTCTTGGTCGAAAACACCCGCTTCACCCCGATGGAGGAAGCCAACGACCCCAAAATGGCAGCCTTTCTGGCCGGGCTGGGAGATGTCTATTGCAACGATGCGTTTTCGGCCGCGCACCGCGCCCATGCCTCGACCGAAGGGGTGGCGCGGCTGTTGCCCTCTTGCGCCGGGCGTTTGATGGCGGCCGAACTTGCCGCACTCGAAGCGGCCTTGGGCCGCCCCGCACGCCCGGTCGTCGCCGTGGTGGGTGGGGCCAAGATCTCGACCAAGCTCGACCTGCTGGCCAACCTGACGCGCAAGGTCGACATGCTGATCATCGGCGGCGGCATGGCCAATACCTTCCTTGCCGCGCAGGGCCACGCGGTCGGCAAATCGCTGTGCGAGCATGATCTGGCCGACACGGCCCGCGCGATCATGGCGGGCGCGCTTGATGCGGGCTGCGAGATCATCTTGCCCAGCGACGTGGTGGTGGCCGAGGCTTTCGCCGCCCATGCGCCCCATCAGGTGATGGGGATCGCGGCTGTGCCGGCGGATGGCATGATCCTTGATGCCGGCCCCCAAACCCTTGCGCGGATCGCCGCTGCCTTTGCGCAGGCCAAGACGCTGATCTGGAATGGCCCCTTGGGTGCCTTCGAGATCACGCCTTTCGATGCCGCCACTGTCGCCGCGGCGCGGGAAGCCGCGCGCTTGACCCGTGAAGGCGCGCTGATCTCGGTCGCAGGCGGGGGCGATACGGTCGCGGCCCTCAACCATGCGGGCGTGGCCGATGATTTCACCTATGTCTCGACCGCGGGTGGCGCCTTCCTCGAATGGATGGAGGGCAAGACCCTGCCCGGCGTCGCGGCATTGCATCAGGCCGATTGAGCGACTGTTTGCGCCACCATGATGGACAGCCGCGCGGGGCTTTGGCATGGAGTGGGCAATGACGAACGCCATAAGGAGTGCGCCGATGTCCCGTGATGCCATGACCCGCCAGATGCAGACCGGACAAGGGTTCATTGCCGCGCTCGACCAATCGGGCGGCTCTACCCCCAAGGCGCTGCGCCTTTATGGTATCGCCGAGGATGCCTATGGCTCCGAGGCCGAGATGTTCGACCTGATCCATGCCATGCGCGCGCGCATCGCGACAGCTCCCGGCTTTACCGGCGACAAGGTCATCGGCGCGATCTTGTTCGAGATGACGATGGACCGCGAGATCGCGGACAAACCCGCCGCCCGCTATCTGTGGGAGGAAAAGCGGGTTGTCCCCTTCCTCAAGATCGACAAGGGGCTGGAGGCGGCCGCCAATGGCGTCCAGATGCTCAAGCCTATCCCCGGTCTCGACACGCTGCTCGACCGTGCCGTGGCGCAGGGGATTTTCGGCACCAAGGAACGTTCTGTCATTCTCGGGGCCGATGCGGGCGGGATCGGCGCCATCGTGGACCAACAGATCGATCTGGGCCTGAAGGTCTTGGCCAAGGGGCTGATCCCGATCTTGGAACCGGAGGTCGATATCAACGCCCCCGACAAAGCCGCGGCCGAAGAGATGTTGCTGGCCGCATTGCTGGCCGGGCTCGACGGCGTGCCCGATGGCCAGCAGGTCATGCTCAAGCTGACGATCCCCGACCAGCCCGGCCATTATGCGCCGCTGACAGCACATCCCAAGGTGATGCGCGTGGTTGCCCTGTCGGGGGGCTATAGCCGCGATGACGCCTGTGCGCGCCTTGCCGCCAATCCCGGCATGATCGCCAGCTTCTCGCGCGCCCTGACCGAAGGCCTGTCTGCCGATCAAAGCGATGCGGCCTTCAACGCGGCACTTGGGCAGGCGATCGACGCGATCCACGCGGCATCGGTCTGCTGAACGCACAAACGGAGTCAAAAAACGAATCATTTTCGTGAAAGGGGGATTCCCTTTCGCGAATCATTGTGCGATTCTCAGCAGGACGCGTCGAGACAGGCGCGCGAACAAGGCAGAGCAGCAGGGCAATGACACGCACGAAATCTCTTGGTGGTTTGATCCTGCCTGTCGTGTTGCTGTTCATCGCGGCGCATTTCACCTTTACCGCCGTCCAAGGTGATTACGGGCTTTTCCAACGGGTGCAGATCGAAGCGGAAGCCGCACGGCTCGAGGCGCAGCTGGCCGCGCTCAGCCAAGATGTCGCGCGGATCGAGCTTTTGACGCGGCGCTTGTCGGATGGCTTCCTCGATCTCGACCTGCTCGACCAGCAATTGCGCGATGTCTTGGGCTATGTCCGCGCCGACGAGATCGTCCTGCCCTGATCGGGGCCTGATCGGACCTGTCGCGCGCGCCTTTCACCTTTCCAAAAATACGCAAATCCCGCCCCAACGACCCATGCGCAGGCGCTTGGAAGCATTGCGCCTGGCGCAACCCCCTGCGTCAGGATTGCCGGGTGCAATCAGCGGTTGCCTGTGCTAGTCAAATGTTTAACGTTAAACTATCTTTGCGATCCGGGGGAGGATGACCCGCATGCCACCACGCAAAACCGCGGCAAAAACCGAGGCGGCGACGCCGAATATTTCGGCAGAAGAGCTCAAGCGCTATTATCGCGACATGCTTTTGATCCGCCGCTTCGAAGAAAAGGCGGGCCAGCTATACGGCATGGGCCTGATCGGCGGGTTCTGTCACCTTTATATCGGGCAAGAGGCCGTCGTCGTTGGCCTCGAGGCTGCGGCCTCCGAGGGGGACAAGCGCGTCACCTCCTACCGCGACCACGGGCATATGCTGGCCTGTGGCATGGACCCCAAGGGCGTGATGGCCGAGCTTACGGGCCGCATCGGGGGCTATTCCAAGGGCAAGGGCGGCTCGATGCACATGTTCTCCAAGGAAAAGCATTTCTATGGCGGGCATGGGATCGTGGGCGCGCAGGTGCCGATCGGTGCGGGACTGGCCTTCGCCGACAAGTATCTGGGCAATGACCGCGTCACCTTCACCTATTTCGGCGATGGCGCAGCCAACCAGGGCCAAGTCTACGAGACCTACAACATGGCCCAGCTTTGGGATCTGCCGGTCATCTTCGTGATCGAGAACAACCATTATGCCATGGGCACCTCCGTCACCCGCGCCACGAAATCGCCCGCGCTGTGGAAGCGCGGCGAGGCTTACGGCATCGCCGGCGAAGAGGTGAACGGCATGGATGTGCTGGCCGTCAAGGATGCAGGCGCGCGCGCTGTCGCACACTGCCGCGCAGGCAAGGGGCCCTATATCCTCGAGGTGATGACCTATCGCTATCGCGGCCACTCCATGTCGGACCCGGCGAAATACCGCACCCGCGAAGAGGTGCAGGAGATGCGCGAAAAGCGCGACGCCATCGAACAGGTGCGCCAGATGTTGCTGACGGGCGGCCATGCCTCCGATGACGATCTGAAAAAGATCGACAAGGAGATCAAGGATATCGTCAACGAAGCCGCCGAATTCTCCAAGGAAAGCCCCGAGCCGCCGCTCGAGGACCTTTGGACAGACATCTACGCCTGAGAGGACGATACCGATATGGCAACCGAAATTCTGATGCCCGCCCTCTCCCCCACGATGGAAGAAGGCACGCTGGCCAAATGGCTGGTGAAAGAAGGCGATAGCGTCAAATCCGGCGACATCATCGCCGAGATCGAAACCGACAAG
>NZ_CBFIIK010000058.1:0-15547 GCF_965662675.1 Roseicyclus sp. | reverse complement strand
GTGGCCTGATCGACCATCTTCATGGCCAGACGCACCTTGCCGCGATCGTCGAAGCCCAAGAGCTTGACCCAAACCTCTTGGCCCTCTTTCAGGACGTCCGAGGGGTGGTTCAGGCGGCGGCTTTCGATCTGGGACACATGGACCAGACCGTCGCGCTTGCCGAAGAAGTTCACGAAGGCGCCGAAATCGACGATCTTCACGACTTTGCCCTTGTAGACGCCGCCAACTTCGGGCTCTGCCACGATCGAATAGATCATGTCATAGGCCTTTTGGATGGCTTCGGCATTCGGGCTTGCGATCTTGATGATACCATCATCGTTGATGTCGACCTTGGCGCCAGACAGTTCGACGATCTCGCGGATCACCTTACCGCCCGAGCCGATCACTTCACGGATCTTGTCGGTCGGGATCTGCATCGTCTCGATGCGCGGTGCATGGATCGAGAACTCGCCCGGTGCCGTCATCGACTTGGCCATTTCGCCCAAGATGTGCAGGCGGCCCGCCTTGGCTTGGGCCAATGCGGTTTTCATGATCTCGGAGGTGATGCCCGCGACCTTGATGTCCATCTGCAAGGAGGTGATGCCGGCTTCGGTGCCCGCGACCTTGAAATCCATGTCGCCGAGGTGATCCTCGTCGCCAAGAATATCGGTCAAGATACCGTAGGAGCCGTCATCTTCCAGCACGAGGCCCATTGCCACACCGGCGACGGGTGCTTTCAGCGGCACGCCCGCATCCATCATCGACAGCGACCCGCCACAGACCGAAGCCATCGAGGAGGAGCCGTTCGATTCCGTGATCTCGGAGACGACGCGGATCGTGTAGGGGAAATCGGTTGCCGCGGGCAAAACCGCCTGCAGCGCCCGCCATGCCAGCTTGCCATGGCCGATCTCACGACGGCCGGGCGAACCCACACGGCCAACCTCGCCCACCGAATAGGGGGGGAAGTTGTAATGCAGCAAGAAGTTCGATTTGAAGTTGCCATGCAGCGCGTCGATGAACTGTTCATCATCGCCGGTGCCCAGCGTGGTCACGACCAGACCTTGGGTCTCGCCGCGCGTGAACAGCGCCGAGCCATGGGTCCGGGGCAGCACGCCTGTCTGACAATCGATCGCACGTACCGCATCGAGCGCGCGGCCATCGATGCGGCGGCCATTCTTGACCACATCGGAACGCATGACCATCGACTCGAGCTTTTTCAGCGCCGAACCCAGATCAGGGTCGGCAAGCTGCTCTTCGCTGAGCTTGGCCTTGATCGCCTCTTTCGCGGCGGCCACAGCGGCGACGCGCTCTTGCTTGTCGGTGATGGCATACGCTTTGCGCATCGCCGCTTCGCCGGCCTTTTTGACCACATCGGAGAGCGCCGAGTAATCGGGCGCTGCGAAATCGAACGGCTCTTTAGCGGCATCTTCGGCCAAAGCGACGATCAGGTCGATGACAGGCTGGATCTGCTCATGGGCGAAGTTCACCGCGCCCAGCATCTCATCCTCGGTCAGCTCATAGGCCTCGGACTCGACCATCATGACCGCATCCTTGGTGCCTGCGACAACCAGATCGAGACGCTGCTCGGGGTTGTTGCGCAGGTTATGCATGTCGTCGACAGTCGGGTTCAGCACATATTCGCCATCCACAAAGCCCACGCGGCAACCCGCGATCGGACCCATGAAAGGCACGCCCGAGATCGTCAGCGCAGCCGATGCCGCGATCATTGCCACCACATCGGGGTCGTTGACGAGGTCATGGCTCAGAACCGTGCACATGACGAGGACTTCGTTTTTGAAGCCCGGCACGAAGAGCGGGCGGATCGGACGGTCGATCAAGCGCGCGGTCAGCGTCTCTTTCTCGGTCGGACGCGCTTCGCGCTTGAAGAAACCACCCGGCACTTTGCCCGCGGCATAGTATTTCTCTTGGTAATGGACCGTCAGCGGGAAGAAATCCTGCCCCGGCTTCATCTGCCGTGCATAGGTCACATTGGCCATGACGGAGGTTTCGCCATATGTGGCGATAACCGAACCATCGGCTTGGCGTGCAACACGCCCCGTTTCCAGTGTGAGCGTCTCTTCGCCCCACTGAATGCTTTTCGTCGTGATATTGAACATATATCGTTTCCTATCGGGGAGCTCTCCCGGCCCCTGCCGGGTCTCCCATACCTATGGCGGCCCCATTGCCGCCGACCCCTTCATCATGCCATGCGCCGGGGTCAAAGCGTCACGTCTCAGATGCGCGCGCCATAGCCTGTTTTATCTGATTTGGAAAGCGAATTAGGGCGCGGCACAGCGTGTGCAGGGCGGGCCAAAAAGAAAACGGCCCGCGCAACGGATGTGCGCGGGCCGATTCCAGAAACCTCAGGCGTGGTCGCCTTAGCGGCGGATGCCCAAACGGCCGATCAACGCGGTGTAGCGCGCCTCGTCCTTGGACTTGACGTAGTCCAGCAACTTGCGGCGCTGGGCGACCATCATCAGAAGGCCACGACGCGAGTGGTTGTCCTTCTTGTGGGTCTTGAAATGCTCGGTCAGCGTGGTGATGCGGCTGGTCAGGATCGCGACTTGCACCTCGGGCGAACCAGTGTCGCCTTCCTTGGTCGCGAATTCGGTCATCAAACGCTGCTTTTCTTCGACTGTAATCGACATCGGGGTCTCCTGTTCAAGGGGTGATGGCGCAAGCCGGGATGTCGTCCAGCAGGGCCCGTGGAGTGTGTCCACACCATCATGGCGTGGATGCGCGGCTATAGGCCGGGCGCGTCCGCTTGGAAAGGGGGGGATTGCGCCAATTCCGGCGAAAGCGGCGAAACCTCCCCATGGATGGGCCGAAAAAGCCACAAAATCGACCGATCGAAGGGGTGATTTGGGGGCTGATTGCCCGATAGGGTTCAGATTTTCGAAAGCTCGGGCCATCATGGTCCCCGGTGTTCCGCAGCGAATCATCGGCCAACCGCAACGGGTGGCCTGTCTGATCGCCGCGACAAGACCATGTCAGAAGACGGTCCTCGGCGCAGCAAGCGCCAACATGTCACGAGTGTTTGCGTAACGAGGTATGGACGATGCTGGCGGCTGGTGGACTACTTATCCTTATGGCGATGGGCTACGCGCTGGGTGGTATGATCATGGACGGTAGCGAGCCTGCGGATCCGCTAGCCGATGACACACCCCCACAGCACGATGATGTCACCACAACGGAACAAGGCGGCCAGACCGCGTCGTTGGCCGATCTGCTGCGGCAGGACACCGATCCCGTGACGGCGACGGGCGGTGATGGCGATGACAGCCTGACCGGTGGTATGGGCGACGATACGCTGTCGGGCGGTCCTGGCGATGACACGCTCGACGGTTATGCCGGCGACGACCTGCTCGATGGCGGCACCGGCGACGATGTGCTGCGCGGGCGTGAAGGAATGGACAGCCTTTTGGGCGGCGGCGGCGATGACGCGATCACCGGTGGACCGGGTGCGGACATGATCGAAGGCGGGCAAGATGATGACGCGCTTTTCGGCAATGAAGGTGACGATACCATCCTCGGCCAAGGCGGCGCGGACGAGGTCTATGGCGACGAAGGCGATGATAGCATCTCGGGCGAGGGTGGCACGGATTTCCTCGTGGGTGGGGATGGCAACGACACGCTGTCTGGCGGCGATGACGGCGATCTGCTGTTCGGCGGCGATGGCGATGACCATCTTACAGGCGGGGATGGCGACGACTATCTGCAAGGTGGGTTCGGTGCCGATACGCTGACCGGCGGCGCGGGTAATGACCGGCTTGATGGCACATTCGCCGCAGGCGATTCGATCTTTGGGCCGCATGACGAGGATCAGGGTGATCTGCTCGATGGCGGCGATGGTGACGATGTGATCATCGTCGGCGCGAACGATATCGCGACAGGCGGTGCCGGTCAGGACAGCTTCATATCAGGCAGCTTCATCGAAATGGCCGCAGTTGCAGGGCATGTCACCGACTTCGACCCGTCACACGATGTGATCGAGGTGATGTTCGACCCCGATACGACCCCCGATCCGCTCATCACCGTGGCCGATTTCGCCGATGGCAGCGGGGCCGACATCTTGTTCAACGGCGAATTGATCTTGTCGGTAACGGGCGCACAGGGGCTTGATCCGGCGGCGATCACCTTGCGCCCTCTGGACCTTGATAGCGTTGCGGAAATAGCTTGATCGCCTGCTTGGAGCGCGTCGCGTTTGGTCAAGCCGCCGTCTTCATCGGGGCAGGCGAGCCAGCGTTTGCACAGCACAATGCGTTCGCCTGCCCCGATGAATGCGATAGAACGCGACACGCTTTAGGCCAAGAAATGCGGTAGCATTTGATCAAGCACGGCGTCGGGGGCTTCTTCCATCGCGAAATGACCGCAGCCTCGGATGCAGTCGCCGCTGACCTGATCGGCCCAACTGCGCCAGATGGCCAGGGGATCGCCATTGCGCGCCGGAAACCCGGCCTCGGCCCAGATGAAATGCAACGGCGCCGCGATCTTGCGCCCTGCCGCGCGGTCGGCCTCGTCAAGATCGCGGTCGATCCCGGCGCCTGCACGGTAATCGGCGCACATTGCAGCCACCCGCGCGGGATCGGCGGCTTGGGCGCGATAGCTGGCCAAGGCGGTGGGCGCGAAGGCCGTCAGATCGCCCTTGCGCGACCAACTGGCCAAGGTCCGATCGATATAGGCCGGACCATCGGCATTGATCAGCATCTCAGGCAGGGGCGCGGGCTGGGCCAGAAATGTCCAATGATAGGCTTTCAGCGCCAATTCGCGATCCCATGCGCGCCAGAATTCGGCCGTCGGCACGATCTCGATAATCCCAAGGCGCGCAACACGCTGCGGATGATCGAGCGCCAAGCGATAGGCGACACGCGCACCCCGATCATGGCCCAAGACATGCGCCCTCGGCAGATCAAAGGCGTCCATCAGCCCCACGATGTCGCGTGCCATCTCGCGCTTGGAATAGACGCTGTGCCCTGCATCATCGGCTGGCGCGTCGCTATCGCCATAGCCGCGCAGATCGGGGATGATGACATCGAAACGCTGTGCCAAGCGGGGGGCCACAAGATGCCACGCCATGTGGTTTTGCGGATAGCCGTGCAGCAAGATCAACGCAGGCCCCGCACCGCCCCGATGCACCGAGAGCGTGACGCCGGTGCAGGCCACGCGCGATTGCACAAAGCCGTCAATGCCCGACATGGTCGACCTCCCACGCTTGGGGTTGAACGGCATATCCGATGTAGAGCGGATGCTTGGGGTGGCCGCCTTGGCTGAGCCCAAGATGGAACAAGGCCGCCCGCGCGTCGCGCAGCATCGCTTCGACATGCGCGCCGCGATCCAGATGCGCACCATGCGTGCCCCAAGCACAGATGACGCGATCTGCCCAAGGCAACGCGGCCAAGATCGCGGCGTCATTCTCCGGGCCGATCGGGTCATCTGCCCGGCGCATCTCGCGCGGGTCGGTGGCACGAAAGGCAAAGATGTTGAGAACGCGAAACGCCCCGAACCCCAGCGCCCGTGCCCGTCTTTCGCAGCGTTCGACCGTCGGGTCGTTCTGCACCTCGGTCGCGGTCGAAGGGTTGAGCATCACGAAAAGCGCCCGCCCCCCAGCTGGGTTCCAGACGCGCGTCAGCGTGTAGCGATAGCGTTCGCAATCCGAATATTCAGCAACGGAGTGCGCATCGCCCTTGAGGTGGTGCCGGGTGATCATGTCCCGTTTATGCCGTCATGGCAGCACCGGGGAAACCACAATCCACCCGCGGCAAGCGGGTATCAGTCGCGTTCAGCCGATCAGACGTCGCCGTCCAAATCAGCGTCGTATTCGACACGAATGATCAACCCCGAGGCCATATCGACAGTGACGTCATAGAGGTGTTCGCCATTACGGACTTCGGCTTCTGCGCCGGATTCGTCGACGCCGATCGAAACGACCTCGTAGCCCAATGATTCGAGACCCTTGCTGATGGTCAGCGTATCTTTTCCCAAGAACATGCTGGTCTGGGGCGGGGTCGCATTCGCCGCACCGGCCAACACCGGAAGGGCCAACGCACTTGCAAGCAGGATGCGGAACATTCTGATCTCCTTTTTGCCGGCTGATGACGCACACAAGGCATCCGACAGCGGCGAATCTGTTTCACTGCCACCCTTGGTATCGCTGCAAGATGTTCGGATCATGGACGGATCTGGGCTTTTTGTGTCACGCATGGCCCCAGTTCTGACATGATTTGGCGTCGCTACAGGTTAAAGACCCGTTCGGGATGCACCTCGCCCGCACGCAAGCGGCCAATCGCCAATGGCTGACCGGCGAAACTGACCCAAACCAGATCGCCATACTCGGCCGCACCCGGCAACACTTGGCCAGGATTGCCGTTTTTCAGCCGCGCGGCCCCGGCCTCGGTCGCCAAGAGCATCGGAAGATCGCCCAAGGCCAAGGCGACAGGCTTGAGCAGCGTGTCGATCTCGGGGGTGCGGGCCAATGCCTCGATCCGGTCCATGCTTACCGCATCCTCGATATCGAAGGGGCCGACCCATGTCCGGCGCAAATGCAGCACATGGCCCAGACAGCCAAGCGCCGCGCCAAGGTCGCGTGCAATCGACCGGACATAGCCGCCCGAACCGCATACGAAATGCAGATCGGCATGATCGGCATCGGGCATCGCCACCAACTCCAGCGCGTCGACATGCAGATCGCGCGCTTCCAACGCCATGGCCTCACCGCCGCGCGCGATGTCATAGGCGCGCGCGCCATCGACCTTCACCGCCGAGAACTGTGGCGGCACCTGCCGGATATCGCCGATGAATTGCGCCAGTGCGGCGCGGATCGCGGCCTCGGTCGGGCGCAGTGGCGATGTCGCGATCACCGCACCCGCCGCATCATCGGTGGTGGTGGCCGAACCCCAGCATGTCCTGAAATCATAGCCTTTCAGCGCGTCCCCCAGATAGGCGATGGTCTTTGTCGCCTCGCCCAGCGCGACGGGCAGCATGCCTGTGGCATCGGGATCGAGGGTGCCGGCATGGCCTGCCTTCTTCGCCTCGAAGGCCCAGCGGATCTTGTTGACCACGCTGGTCGAAGTGATGCCGGCCGGCTTGTCGACCAAAAGCCAGCCGGAAACCTCACGCCCCTTGCGATTGCGCCCCATGATCGGCTCCTTTGATCGGCGGAAAGAGCGGCGGGCTAACCGCCCGACGCGGCCCCGTCAACTACCGCGTCCACGACCGTGCCGATGATTGGCCCAACCGGCAGGCCGATATCGGCCCGCCCGATCTGTGGCGCATATAGCCGCGAGACGCGGCCATCGAAATAAAGCGCCTGCGACAAGCCCAGATGATCGCGGAAAAACCGCGCGAAATGGTGAAAATTGATCGGCGCATCCGAAATCACCAGATGCGCGATCTGACCCGTCGCATCGACCCCCACGCCATTGCGCACATTCCGGCTATCGCTGTCGGGCAGAAAGCGCGGATGCAGCGCCCCGTCGATGACCAGCATCGGCCCCGATTGCGTGGCGTCCCGGCATTGGGGCGGCGCGGCGGCGAAGGCACGGCTTTCGATGATGCGCGCATGGCCATCGTTCAGGCATAGCACACCATTGGGCAAAAGCCCGAAATTGCCCGGCCCCGCCGAGGTGATGAGGCGCATCTCCTCGACGCCATCCTCGATATAGAGGCCGACGGGGGCACGATTTTCGTGAAACATCCCCGCATTCATCGCCATTCCCAAGCGCTGCTCGGGGCCCAAAGCCGCGTCGATGGGTGCAAAGCCGCCAAAGATGGCGCCCGCCTCATCGCGCAAAAACAGCCGCAGTTCGCTGTGCTGCAAATCGATCCGGCAGGTGGTGAAGGCTGCGCCGTCAAATTTCACTTGGTCACAAGCCAGCGCGCTGACGGGTGCCAGCCACAAGGCGGCGATAATGGCAAGCGCGCGCTTCATTCGCCGCCCTCCGCCTCACCCCCTTCGATATCGCGCATGACATCTTCACGGGCAAACAGCGCGCGTGTTTCATCCATCCGGTCAAAGGTCTCATCGATGACGAAACGCAGATCGGGGGCGTATTTCAATGTCATCTCGCGCATGATCTCGCGGCGCAATTCGCCACGGTTTCGCTTGAGCGCTTGGATCGCATCCTCGCGCCGCGCCCCGCCCAAGGGCATGACATAGACGGTCGCGATTTTCAGATCGGGCGAGGTGCGCACTTCGCCCACGGTGATCGACATCGCGTTGAGTTCCGGGTCATGCACATCGCCACGCGCCAAGACGGCCGACAAGGTGCGCCGGATCAACTCGCCCACGCGAAGCTGTCGCTGCGAGGGGCCTGCGCCCTCGGAATGCCGGTTCTTTCCCATACCACCGCCTGTTCTGTTCCCTGCCGCACTTATGGGATGGCGGGCCTTGTCGCAAGCGACGGCTTTGCCAAAGCGCATCAATCCGCTATCAGCGGCCACGACAAACGGAGGGATGTGACATGGCCGACAGTGTCGGGATCGCGGTGATGGGTGCCTCGGGGCGGATGGGGCAAATGCTGGCCGAAACGATCGCAGCAAGCGACAAGGCGCATCTGATGGGCGCGACCGAGCGGCCCGGCCATGATTGGATCGGCCGTGACCTCGGCGAGGCGATGGGGCGCGCACCCTTGGGCGTGATCGTGGCCGACGACCCGCTTGCGGTGATCGTGAAGGCGCAGGCCGTGATCGACTTCACCGCACCCGCCGCGACCCTTGCCCATGCGCAACTGACCGCACAGGCGCGCTGTGTGCATGTGATCGGCACAACCGGGCTTGGCGAAAACGATATCGCCGCCCTCGATGCGGCGGCGCGCCATGCCGTGATCGTGCGCGCCGGAAACATGAGCCTTGGCGTCAACCTTCTGACGCGGTTGACCCAACAGATTGCGCGCGCGCTTGATGAGGATTTCGATATCGAGATCGTCGAGGCGCATCATCGCCACAAGGTCGATGCCCCCTCGGGCACGGCGCTGATGTTGGGCGAGGCGGCGGCCAAGGGGCGCGGTGTGACGCTGAGCGATGTCACCGACAGCGGGCGCGACGGGATTACTGGGGCGCGGCGGCGCGGCGATATCGGTTTCTCCGCCATCCGCGGCGGCGATATCGTGGGCGAGCATGATGTGATCTTTGCCGCCGCGGGCGAGCGGATCATCTTGCGCCATGTGGCCACCGACCGGGCGATCTTTGCGCGCGGCGCGATCAAAGCGGCGCTGTGGGGACAAGGGAAGGGGCCGGGCCATTATGACATGATGAATGTCTTGGGCTTGGCATAAATCCGCCGATCGCTTGAATTTGCGCGTTCGGTTTCTAGCTCGCTCTTTATGTACCGTGCATCCGAGAGCGTATCATGATCCGCCAATTCACGATCCTTGCGATCGCAGGGCTGTGCCTTGCCATGTCGGCCGTGCCGCGCGCCGCGCAGGCCGAAAACTTTCGCGTGGTCGACAGCGACACGCGCTTTGTTTCGCTTATCGAAGGGCGAGAATTGCGCAGGCTGGGTATCCGGCTGACAGTCACGCCATCGGGCCAGATCCAAGGTCGCGCCTTTGGCGGGCCTGTGACCGGACAGTG
Organism: Roseicyclus sp.; assembly: GCF_965662675.1. GTDB lineage: Bacteria > Pseudomonadota > Alphaproteobacteria > Rhodobacterales > Rhodobacteraceae > Roseicyclus. The sequence goes on along the minus strand of NZ_CBFIIK010000058.1, from coordinate 5,998 downwards.
GCGCTGGGAAAACGGCTATTTTTGCCGCGACCTGTTCTGGAACGACACCGATCTTGGGTATAATTGCCAATTGGTGCAGGAAAACGGCGCGACGCTGCGCTTCACATCCGACCAAGGGGCCGGCATGTTCGCGGATCTGACGCTGGAATAGGCCCGCGCCTCAGAAATCGATGGCGATTCCCTTTTTCTCCCAATCGCCGTAGCGCACGGGCTCGGGGCCGTCACGACCGCCAAGCTCAGGCGGTAGCGCAACCTCCTTGGCCGCTTTGCGGCGGGCATCGGCCTCGGCCAAGGCGCGTTGGGCGGCAGGCGGCAAATGCGAGATGTCGCGGGCTTGTGTGTCGTCGCTCATATCCGAAATCCCAAGGACATTCTTGTCGTTAGCTGATTGGTGATATACGCCCCTGATCCTCTGGAACAAGGGAAAGACGCATGAGCCATGGGGCAAGACAAGCGGCGCTGCGCGCGCTCGACGCGGTGCTGCGCGAGCGGCGGATGCTGGCCCATCTGCCCGGCGACGGGCGTCTTGCACCCGGCGACCAGGCGCGCGCGGCCCGCCTTGTCGCGCTGACATTGCGCCATCTCGAACCGCTCGATGCCTGCCTCGCCGCCTATCTTGACCGCAAGCCGCAACCCGCCGCCTTGGCGATCTTGCGCTTGGCCGCTTGTGAATTGCTGATCACCGGGGAAGATGCGCATGGCGTGGTCGATAGCGCCGTGACAATCGCCAAACAGCAAAAACCGACCGCCCGCAGCGCAGGGATGATCAACGCCGTGCTGCGCAAATTGGCGATCGAGGGGCCGGAACGTTTCGCCGCACAACCCGCGCAACGCCTTCCGGGTTGGATCGGCGGGCCGATCAAGAAACGCTGGGGCGCGGATGTCTTGCGCGCGATCGAGGCCGCGCATCTTCCCCTGCCGCCCATCGACTTGACCATGAAACCGGGCATCGCCCATGACCTGCCGCAAGCCCTGCGGTTGCCAACGGGCAGCTTGCGCATGCCGCCCGGCACGCAGATCAGCGCGCTTGCGGGCTACGAGGAGGGCGATTTCTGGGTGCAAGATGCCGCCGCCGCCTTGCCCGTGCGCCTGTTGGGCGATGTCGCGGGGGCGCGTGTGCTTGATTTATGCGCGGCACCCGGTGGCAAGACCATGCAGCTTGCCGCCGCGGGGGCGAATGTGACTGCGCTCGACATCTCGGCGGCGCGCATGGGGCGGGTGGCCGAAAATCTTGCCCGTACCGGGCTTGCGGCCAAGCTGGTGACCGAAGATGCGCTGGCCCATGCCGGCGGCCTTTATGACGCGATCTTGCTCGATGCGCCCTGTACGGCCAGCGGCACGATCCGCCGCCATCCCGATCTGGCCCATGCCAAACGCTGGACCGAGGTGGAACCGTTGACCCGTCTGCAGATGCAACTGCTTGATCATGCGCTGACACTTTTGGCGCCGGGCGGGCGGCTGGTCTTTTGCACCTGCTCGCTTTTGCCGGTCGAAGGAGAGTTTCAGGTGACCGCCGCGCTCAAACGGCACCCCGATCTGCGGGTGATCCCCGCCGATGTCGTCGCCTTGGGTGGTGATCCCACATGGCAAAGCCCCGAAGGCGGGCTGCGCCTGCGTCCCGATTTCTGGGCCGATCTCGGCGGAATAGATGGGTTTTACGCCGCCGTCATGACCCGCGCGTGACAGTCGCCGACGCCGACCCTATCCTTGGCCCAAGACCCGGAGCGCGCAGCACATCACAATGTCCGACAGCCCAGAGTTCAGCACCATGACACAGCCCATGCGCACGCGCATGCGCCTATCCGATAGGCTGGCGGTCTGGCGCGTTGGCATGACCGGGCCGCGCGTAACGGGCTTTGTCTGGGAGCCTTTTCCAGAACTCACCGGGTCCGAGGAGCAAGGCCAGCGCTTGGTGGCGGGCGAGTTGCGCCTTGCGGGTCACAGCATCGCGCTGGATGGGCGCATGCCTTGGCAGATAGACGCGGGCCCCGACCCCTTCATCGACGCGCTGCATGGTTTTGCATGGCTCGATGATCTGGCCATTTTGCCCAATGCTGCGGGGTTGGCCACCGCGCAAGATTGGCTGGGCGACTGGCTGTCGCGTTATGGGCGCGGCGGGGGGCCGGGCTGGTCGCTTGACCTTGTCGCGCGACGGCAGATCGCCATGATCGCGCATGCCCGCTTCGTGACGCAAGCCATCGCGCCCGAGGACAGGCGACGCCTCTTGGCAGCCCTCGGGCGACAGGGCGGTTTTTTGCAGATGCGCGCACCACGGGCCGCGCATGGGCTGGCGCGGTTCGAGGTGCTGGCGGCGCTGGTCCATTCCGCGTTGTCGCTGGCCGGGATGCAGGGCGCGCTGAAACCGGCGCTGAACGCCTTGGCGCAGGCTTGCGCCGAAGATATCGAGGCAAGCGGCGCAATCGTATCGCGCAACCCCGCCGAACTGCTGGATGTTTTCACAAGATTGACCGGGGTCGCCGCGCTGCTGAAGCAAACGGGCAAACCCGCCGATCCCGCGATCGACACCGCGATCGCACGGATCGCGCCCAGCTTGCGCAGCCTGCGCCATGCCGATGGTGGCTTGGTGCGGATGCATGGGGGCGGGCGCGGGGTGGCCGGGCAATTGGACAGCGCGCTTGCCCGCTCCAACCTACGGCCCAGCCGGATCAAGGGCCTGGCGATGGGATATGCAAGATTGGGCGGGCGGCGCGTGTCGTTGATCGTCGACGCGGCACCGCCGCTTTTGGGGCCGGGCAGCCATACGGCCCATGCCTCGACACTGGCATTCGAGCTGGTCTCGGGGCGCGAGCCGGTCATCGTATCGGCGGGGTCGGGTCATGGCCTTGGCCCACAATGGCACCGCGCGGGGCGGGCGAGCGCAAACCATTCCACCCTTTCATTGCTCGGCTATGCCAGTGCGCGATTGGCGCGCGGCGCGACGCGCGCCGATCCTGCGCTGCAGGATTTCGTGACCGGCCCACGGATCGTCGAGGTGCAGCAATCCGAGATGAAAACCGCCGAGGCGATCGCGCTCAGCCATGATGGCTGGCGCGCGACACATGGGCTGGTGCATCTGCGCTCGCTGCAACTGGCCCATGACGGCAGCTTGCTGCGCGGCGAAGATGGGCTGGCCGCGATGACAGCCGCCGATCGTGCGACGCTCGACCGGGTTCAGTCACGGCTGAGCAATGACGACAGGCTACGCTTTGCGGTACGCTTTCACCTGCACCCCGATGCCGTGGCCAAGATCGACATGGGCGGTACGGCGGTCTCGATCCAACTGCCCAATCGCGAAACATGGGTGTTTCGTCATGTCGGCGATGCCGTTCTGAGTCTTGCGCCTTCGGTATATCTCGATGAAGAGCGGGGGCGCCCACGCGCGACAAAACAAATCGTTCTCTCCGCCGCGCTGAGCGGATATGGCAGCGCGGTCAGCTGGACACTGGCCCGCCCCGTGGGGCTTTTGCCCGCGCCGGGCGACGACACACAAGAAGATTGAAAAGGACTATTCCCGTATGACCCATCTGCCGATCCGCAGCGCGCTCATCTCCGTTTCCGACAAGACCGGACTGATCGCATTCGCCACGGCGCTGGCAGGGCGCGGGGTGGCGCTTTTGTCGACGGGCGGCACGGCGCGCGCGCTGCGCGATGCGGGTTTGCCGGTCAAAGATGTGTCCGAGGTGACGGGCTTTCCCGAGATGATGGATGGCCGGGTCAAGACGCTGCACCCGATGGTGCATGGCGGGCTTTTGGCCTTGCGCGACAATGCCGAGCACAGGGCGGCGATGGAGACACACGGGATCGGCGCGATCGACCTGTTGGTGGTGAACCTCTACCCGTTCGAGGCGACCGTCGCCTCGGGGGCGGATTACGATGATTGCATCGAGAATATCGATATCGGCGGGCCTGCGATGATCCGGGCGGCGGCCAAGAACCATGCCTTCGTCACAGTGGTGGTGGATACCGAGGATTACGCCGATGTGCTGGCCGAGCTTGACGCCCATGACGGCACCAGACTTGCCTTTCGCGAGCGCATGGCGCGCACCGCCTATGCGCGCACCGCGGCTTATGATGCGGCGGTCTCGACTTGGATGGCGGGGGCTCATGGCGATGCGGCCCCACGGCGGCGCGCTTTCGCGGGCGTGTTGAAACAGACCATGCGCTATGGCGAAAACCCCCATCAGACGGCGGCCTTTTATGTCGATGGCTCGGGCCGTCCCGGCGTGGCGACGGCCCAGCAACATCAGGGCAAGGAACTGAGCTATAATAATATCAACGATACCGACGCCGCCTTTGAGCTGGTCGCGGAATTCACGCCCGCCGATGGGCCGGCTTGCGCGATCATCAAACACGCCAATCCCTGCGGCGTGGCGCGCGGCGCAAGCTTGGCCGAGGCCTATCAAAAAGCCTTTGACTGCGACCGCACCAGTGCCTTTGGCGGGATCGTGGCGCTGAACATGGCGCTTGATGGCGCCACGGCCGAAGAGATCGTGAAAATCTTCACCGAGGTTGTGATCGCGCCGGATGCCGATGCCGATGCGCGGGCCATTTTCGCCGCGAAAAAGAACCTGCGCCTGCTGACCACCGGCGCGCTGCCCGATCCGCGTGTGCCTGTTTTGGCCTATAAGCAGGTCGCAGGCGGGCTGTTGGTGCAGGACAAGGATACCGGCTTCGTCCCAGAGGCCGATCTGCGCGTCATGACCAAACGCGCGCCCAGTGCCGCCGAGATGGCCGATCTGCGCTTTGCATGGACCGTGGCCAAGCATGTGAAGTCGAACGCCATCGTCTACGTCAAGGACGGCGCGACGGTCGGTGTCGGCGCGGGTCAGATGAGCCGGGTGGACAGCTCCACCATCGCGGCGCTCAAGGCCGGGCGCATGGGGGCCGAGCTTGGCTTGGCCGAGACACCCGCCAAGGGGTCTGTCGTGGCCTCTGACGCGTTTTTCCCCTTTGCCGACGGTCTGATGGCCGCCGCCGAGGCGGGGGCGACCGCGATCATCCAGCCCGGCGGGTCGATGCGCGACGACGAGGTGATCGCCGCCGCCGATGCCGCAGGGCTTGCGATGGTCTTTACGGGCATGCGCCATTTCCGGCATTGATGAACCAAGGCGAAGGTGCGCCGGAAGGCACACCCTGAACACCAAGGGGCTGCGAGGATCGATGAAGCTTTTGACCATCTCCGCCGTGATCTGGTTCGCGCTCGACCAAATGTCGAAATACATCGTGGTCCATGCGATGGGCCTGATCGAGCGCGGTATCATCGAGGTGGCGCCACCATTTCTGACCTTCAAGATGGGCTGGAACCGGGGCATCAACTTTGGGCTCATGTCGGGCGGACCAGAACTGACACGCTGGATCTTGATCGCCGTGGCGCTCGGCATTTGCGGATGGCTTGTCTGGTGGGCGCGCCACGGACTGACCCGGCCCATCGCGCTTTTGTCAGCGGGCGCGATCATCGGCGGCGCCTTGGGCAACACCATCGACCGCGTGATCTACGGGGCGGTCGCGGATTTCCTGAACATGTCGTGCTGCGGGATCAACAACCCCTTCGCCTTCAATGTCGCCGATATCGGTATCTTCGCGGGTGCCTTCGGCTTGCTGATCTTCGCCAATGACAGCAAGATGGAAGATGACGAGAAGTTGGACGGTGACGGGGCCTGAGAATTAGGCTAGACCCCGGCCCCAAGGATGACGAAGGACCGTTTCATGCCGCGCCTGTTATCAAGCCTGACGCTTTGTGCCGCGCTTGTCGTCTTGGTTGCATGTGGCGGTGGCGATCCGCGGCTTATGAATATCCGCAATACCGAGGCCGGGCCCGACGAATTCTCGATCCTGCCGACCAATCCCATCGTCATTCCCGAAGACCTCGCCGCCTTGCCGCCGCCCACGCCGGGCGGCAGCAATCGCACCGATCCCGATCCCGAAGGTGATGCGATCCGCGCGTTGGGTGGCGACCCCTCCGGTGGGACGCGGCAGGCAGGCGATATCGCGCAATATG
>NZ_CBFIIK010000057.1:0-15651 GCF_965662675.1 Roseicyclus sp. | reverse complement strand
GAAAAATGGAATCCTTGATCAATAGTCTGCATGGAGCAAAGACCGCCGACCTTTGCCTTTCGCTTGGACTAATTTCTGATGAAGAGCGGCATACATATAGTATACTGGCGAACATAAGAAACAAATTTGCTCATCGAAAAACAGTGTCTTTTGACGATATGGATGTCATTGGGTATTGCAACTCTCTAAAATTTGCCCCCTTAGAGGGTTATGATAAGATGATGCCACGGGATCGTTTTTTGAGTAATTTATTTGTTCTTTTTATGGAATTATCAGACAGGCCAGAATTCTTTAGGACAAATTCACCCACGAAAATTGAAGTGCGGCAAACAGTAAAGCATAAGAAATACTCTGAGAAATGACCGCCCTCCGCCGCCTTCTCGCCGCCCTGCCCTATAGCGTGCTGATCTTGATCTGCCTGACATGGGGGCTGGCGCCGTTTTTCCCCGAGCCGCATATCTGGGAAAAGCTCAAGATGCTGGCAGCGGGGGAGTTGGTGAGGCCGCTCGATATCTTCGATCTGGTGCTGCACGGCCTGCCGTGGCTGGCGCTGATCGCCAAGCTGACGATGACGCGCCGCGCGGTGTAGGGCGCAGCCTAGCCTTTCAAGCGCCCCAGCATCGCCGCCGCCGCCGCATCGGGGGTCAGCGCGCCTTGGGCCACCTGTTCCGCCATCTCGGCCATCGCCGCCTTGACCTCTGGGTCGGCGCGCAGCCGGGCCAATAGCCCTTCGCGCACCTCGGCCTCGAACCAATGCGCGGACTGTTCGGCGCGGCGGCGGTCCCACCAGCCATGATCCTTGCGCCAGCGCGCGAGGCCCTGCATCTCGTCCCAGGCCCCAGCGATCCCATCGCCCGTCACCGCAGAGACCGGCAGTGCCTTGGGAAAGCCTTCGGGGTCTTGCGGGCGTTTACGCAAAAGCCGCAGCGCGCCGGCATAATCGGCGACAGTCCGGGTGGCTGCAGGTTTCAGGTCGCCATCGGCCTTGTTGACCAGGATCAGGTCCGCCATCTCCATGATCCCGCGTTTCACGCCCTGCAACTCGTCGCCACCGGCGGGCGACAAGAGCAGCACGAAAAGATCGCAGATCTCGGCCACCACGGTCTCGGACTGGCCCACCCCCACGGTTTCGACCAGCACCACATCGAACCCCGCCGCCTCGCACAGCGCCACCGCCTCGCGCGTGCGGCGCGCGACGCCGCCCAGATGCGTGGCAGAGGGCGAGGGGCGGATAAAGGCCGCTGCCTCCCGGCTCAGCAATTCCATCCGCGTCTTGTCGCCCAGGATCGACCCGCCCGAGCGCGCCGAGGAGGGATCGACCGCCAGCACCGCAACCTTGAGCCCCGCGCCAACCAGCGCCATGCCGAAGGCCTCGATGAAGGTGGATTTGCCGACCCCCGGCGTGCCTGACAGGCCGATGCGTAGCGCTTGGCGTCCGTGGCCGCGCAACGCCTCGATCAAGGCGGTGGCCTGTGCGCGGTGATCGGGGCGCGTGCTTTCGACCAGCGTGACCGCACGCGCCAATGCGCGGCGCTCGCCCGCCAGAACGCGGGGGGCCAGATCGTCGCTGCTTTGTGCCGTGGCTGTCATGCCTGCATCGCCCTTTCCCATCGCCGCCACCCGCGATCTGCCCCTGCAAGGTGCGATATGTCCAGTGCCCGTGCCGGGGTTTACGGTTGACGCTGGGGGGCGCGGGGCCACATGTGACGGCGATCCGCCTTCGCATCGGGATTGCCCACGCCTTGCCCCTTCCCATCGACGATATCCTGCCCGCGCTCTGTGCGGCCTTGGCCGATAAGGGCCGCGCCGTGCTGCAGGCTCCGCCGGGTGCAGGCAAAACGACGGGTGTGCCCCCGGCCCTGTTGGGGCAGATCGCGGGGAAAATCGTGATGCTGGAACCGCGCCGTCTGGCCGCACGGGCCGCCGCCGAGCGGATGGCCGAGATGTTGGGCGAGGCCGTGGGCCAAAGCGTGGGCTACCGCATCCGAGGCGAAAGCGTGGTGGGGCCGCACACGCGGATCGAGGTAGTGACCGAGGGCATCCTGACCCGGATGTTGCAAGATGCGCCCGATCTGCCCGGTGTGGGTTGCGTGATCTTCGATGAATTCCATGAGCGTTCGCTGAACGCCGATTTGGGCCTTGCCCTGACATGGGAGGTGGCGCAGGCGCTGCGCCCCGATCTGGCCATCGTGGTGATGTCGGCGACGCTCGATGCAGCACCCGTCGCCGCGATGCTGGGCGATGCGCCGCTTTTGACATCGGAGGGGCGGGCCTTTCCGGTCGAAACCCGCCATCTTGATGCACCCTTGCCCAAGGAACGGCGATTGGAAGACGGGGTGGCCGATCTGATCCTGCGCGCACTCTCGGAGGCAGAGGGCGGCTGTCTGGTATTTCTCCCGGGCGAGGGTGAAATCCGCCGCACCGCCGCGCGTTTGGCGGGCCGCCTGCCCGGCGATGTGGGCCTGCACATGCTTTACGGCGCAATGCCCTTTGCCGATCAGCGCGCGGCGATTGCACCCGCGACCACGGGGCGCAAGCTGGTGCTGGCGACCTCGATCGCCGAGACCTCGCTCACCATTCAGGATGTGCGGATCGTCGTCGATGCGGGCCGCGCGCGGCGGGCGCGCTACGATCCCGGTTCGGGCATGTCGCGGCTGGTGACCGAACCCGTCAGCCGGGCCGAGGCCGATCAGCGGCGCGGGCGCGCGGGGCGCGTGGCACCGGGCATCTGCTACCGGATGTGGACCAAGGGGACCGAGGGCGCGCTGCCCGCCTTTCCCCCGCCCGAGATTGCCGCCGCCGATCTGGCGGGGCTGGCGCTGGAACTCGCAGTCTGGGGCGGGGCCGAGGGGCTGGCCTTCCTGACGCCGCCGCCCGAGGGCGCGCTGGCCGAGGCGCGTGGGGTTCTGCGCGATCTGGGGGCCTTGGACGATACCGGGCGGATCACCGATCATGGCCGCGCCTTGGCGGGCCTGCCGCTCCATCCTCGGCTGGGGCATCTGGTCCTGCGCGGTGGGGCGGGTGCCGCGCGGGTGGCAGCCCTTCTTGCTGCGCGTGATCCCTTGCGGGGTGTCGGCATCGATCTGACGCTGCGCCTGCGCGCGCTGGATGATCCGAGCGGTATGGGGGCCGATCGCGGGGCCGTTGCCCAGATCAGAGAGGAGGCCAAGCGGCTCAAACGCTTCGAAGGGGGCGCTGCCAATAGCCTTGGGGCGCAAGCCGCGCTGGCCTATCCCGACCGGGTCGGCCTGCGCCGCGCGGGCGATGGGCCGCGCTATGTGCTATCGGGCGGCAAGGGTGCGGTGATGCCCGAGGGCGACGGGCTGGCGGGGCAGCGGCTGATCGTGGCGACCGATCTGGACGGCGACCCGCGCGAGGCGCGCATCCGCCAGGCCGTGGCCATCAGCGAGGCGGAATTGCGCGGGCTGTTTGCCGACGCGATCATTTGGCGCAACGCATGTCACTGGTCGCGCCGCCATCGACGGGTGGAAGCGCGACAGCAGGAATGTTTCGGGGCGCTGGTGCTGGATGACCGGGCCTGGCGCGACGCCCCGCCCGAGGCGATGGCCGCCGCGCTGATGGAGGGGATCCGCGATCTGGGACTGGATGCCTTGGGCTGGAGCGCGCGCGCACGGCTGTTGCGGGCGCGCATCGCGGTCTCTGGCGTGGCGGATGTCACGGATGGCGCGCTCTTGGCGGGTTTGGAGCATTGGGCCGCCCCCCATCTGGCAAGCGCGCGCAACGCGGCCGATCTGGGCCGTTTCGATCCGCATGACGCGTTGGTCGCATGGCTGGGATACGAGGCGATGCGCGGGGTGGACCGACTGGCGCCCGCCACATGGCAAAGCCCGCTGGGCCGGACCATTCCCATCGATTACGCGGGCGAGGTGCCCGAGGTGGCGCTGCGCCTGCAAGAGGTGTTCGGCACTACCACCCATCCGCACATCGGGCCCGATCGGGTGGCCCTGAAGATGGTGCTTTTGTCGCCTGCGGGGCAGCCCTTGCAGGTGACGACCGATCTGCCGGGGTTCTGGGATGGCTCTTACGCCGACGTGCGCAAGGATATGCGCGCGCGCTATCCCCGCCATCCCTGGCCCGAGGACCCGCGCACGGCCGATCCGACCTTGCGGGCGAAGCCGCGGGGCGGATAGGCAGGCATGGGGGCGCTGCCCCCGCCCGTCCCGGCCCCCCCCGGGATATTTGGAAAACGAAGAAGGACCAAGCATGCAGGACGGGTCGGTGCCCATCGTCAAAGAGTTGGTGCTGGTGGGCGGCGGGCATACGCATGCGCTGGTCTTGAAGCGCTGGGGGATGGCGCCTGTACCCGGCGTGCGGGTGACGCTGATCAACCCCGGCCCGAGCGCCCCCTATACCGGTATGCTGCCCGGCCATATCGCGGGGCATTACGGGCGCGAAGATCTTGAGATCGATCTGGTGCGGCTGGCGCGGTTCGCGGGCGCGCGGCTGATCCTGGGGGCAGTCGATGCGATCGATCCGGTGGCGCGGCGGGTCCGCGTGCCGGGGCGCGCGCCGATGGGCTATGATCTTCTGTCGCTCGATATCGGGATCACCAGCGATATGGCCGAACTGCCGGGTTTCTCCACGCATGGTGTTCCCGCCAAGCCCTTGGGGCGATTTGCACAAGCTTGGGCGGCTTATTGCGCGGGAACTGGGCCTGCGCGGATCGCGGTGATCGGGGGCGGTGTCGCGGGGGTGGAACTGGCGCTTGCCTGTGCCGAGCGGATGCGCGGCCTTGGGCGCGCGGCGCAAGTGGCGCTGATCGACCGGGGAGAGATCTTGCAGGGCTGGCCGGGGCGGAAGCACTTGCGGGCGGCACTCGACCGCTATGGCGTCACACGGCATGAAGGGGTGGCGCCCGTGTCGGTCGGGGCGGAGTCGGTGGGCCTTGCCGATGGGCGGCAGGTGCCCGCGGACTTCACCATCGGGGCGGCGGGGGCCGTGCCGCATGGCTGGCTGGCTGATTGCGGCATGGCGATGCGCGATGGCTACATGATCGTGGATGAGCAGCTCAGATCCGTCTCTCACCCCGAGATCTATGGTGCGGGCGATTGCGTGCATCTGGCGGCAAGCCCCCGCCCCAAGGCAGGCGTTTTCGCGGTGCGCGCAGCACCCGTGCTCGCGTGGAACCTGCGCGCCGATCTGACAGGTTCCCAGCGCCGCCGCTTTCGGCCGCAGCGCGATTTCCTGAAGCTGGTGTCGCTGGGCGGCAAGGATGCGCTGGCCGAAAAGGGCGGTCTGAGATGGGCCGGCCCAGCCATGTGGCGTTGGAAAGACACGATCGACCGCCGCTTCATGGACAAGCTGCGCGATCTGCCAGCCATGCCACAGCCACGCCCGCCGCGCAGCGCGGCGCGTGGTGTCGCCGCCGAGATGGCCGGCCCCGCCCCTTGCGGGGGCTGCGGGGCAAAGCTTGGGGCCGGGGCGCTGACGGGCGTCTTGGGCGGGCAGCCCGGGGATGATGCGGCGGTACTGATGACAGGTGGTCAGCGCCAAGTGATCTCGACCGATCATCTGCGCGGCTTTGCCCATGACCCGGTGCTGGTCGCGCGCGCGGCCGCCATCCATGCGATGGGCGATATCTGGGCGATGGGCGCGCAGCCGCAAGCGGCACTGGCAAATGTGATCTTGCCGCGCATGGCGGCGCGGTTGCAGAGCGCGTGGCTGGACGAGGTGATGACGGCCGCGCGCGCGGTCTTTGCCGATGCCGGGGCCGAGATCGTGGGTGGCCATTCCTCGATGGGGACCGAGTTGACCGTGGGGTTCACCGTCACGGGGCTGTTGGCGGGCGACGCGATAACACTGGCAGGCGCCCGCCCCGGCGATGCGCTGATCCTGACCCGGGGGATCGGCACAGGCGTAGTTCTGGCCGCCGAGATGCAAATGCGCGCCAATCCCGCCGAGGTCGCCGCCTGTTGGGCGCAGATGACCACGCCACAAGGCGATGCAGCGGCGATCTTGGCCCCCCATGCCCATGCGATGACCGATGTGACGGGCTTTGGGTTGGCCGGGCATCTGGGCAATATCTGTGCGGCGTCCGGCACAGGGGCCGTGGTGACGCTCGATACCATCCAACTTTTGCCCGGCGCGTTGCGGCTGGCCGAGGCGGGCGTGCGCTCGACGCTTTGGGCGCAAAACCGTGCGGCGCTGGACGGGCGGATCGCGCTGCCAGACACGGCGCGCGCGGCCTTGGTGCTTGACCCGCAAACGGCAGGCGGGCTTTTGGCCGCAGTGCCCGCCGGGTTGGCCGAGGGCCTCGTCACGCGACTGCAGGCCGCAGGGCATGGCGCTGCCTGCATCGGCCATGTGACCACGGGCGAGATCGCCTTTCGCTGAGGGTCGCGGGCAAGGATGGTCGCGCGGGGGGCATCGGCTCTGGACAGTGGCGCCATGGCCTCTAGTGTCCACCGGGCGAGAGCGACGGATAAGATGAAAGGAACGAAGATGCGCAAATTCGGGACAAGCCAGCCGATCACCCGATTGGAAGATCGCCGTTTCCTGACCGGGGCTGGCCAATATGTCGATGATATCGCCCCCGAGGGTGCGCTTTATGGCTATGTGTTCCGTAGCCCCGAGGCGCATGGCCGGATCGAGACGCTCGACGTCGCGGCGGCCCGCAGCGCGCCGGGGGTGCATCTGGTTCTGACCGCTGCCGATCTGGCGGCGGCAGGGCTGAAGAACGCGATGCGTTTCGCCGCCGTGAAACCCGCCGATGGATCGCCGGTGGCGACACCCGACCGCCCGATCCTTGTGGGCGAAAAGGTGCGTTTCGTCGGTGACGCCGTGGCCTTTGTCGTGGCTGACAGCGTAGCGGCGGCCAAGGATGCAGCCGAGTTGATCATGCTCGATCTTGCGACAGAGCCGGTCAAGCTCGACCTTGCGCCAGGTGGGGCGGTTGTCCATCCCGAAGCGCCCGACAATATCGCCTATGATTTCACCATGGGTGATGATGCGGCAACGCAAGCGGCGCTGGCTGGTGCCGCCCATGTGATCACCCACCACAGCCATGACAACCGGATCATCGTCAACAGCCTCGAGCCGCGGGGCTGTTTTGCCGAGATGGTCGAGGGACGCCTGCATCTGGCCTTCAACGGGCAAGGTGTCTGGGGGGCCAAGGGCGACATGGTGCGCTGGTTCGGACTGTCGCCTGCGGATGTGCGCGTGACCAACCCCGATGTCGGTGGCGGCTTCGGGATGAAAGCGATGGGCTACCCCGAGCATTTCCTTGTCGCCCATGCCTGCCGTGTTCTGGGCCGGCCGGTGCGCTGGATGTCGGACCGCAGCGAGGCGATGCTTTCCGACAATGCGGGACGCGATCTGGATGTGACGATCACCTTGGGTTTCGATGCGGATCTCAAGATGGTCGCCTTTCACACCGACAGCCTGTCCAATCTCGGGGCCTATGTCTCGCAATTCGGACAGAACATCCAATCCTCGCTCTATTCCAAGGTGCTGACCGGCACCTATGATGTGCAGACCTATTTCTTCCGCAATCGCGGCGTGTTCACCAACACAACGCAAGTCGATGCCTATCGCGGGGCGGGCCGGCCCGAGGCGATCTATGCGCTTGAGCGCGCGATGGATTTCGCGGCGCGGCAATTGGGGGTCGATCCGCTGGAGTTGCGGCGGCGCAACTTCATCCCGGCCGCGGCATTCCCCTATCGCAGCGCGACGGGTGAGCTTTACGATGTGGGCGATTTCCACCGGGTGCTGGCCCGCGCCGAGGATGCGGCCGATGTGGCGGGATTCGCCGCGCGCAAGGCGGCCTCGGCGGCAAAGGGGCGGCTACGCGGGCTTGGCACCTGCTATTACATCGAAAGTATCTTGGGCGATCCGCAAGAAAGCGCCACGATCGAACTGACCGCGACGGGCGCACGCGTCTATGTCGGCACCCAGTCGAACGGCCAGGGCCATGAGACGGTCTATGCCCAGCTGTTGCACGATCAAACCGGCCTGCCGCTTGACGCGATCGAGATCGTGCAGGGCGACAGCGACCAGATCGCCACGGGCGGCGGCACGGGCGGCTCGCGCTCGGTCACGGTGCAGGGGATGGCGATGCGCGCCACCGCCGAGACGCTGATCACGGGGCTATGTGCCTTTCTCGATGACGCGATGGACCAGCGCGAGACCGGTTTCGACGCGGCCGAGGGGGTGTTCCGTGCGCCCGGCTCGAACGTCGTCATCACCTTGCTCGAGGCCGCTTCCCGCGCCAAGGCCGCGGGGCGGGCGGAATTGGCCAAGGTCACCGAAACCCGCACCCTGCCCGGCCGCTCCTACCCCAATGGCTGCCATATCACCGAGGTCGAGATCGACCCCGAGACCGGCACGACACGGGTGGATCGCTACACCGTCGTCGATGATTTCGGCAACCTGATGAACCCGCGCCTGGCCGAGGGGCAGGTGCATGGCGGCGTGGTGCAAGGGATCGGGCAGGCGATAAGCGAACATGTCGTCTATGACGATACCGGGCAGCTCTTGACCGCGAGTTTCATGGATTACGGCATGCCGCGCGCCGATGACACGCCCTTCATCGCCTTCTACACCGAAAGCGTACCCTCCACAGCCAACCCCCTTGGCATGAAGGGCTGCGGCGAGGCGGGTACGGTCGGCGCGCTGGCGGCGGTGGCCAATGCGGTGCAAGACGCGCTGTGGCCTTTGGGCATTCGTCAGGTCGACATGCCCTTCACCCCCTCCCGCGTCTGGGGGATGGTGCAGCAGGGGAAGGATAGTGCGGCGGCGTGAGCGCCTGAAACAATGGTTCAGGGGCCAGCATGGTCCCGCGCCATCCCCGGACGCGCCCCGCGCGCCCATGACCCATGTCGTCCTGCTCGATGGGACGATGTCGCGTCTGACCCGTGGGGAAGAAACGAATATCGGGCTGACCTTTCGTCTGTTGCGTGACCTGTCCCAAGGCACGGATCTATCGGTCTATTACGAACCGGGAATTCAATGGCGCAGCTGGCGGCGCACCCATGAGGTGCTGGCGGGCATCGGGCTGAATCGCCAGATCAAGCGCGCCTATCTGTTCTTGGCACGCGGCTACCGGCCCGGCGACAAGATCTTCTTGATGGGCTATTCGCGCGGTGCCTATGCGGTGCGTTCGCTGGCGGGGATGATCGACCGCTTGGGACTGTTGCTGCCCGAGCGGATCGACCGGGCAGCACTGGAACGGCTCTATACGCTCTACCGCGAGGCCCCCGGCAGCGAAGATGCGCAACGCCTGAAACAACGCCTGTGCCACCCCGAGACGCCGATCGATTTTCTGGGCGCTTACGACACGGTGCGCGCCTTGGGTCTGGGCGTGCCGGGTCTATGGCAGATCGTGCCGGCACCGCATCCGTTTCACAACAATGCCCTTGGTCCGAATGTCCGCGCCGCGCGCCATGCGCTGGCCTTGGAAGAAACGCGCGATGCGTTTCGCCCGATGATCTGGAAAACGACGCCCGAACAGGCCGAAAGCGGTCAGGTGCAACAGCTCTGGTTTCGCGGCAGCCATGGTGATGTCGGTGGCCATCTGGGTGGGCTGGGCTGGGCGCGACCATTGGCCAATATCCCGCTGGTCTGGATGCTGGCCGAGGCCGAAGGCGCAGGGCTGCCCCTGCCCGTGCTATGGCGCCAGCACTACATCACCGATGCCGATGCACAGGGGATCGGCATGAACCGCGGGGTCGGGGTATTGTTCCTGCGGCGCACCCCAAGGCCCGTCGGCCAAGACCGGTCCGAGGCTCTGCACCCCTCCGCCGCCGGGCTTGGTCGCGCTTTGGGCATGCCGCGCCTGCGGATCATGCCATCGTGACGCCGCAAGGCGATGCCGAAAAGGGCTGCGGCCTTCGTCTTTCCGAAAATACGCAAGCCCCCTGTGCCACGCGCACCGGTGTTTCGTCAGGGTGCGAAGATATCTTGCCCATAGCCGACCCCGGTCAGAAACAATCCGTCGGGAGGGGCCACCGGCCCACAAGCGGCCCGGTCGCATGCCCGCAGGGCCGCGCCGATCCGGTCGGGATGCCATGCACCCGCGCCCACGCGTTCGAGCGAACCCACGATGGAGCGGACCTGATTGTGCAAGAACGACCGGGCGCGCAGGTGGATGTCGATCGCTTGACCATCGCGGGTGGCGTTCTGCTCGATCGTGATCTCGTCGAGGGATTTGACCGGGCTTGCCGCCTGACACATGGCCGCGCGGAAGGTGGTGAAATCATGCCGCCCCAACAGATGCTCCGCACCGGCCCGCATCGCGGCCAGATCGAGGTCATGACGCAGATGCCAAGCCTGTCCGCGCTGATGGACCAAGGGCGCGCGGCGACAGATCAGCCGATAGGTATAGCGCCGCTCAACCGCCGAGAACCGCGCATGCCAATCATCGGGCATGCGCGCGCAGGCCACGACCGCGACGGGGGCGGGCTTGAGATGCCAATTGATCGCCTCCGACAAGCGGAACGCGTCCCAGTCGCGCGCCATGTCGCATTGGGCCACCTGTCCGGTCGCATGCACGCCTGCATCGGTGCGCCCGGCGGCCGCGACCGATGGCACATCGGCCTCGAGCGCGGCCAAGGCCGTCTCGAGCGCGCCTTGCACCGTGGGCAGGCCCGATTGGCGTTGCCACCCGGCAAAGGGCGCACCGTCATATTCCAATTTCAACGCATAGCGGGGCATGGGGCGCGACATAGGCCCAAATCCCCCCCGCCGCCAAGGGGCAAACGCAATACGCCTGCCCCCTCGCAATAGCCGGTGGCGATGCTTACTGTCTGGGAAGCACAGTGAAAGGATGCCCGCATTGGTCATCGGGACGATCACAGACACGCTTGGCCACCAGATCGCGGGTGTGTCGCAAGGTTTGACGGGGCTGTTCTCGGCTCCGGTGATCCGGCTGGGCGTCACCGGGTTGAGCCGGGCGGGCAAGACGGTCTTCATCACCTCGCTCGTGGCCAACCTGCTCGAGCGCGGGCGGATGCCGGGGCTGGAGGCCGCGCGCACGGGCCGGATCGAAGCCGCCTATCTGCAACCACAGCCCGACGATACCGTGCCGCGCTTCGATTTCGAAAACCATCTGGCGGCGCTGACAGGCCCCAAGCCCCATTGGCCCGAAAGCACCCGCGCGGTGTCGGAATTGCGGGTGTCGTTCCGCGTGCGGCCCGCAGGGTTTTTGGCCGGGTTGGCGGGGCCGCGCGTCGTGCATCTCGACATCGTGGATTACCCCGGCGAATGGCTGCTCGATCTGGGGCTTTTGTCGCAAGATTACGCGGATTGGGCGCGCGACGCCTTGGCGCGCGCGGCCAGCCGCCCGGAGGGTGCGGACTATATCGCCCGGCTGTCCGAGATCGCGCCGGATGGGCCACATGACGAACAACGCATCACGGCGCTCGCGCAGGGCTGGGCGGAATATCTGCGCGCAGCTCAACACGCGGGCTATGCCGATTGCACGCCGGGGCGTTTCTTGTTGCCCGGCGATCTGGAGGGCAGCCCGGCGCTGACCTTCGCCCCCTTGCCCCAGGGCGCCGCGCCGCGCGGGTCGCTTGCGCGCGAATGCGAACGCCGCTTCGCGGCCTACAAGGCGCAGGTGGTCAAACCGTTTTTCCGCGCCCATTTCGCCCGGATCGACCGACAGGTCGTGCTGGTCGATGTGCTTGAGGCGATCCATCGCGGACCGGCGGCGCTGGCCGATCTGCGCCAAGCGATGGCAGGGATCTTGTCGGCCTTCCGGCCCGGGCGGAATGCCTTCCTGGCGGGCTTGATGGGCCAAAAGCGGGTGGACAAGATCTTGTTCGCCGCCACCAAGGCCGATCATCTGCACCACAGCCAACATGATCGCCTTGCCGCGATCATGGGCGCCTTGGTCGACGCGGCGCGCAGACGCGCCGATTTCGCGGGCGCGCGCACCCGTGCCATGGCGCTGGCCGCCCTGCGCGCCACGGTCGAGGAAAGCCGCATGGTCGATGGGGTGATGCGCGATCTGGTACGCGGTACATTGCTGGAGACAGGCGCACAGGTCGCGCTCGACCCGGGCGATCTACCGACAGACCCCGCGCGCCTTTTGTCGCCGGCTGCGACGGGGGAAAAGGCATGGTCCGATGGTGACTATGCTGTGATGCGCTTTGCGCCTGCGCCGCTGACATTGCGCGCAGGCGAGGGTCCGCCGCATATCCGCCTCGACCATGTGGCGGAATTTCTCTTTGGGGACAGGCTATGAGGATTGCGGCACCACAGCGGGGGGCGCTGCCCCCCGGCACCCCTGGCGCCTCCCCCCGGGATATTTGCGAAACGAAGAAGCAAGGGGGATCGCGATGACGCGCCGCAAAGGCCCGGTGATGATCGAGATTGCCGATCCCGCCCCGATCATGCCGCAAGAAGCCGCCCTGCCCCCGGATGCCGTACCCATCGCCGAGGGGCGGGCAATGCTTTTGGCCGCGCGATTGGCCGGCCGGCGTCCCAGCCGGTTGACGCGGCTGTTCTGGAGTGCGGCGACCGGGTTGATCGCACTGATGGCCGGGATCGCGGCATGGGATTTCGTCACGGGTCTTTTGGCGGCGCGCCCCGCGCTTGGCTGGCTGGTCACCGGGCTTGCGGGGCTGCTCATGGTGAGTTTCGGGGGGCTGGCGCTGCGCGAGGCGCTGGCCTTTCGGCGGTTTGGACGGCTCGATCAGCTGCGCGGTGCGGCCGATGCCGCCCTGGCGGCGGGCGATCTGGCGGCGGCGCGGCATCTGGTGGGCCAGCTTGACGCGCTTTACCGGGGTCGCGCCGAATTGGCGGGCGCGCGCGCCGAACTGGCGCAGCGGCGCGATGAGATTTTCGATGCGGCGGCCCTCTTGGCCTTGGCCGAGACGCGGCTCCTTGCCCCGCTGGACGCGGCGGCGCGGCTGGAAGTCGAGGCCACCGCCCGCCATGTCGCCACGGTCACCGCGCTGGTGCCCATCGCGCTTGCCGATATGCTGGCCGCGCTGACCGGCAATATCCGGATGATCCGGCGTATCGCCGAGATCTATGGCGGGCGCTCGGGACCGCTTGGCACTTGGCGGCTGACGCGGGCGGTGTTGACGCATCTGGTGGCCACGGGGGCGGTGGCGATCGGCGATGATCTGATCGGCTCGGTCGCCGGTGGCTCGGTCTTGTCCAAGATCTCGCGCCGTTTCGGCGAAGGGGTGGTCAATGGCGCGTTGACCGCGCGGGTGGGCGTCGCCGCGATGGAGGTCTGCCGCCCCTTGCCCTTCGGACCGGGGCAAAGACCGGGGGTAAGCGCGCTGCTCCGCCGGGCGCTGACCGGGCTGTTCGGAGCGGGGACGGGGTGACATTCCCCAAGCCACCCGGCAATAGTCGGGGATGAGCCACTCCCAACGTGATCGTCCCCTTCTTGGCATCGGTTTGATGCTGGGCTTTTGCCTGCTCATCCCCTTTTCGGATGCGCTGGCCAAGATGCTGGGTGATCAATTCCCGCTGTGGCAGTTGATC
This sequence comes from Roseicyclus sp., assembly GCF_965662675.1. Taxonomy (GTDB): domain Bacteria; phylum Pseudomonadota; class Alphaproteobacteria; order Rhodobacterales; family Rhodobacteraceae; genus Roseicyclus. The sequence goes on along the minus strand of NZ_CBFIIK010000057.1, from coordinate 2,190 downwards.
ATGGTGCGCTTCATCGCGCAGTCGGGGCTTTTGCTGCCGCTGGCGCTCTGGCGGGGGGCGGTGATCTTTCCGGGGGTCCGTGTGGTGCGTTTGGCCGCCTTGCGCAGCGTGCTGCAGATTTGCGGCATCGCGATGATGTTCAGCGCGCTGCGGTTCCTGCCCTTGGCCGATGCGGTGGCGATCGCCTTCGTCATGCCCTTCATCATGCTGCTCTTGGGCCATTACGTCTTGGGCGAAGAGGTGGGGCGGCGGCGCATGATGGCCTGCACCGTGGGCTTTGTGGGCACGCTGATGGTGGTGCAACCGAGTTTCGCCGCCGTGGGCTGGCCCGCGCTTTTGCCGCTGGGGGTGGCGATGATCTTTGCGCTGTTCATGCTGGTCACGCGCCAAATCGCCAAAGAGATCGATCCCATCGCGCTACAGGGATTGGGCGGCATCATCGGCCTGCCGATCCTGTTGGCGCTGCTGGTCTTGCCGGAAATGGGTGGCAACCCTCCCCTGATCGGCTGGATCGCCCCCCCCGATCAAGGCGCGCTGTGGCTTTTGGTGGCGCTCGGGATCACCGGATCGCTGGGGCATCTGTTGATGAGTTGGTCGCTGCGCTATGCGCCGGCATCGACATTGGCACCGATGCAATACCTTGAAATCCCGATGGCGGCCCTTGTCGGGCTGGTGTTTTTCGCGGAATTTCCCAATGGATTGGCTTTGGCGGGGATCGCGGTGACCATCGCGGCGGGGCTTTACATCGTGGCGCGCGAGCGACGGCTCAGCCGGGCGGATTGAGCGCGCGCAACCCTTGGTGGGGCGAAATCCGTTAGCCTTGCGACCATGGCACGCGAACATGGCCACACCGCGTCAGAGATCGCCGCCCGTATCGCCGCACCCGCCGGGCGGGGCGATTTGCGGGATGTGGTCTATGGCGGTATCGATGGCGCGGTGACCACATTCGCCATCGTGGCAGGCGTGGCGGGGGCCGATCTACCGACCGAGGTCATCATTGCGTTGGGGGTGGCGAACCTGTTGGCTGATGGGTTTTCAATGGCTGCGGGCAATTTCACCGGCACCAAGGCCGAGGCCGAGGATGCGCGACGTTTGGCCGGGATCGAACGCCGCCAACTGGCCCAGAACCCGGCGGGCGAGCGCGCCGAAATCCACGAGATCTTGCGGCGAAAAGGGCTGAACGGCGATGTTCTGGAAGGAGCCGCCGATCAGATCATGCGTGATCCGGCGGCCGCGGTCGCCTTGATGCTGACCGATGAATACGGGCTGGCCCCGGTCGCCCCGCGCCCCTTGCGCGCGGCGGGGGCGACATTCGCGGCCTTCGTGCTGGCCGGTGCCGTGCCGCTTGCCCCTTTCGCGCTTGGGCTGGGCGACGCGTTCATGCTGGCGGCCGTCATGACATTTTGCGTCTTTTTCGCCATCGGCGCGACCAAGAGCCTGTGGTCAGAAACCGCATGGTGGAGGGCGGGGCTAGAGACCTTGGCCATCGGCGGGGCGGCGGCGGGGGTAGCCTATGCAGTGGGGCGGCTCTTTGCGCCCTGAGCCCCCTTTACCCGGCGGGGGCGCGGGCCTATACCGCCAAGCATGACGCATATCGTGGTTCACATCATTCGAATTACGGGCCCGGCGCTCTGATCCAGTGAGCCGCCGGGATTGAGGTGCTTGAGCAATCGCACCGCCGCCACTATTGCCCACTCATCGCAAAGATAGGGAGCGCCCGAGATGTGCGCCGATACGCCGAACGTGGACTACAAGGACACGCTGAACCTACCCAAGACCGAATTCCCGATGCGCGCAGGGCTTCCCCAGCGCGAGCCGGGCTGGCTGGCCCGCTGGGAAGAGATCGGGGTTTATGATCGCCTGCGCGCCAAGGCCAAGGATGGGTCGCGCAAGCCCTTTACGCTGCATGATGGCCCCCCCTATGCGAATGGGCATCTTCATATCGGGCACGCGCTGAACAAGATCCTCAAGGATATGGTCGTGCGCTCCCAGCAGATGTCGGGATTCGACGCGCGCTATATCCCCGGCTGGGATTGTCACGGCCTGCCGATCGAATGGAAGATCGAAGAGGCCTATCGCGCCAAGGGTCAGGACAAGGACAAAATCGACGTCGTCGATTTCCGGCAAGAATGTCGCCGCTTCGCCGAAGGCTGGATCGACATCCAGCGCGAGGAATTCAAGCGGCTGGGC
>NZ_CBFIIK010000056.1:0-16051 GCF_965662675.1 Roseicyclus sp. | reverse complement strand
ACCGGATGTTCAAATCCTCCTCGAAGATCGACGAGGGGTTGGATGCGATCATCGAAGAGGGGGCCGAAACCACGCCGCCCGAGGCCGTGGCGGCCGCCGCAGAACCAGCCCCGCCTGTGCCTGAAGTGGAACCAGAGCCGCCCTTGATGGCTGTGTCGGAACCTGCGCCAGAACCTACGCCGGAACCTGCGCCTGAACCTGAACCCCAACCCGCACCGGAACCCGAGGTGGAACTCGCGCCCGAACCCACGCCGGAACCCGTGCCGGCACCTCAAACCGTGCCGGAACTCGTGCCGGCACCTCAAACCGTGCCGGAACTCGTGCCGGCGCCCGAACCCGTGCCAGCGCTGCCGCCCGCAACACCCACCGCGCCCGCTGCCAAACCCGGTCTCTTGGGCCGCCTGATGGGCCGCAGCGTCGAGCCACGCCGCGCGCTTGATGACGAGATGCTGGAAAGCCTCGAGGAACTGTTGATTTCGGCCGACATGGGCGTGGACACCGCCCTGCGCGTGACCGCCAACATGGCCGAGGGTCGCTATGGCAAGATGGTGTCGTCGAGCGATATCAAGGGCTTGCTGGCCGCCGAGATCACCCGCGTGATGGAACCCGTGGCCCGCCCCTTGCCGATCTATCCCAAGAAGCCGCAGGTGGTTCTGGTGGTGGGCGTGAACGGGTCGGGCAAGACCACGACCATCGGCAAGCTGGCCAGCCAGTTCAAGGCGGCGGGAAAATCCGTGGTGATCGCGGCGGGCGACACGTTTCGCGCGGCCGCCGTGGAACAGTTGCAGATCTGGGGCGACCGCGCCGGCGTGCCGGTGTTGACCGCGCCCGAAGGCTCGGACCCTGCGGCGCTGGCCTATGATGCGATGTTGCGCGCCGAGGCCGATGGTGCTGACCTTTTGATGATCGACACCGCCGGACGGCTGCAAAACCGCACCGATCTGATGGAGGAATTGGCCAAGATCGTCCGCGTCATCCGCAAACGCGACGCGGATGCGCCGCACAACACGCTGTTGGTTCTGGATGCCACGACAGGGCAGAACGCGCTTAGCCAGGTCGAGATCTTTTCCAAGATCGCCGATGTGTCGGGGCTGGTGATGACCAAGCTCGACGGCACGGCCAAGGGCGGTGTGCTGGTGGCCTTGGCCGATAAATTCGGCCTGCCGATCCATGCGATCGGGGTAGGGGAACAGATCGACGATCTTCAACCTTTCGACCCCGAAGACTTTGCAAAAGCATTGGTCGGCATTGAATGATCGCCAGATCCGCGCACAGATGGTGGGCCTAGCTTGAGGCCCCTTTCAGCCGCCCACGGGGCCCCGAAATGAGCGCGTGGATCACCGGGATCGAAGGGACCGAGGCGGCGGCCACCGTTGCGCTGGTCCTCGCGCTGATGGCGGCGTTCTTGCACGCCGTTTTCGGCGCGCTGCAAAAGGGGCGGCATGATCCGCTGTTGGCGCGCGGCGCGATCGATGCCTTTTATGCGATGATCGCCATGCCCTTTGCGCTATTCGTCGTGCCGTGGCCCGAGCCGCATATGTGGCCGATTTTCGCAGGGGCCTTTGTCATTCACGTTCTCTACAAATGGGCAACGCTTGCCGCCTATCGGCGCGGGGCCTACACGGTCGTCTACCCGGTGATGCGCGGCACGGGGCCGCTTTTCGCGATTATCGGCGCTTATTTTCTGTTCGGTGAGACCTTCGCCCCGGTGCAATGGCTGGGCGTGGCGGTGTTGCTGGCCGGGCTTTACGGGCTTGCCGCCTACAACCTTGCCCATGTGACAGTCGATCGCGACCGGCTGGTGCCCGCGCTGGCATTCGCGGTGCTGACGGGCCTTTTCGTGGCGCTTTACACCACCTATGACGCCTACGGCATCCGGGCCACCGCCGATCCCTTTACCTTTCTGGCGTGGTTTTTCTTTATCGACGGCTTGCTCTTCCCGTTCATCGCGCTGCGGTTTTATCGTCGTATGGACGATCCGCCGCCGCTTGGCCCGCTGATGGCGCGCGGGCTGTTCGGGGCCTTCGTGGCATTCGCCAGCTTCGGTTCGATCATGCTGGCCACCCGCCTCGACGATGTGGGCGAGGCGGCGGTGTTGCGTGAGACATCGACTGTTTTTGCCGCGCTGATCGGTTGGCTATTTCTTGGCGAACGTGTCGGCCCGCGCCGATTGGCCCTGATGGGGTTGATCGCGGGCGGTGCGGTGATAGTTGAGTTGGGTGGATAACAGGAGCGCGCATGCCCGATAAACCGATCAATCCTTGGCTTCGCCAAGCCCTCGAACTGGGCCCGCCGTTGTTGTTCTTCGTGGCCTATATGCGGTTTCAGGATACCAGCCTGATGCTGGGCGGGCGGGAATATGATGGGTTTATCCTTGTCACGGCTGGCTTTGTGCCGCTGCTCTTGGTTACCATCGCGATCTTGTGGAAGCTGACAGGCCGCATCAGCCGGTTGCAGGTTTTCACCGCCGTCATGGTTGTGGTCTTCGGCGGGCTGACGATCTGGCTGAATGATGAACGCTTCTTCAAGATGAAAACGACGCTGGTCTATGGGTTTTTCGCCGTGACGCTGGGCATCGGGCTGATGCGTGGGCAAGGCTGGCTCAAGGTCTTGATGGGCGAGATGCTGCCCATGTCGGATCAAGGCTGGCTGATCCTGTCGCGCCGCATCGCGGCCGCCTTCGCGCTGATGGCCATTGCAAACGAGATCGTCTGGCGCACCCAATCGACCGAGTTTTGGGTGACCTTCGAAACCTTCGCGCTGCCCGCTTTCTTGTTCCTCGCCTTCATGGCGCAGTCGAAACTGCTGGAACGCGAAAGCCTCAGCGCGGACGGCGCGGCCCGCCCTGACGCGCCTGACCATCGGGGCGAGGGGCGCTAGGCTTCTTGCGAAGCGGGCGTTTTGGTTTTTCCTTGGCGACTGCATGGCCTTCGACGGCGGCCTCGATCCCGAGCTGGTCGCGCAAGACGCGCGGCTTGATTTCCTCGACCTCGCCGGGTTTCAGCGTGCCTAGGCGGAATGGCCCGTAAGAGACGCGGATCAAACGGTTCACCTCAAGCCCGATCTCGGCCATTGCGCGGCGGATCTCGCGGTTCTTGCCCTCGCGCAGGCCGACGGTCAGCCATGCATTGGCGCCTTGCTGGCGGTCAAGCGTCGCCTCCATCGCCTGAAAGCGCTCACCCTCGATTACGATCCCCTTGCGCAAAGGCACAAGATCGGCGTCAAGCGGCTTGCCTTTGACCCGCACGCGGTATTTGCGCAGCCAGCCCGTTGCGGGCAGTTCCAGCTTGCGCTTGAGACCGCCATCATTGGTCAAGAGCAGCAACCCCTCGGATGTCAGATCGAGGCGGCCCACGCTCATCACGCGCGGCAAATCTGCGGGAAGTTTGTCAAAGACGGTTTCGCGGCCCTTTTCATCCTTGGCCGTGGTCACCAGCCCCGCGGGCTTGTGATAAAGCCACAGGCGCGGGCGGTCCGCCTCGGCCAAGGCTTTGCCATCCACGGTGATCTTGTCGTCCGGGCCCACGTTCAGCGCAGGGCTGTCGATGATCTTGCCATTCACGCTGACGCGGCCCGCTTCGATCATGCGCTCCGCCTCGCGGCGAGAGGCGATCCCGACACGGCTAAGGCGTTTTGCAATGCGCTCCATCTCGCTCATGCCCATCGCATAGCGGTTTGACAGCACAAGCGAAAGGCACGATCACGGGGGGCATGACGGGTTTCACATCATTCATGGATGCCGCACTTGACCAAGCGCGCGCCGCCGCCGAAGCGGGCGAGGTGCCGGTGGGTGCCGTCGTGGTGCATGAGGGCCGCATCATTGCGGCGGCCCGCAACCGCATGCGCGAGCTGACCGACCCCACCGCCCATGCCGAGATGCTGGCGATCCGTGCGGCCTGTAAGGTTTTGGGCAGTGAACGGCTGACGGGCTGCGATCTTTGGGTGACGCTGGAGCCTTGCCCAGCTTGTGCAGGTGCGATCGCTGCGGCGCGCATTGCGCGGCTCTACTACGGCGCGTCCGATCCGAAATCGGGCGGCGTGGCGCAAGGCCCGCGCGTTTTCGATCACCCCCAAGCCCATCACAGCCCCGAGGTCTATGGTGGCATCGCCGAGGCCGCGGCTGTCTCGCTGCTCAAGGAATTCTTCGCCGCCCGTCGTTAAGGATGCAGTCGCCGCTCAAGAAACGGCGGAACCGCCGCGCGCATGGCCGTGGTTTCCACATGGCCGCAAGATGCACATCCAACGCTTGGGGGCGCGCCATCGCCTATATCGCCAAGCGCCAGCAACCCCGGCGGGTTATGTAGGGGCCATACAGATCATGCGTGCCCGTGGCGATGCGCGTAGCCACGATCTGTGGCTGGCTATCATGCCGGGCATGCCCCGTCACCGTGCCAGAACCCGTCCGGCCACGGCCGAAAGCTGGGCTACCATCGCCGGATCGCGTGCATCGGGGGCGGTCAGGATCGCATTCTCCAACGCACGGTCGCAGCCATGCGGGCAGGGCGCGCGTGTTTGGCCCAGCAAGGCGGGCAGGCGCGCAACCATCCCGCGCGCCTTTTCGGCATTGCCGCTCAACGTGCGGATGATATCGGTGATCTCGACACTGCCATGTTCGGGGTGCCAACTGTCGTAATCGGTGATCATCGCCACGCTTGCGTAGCAAAGCTCGGCCTCGCGGGCGAGTTTCGCCTCGGGCATATTGGTCATTCCGATGACATCACAGCCCCAGACATCACGGTATAGACGCGATTCCGCCACGCTCGAGAATTGTGGCCCCTCCATCGCCAGATAGGTGCCGCCCTCATGCACGCTAATGCCTTGGGCGCGCGCCGCCGTGGCACAGGCCGCGCCAAGGCGCGGGCAGGTTGGATGCGCGACCGAGACATGGGCGACAAGCCCCTCGCCGAAAAAGGATTTCTCACGCGCGAAGGTGCGGTCGATGAACTGGTCGATGATCACGAAATCGCCCGGTGCCATCGCTTCGCGAAACGACCCGCAGGCCGAGACGCTGATTACATCGGTCACGCCCAGCCGCTTGAGCGCGTCGATATTGGCCCGGTAGGGCACGCTGCTGGGGCTATGGACATGGCCGCGTCCGTGGCGCGGCAAGAACACCATCGCCACACCATCGAGCCGCCCGGTCAGAAGCGCATCGGATGGCGCGCCAAAGGGGCTTTCGACGCGCACCCAAGACGCGTCCTCAAGCCCGTCGATCTGGTAGACGCCAGAGCCGCCGATGACACCGATCTTCGTTTCCATACCATACTCCCGTTGCCTGCGGTTGCGCCAAGCTCACCATGCGCGCGGCTTTCTTGCAAGCCAGCCCTAGTTTCGGTCGTCAATTAACCTATATGCAAAAGTAACGAGTGAAATCGTCATCGCGTCGGACCGGGACGCAGGGCTCTGAAAGGTCACGTATATGCGTACGGTCATATTGGTGTACTCGCGCAGTGGGCGTAGTTTGGCCATGGCGCGGCTTCTGGCCGCCAAATGCGGCGCTGAAATCTGCGAAATCAATTGTCCCCGTTATGAAGGACCGCTTGGGCGGTTGCGTATCTGGGACGATATCGTCGCAAAACGCTTGCCTGAAATTTCCGTCACACCTGATATCGGCCCGGCCGATCTGTTGATCGTCGGCGCGCCGATCTGGGCGGGGCAATTGGCGGCACCGCTGCGCCGTGCCTTGCAACAGGCCGAGCGCATGCCGCCTGTCGTGGGCGTTTTCGCGACACGCCGACGGATCGGGCTGTCGACATTGATCGAGATGGATCTAGAGGCCTTGGCCCGTTCGGGGATCGCGCCGAGCAAACCGATACCATTTTTGTCGCTCTTGCGCCCTGAACAGCATGTCGAGCGCGCCCGCAAGGCGATCGAGGTGTTCTGCACCACGCTCGCCCCCTTGTTGGAGCGCCGCGTGGCCCCGGCCCTGACGCTGTCATTCCGCGCCGCCTGAGGCGGTGATCACTCGCCCGGTCGGTCGAGGCGGAATGTCTCTTGGATCGTCGCGTAATCGCGATAGCCAAGCCGTGCCAAGGGCTGGAAGCGCGTGACATCGAAGATCCCGTCAGCCAAGCAATCATCACGTAGATGCACGCCCACCACCTCGCCGAAGACGGCGATGTTGTGCGCCCCTTCTAGGGCTATGATCTGCGTAACCCGGCATTCAAGGCTGGCGGGTGCTGTCGCCACCCGGGAACAGGCGATGGTGGTGCAGGCCTCGCGCGTGATCCCCGCATCGGTGAACTCGTCAGTTTCGCGCGGCCAAGGCCCCGAGGTGCGGTTCATCGCATCGCGCATCGCATATGCCACGATATTCACGCAAAACACGCCCGTCTCACGGATATTGGCGACCGTATCCTTGGTGTCGCCGCGATCGGGTTTGGCGCTGGTCGAGGCAAACATCACCTGCGGCGGCACATAAGCCACGGCGTTGAAAAAGGAATAAGGGGCGAGGTTCTCCGCCCCATCCGCGCCGCGCGTCGAAATCCAGCCGATGGGGCGCGGCGTGACGATTGCGTTGAACGGGTTATGGGGCAGGCCGTGGCCATCGGCGGGGCGATAAAACATCGGGGGAAATCCTTCCTCGTATTTGTGCCAGACCTAGCGCCGTGATAGGTGCGATGCCAGAGGCAAGGGACAGAATTCGCGCGCATGTACCGGCTGATCCAAGAGACACCTGACGACCGCTGGGAGGTCGAGGCGCTCTATGACCTGTGTTTCGCGCCGGGCCGCACGGCACTGTCCTCATACCGTCTGCGCGAAGGGGTGCCGCCTGTGGCGCGCCTGTGTCTGGTCGCGCGTGACGCGGATGACATCTTGGCCGGGGCGATCCGCTTTTGGCCGGTGCGCGTGGGTCGGGCCGAGGCTTTGCTGCTTGGCCCCGTCGCCGTCCACCCGACCCGGCAAGGCGAAGGCTTGGGCGCATTGCTGATGCATGAGGGGCTTGCCCTCGCAACCGAGGAGCGTTGGCCGCGCGTGATGCTGGTCGGTGATGAGCCCTATTACCGCCGCTTCGGCTTTGCCCGGCTTCAAGGCGTCGAGATGCCCCCGCCCACGAACCCCGCCCGTGTTCTGGGCATCGGCGATTGGGCCGGGGTGACGGGCAAGGTCAAGCGCTGGCGTCGCTGAGCGGGCTGGACAAGGATCAGCCGCGCAAGCGCGCGATGATCATCTCGGCGGCTTTCTCTGCAATCATCGTCACCGGGGCATGGGTGTTGCCCGACGTGATTGTGGGCATGACCGAGGCATCTGCAATCGACAGGCCCGCGATCCCGTTCACCGTCAGATCGGGGCTGACCACCGCGCCTTCATCTACCCCCATGCGCGCGGTCGAGACCGGGTGGAAGATGGTCGTGGAGATATCACCTGCCGCTTGCAATAACGCGGTCTCGCCATCGACATGGGGGCCGGGTTTGATCTCGACGGGTTGGAATTCGGTCATGCGCTTTGTGGCCATCAGCGCGCGGGCATGGCGGATCGAATCGACCGCTACCCGCTGATCGGCCGGAGCCGAGAGGTAATTGGGCCGGATCGCCGGCGGCCTGCTTGGGTCGGCGGTGGTCACATGCACCGTTCCGCGGCTTTCGGGGCGCAGGTTGCACACCGAGACGGTCAGCGCCGGAAAGCTGTGCAACGGCTGACCAAAGGCATCGAGCGACAAGGGTTGGACATGATACTCGATATTGGGCGTCTCATGTTCGGGCGCGGAGCGGGTGAAAATCCCGAATTGCGAAGGGGCCATCGCCAAGGGGCCCGACCGCTTCAACGCGTAATCCAGCGCGATCTTCAGCTTGCCATAGGCGCTGGCATACCAATCATTGAGCGTGCGTGCGCCCGTGATGCGGAAAATCGTGCGGATCTGGAGGTGGTCGGCAAGGTTCTCGCCCACGCCGGGCGCATCATGGACGATGTCGATGCCCAAAGGGCGCAAGATATCGGCCCGTCCGATCCCCGATAGTTCGAGGATCTTGGGCGTGCCGATGGCACCTGCGGACAACACAACCTCGCCGCCAGCGCGGGCGTGATAGGCGGTGCCGTCTTGGCGAAAGATGACGCCGTTGGCGCGTTTGCCCGCGAAGGACAGTCGAAGCACCTCGGCCCCGGTCACCACCTTCAAGTTGGGGCGGCGGCGGACCGGCGCGAGAAAGGCGCGGCGTGCGTTCCAGCGCAGGCCGCGCTTCTGGTTCACCTCGAAATAGCCCGCGCCCTCATTGTCGCCGCGGTTGAAATCATCGCTGCGCGGGATGCCCAATTCGCCCGCGGCCTCGGCTACGGCATCGAGAATGGGCCAGGCCAAGCGCTGGCGCTCCACGCGCAATTCGCCGCGATCGCCATGCGCATCGTCGGCGCCGCCATGATACGCCTCGGAGCGCTTGAAATAGGGCAGCACATCCGCCCAGCCCCAGCCGGTATTGCCCATCTGCCGCCACAGATCGTAATCGCGCGCCTGTCCGCGCATGTAGATCATGCCGTTGATCGAGGAACAGCCGCCCAGCACACGCCCACGTGGGTAATTGAGCGCGCGGCCATTCAGCCCCGGCTCTGCCTCGGTCTTGAGGCACCAATCAAGGCTTGGGTCGCCCATGGCGTAAAGATAGCCCACCGGCACATGCACCCACAGCCGGTTATCGCTGCCACCCGCTTCGAGCAGCAGCACCTTGCATTTGGGATCGGCCGACAGCCGGTTGGCCAGAACGCAGCCCGCCGAGCCTGCGCCGACGATCACTACATCCCAATCGCCAAAATCCTGCGTCAGCATCACCGCCCTCCCGTGGGGTGCGCCTTCAGACGCACCACCCCTTGTCGTGTGCGCCATCAGGCGCAGGCCCCACATTGGTGTAGCGCTACCTGTCGGGCGGCGTCCAGTCCGCGGGCGGCACGTCGCGTCGCCGCAGGCGCAGCGCAAGGCCGATCGCCACGCCCACGGCGATGGCCACCGTCAGATCGGCCAGCACCGTCAACACCAGCGTCAAGATCAACAGCATTCGGTCCGAGATGCGACCCGTGGTCAGATAGCCGCGCCAGTGTTGCGGCTCTGACATGTTCCATGCGGTCACGATCAAAAGCCCCGCAAGTGCAGGCATGACCAGGTAGCCCGCCATCGGTGCCGCCAAAAGCATCACTGCCAAGATCACGATGGCATGGAAAATCCCCGCAAGGGGCGTGCGCCCACCGGCCCGCACATTGGTGGCGGTGCGTGCAATCGCCCCTGTCGCCGGCAGACCGCCCATCAGCGCCGATCCGATATTGGCCACGCCTTGGGCCAAGATCTCGGCGCTGGGGCGGTGACGGCCTTGCACCATCCGGTCGGCAACCATCGCCGACAAAAGCGACTCGACCCCTGCCAGAAAGGCGATGATCAGCGCCGAGGGCAGGAGTTCGATCAGCCGGGCCAGCGTGATCGCGGGCAAGCTTGGCATCGGCAGGCTTGCGGGCAGCGCCCCGAAACGCCCGCCCAGCGTATCGACCGGCAAATCCCATAGCGCCACTGCGGCCGAGGCCAAGGCCACGGCGATGATCAGACCCGGAAAACGGGGAAATGCGCGGCGCAGGCCCACGATGGCGATGATCGTGGCCAGACCCACGCCAAGACTTGGCCAATCAAGGCTGTCGCGCGCAGCCCAGATCGCGGGCAAGCGCTCCATCGCGTCGGCGGGCGTGCCAGCAGGCAGGGTGATACCGACCGCATCGGGAAGCTGGCTGAGTGCGATGATGGCGGCGATGCCGATGGTAAAGCCGTTGATCACCGGCTCGGGCACCAGCCGGATCAGGCTTCCGGCCCGAAGCAGCCCCGCGACGACAAGGATCACCCCCGCCATCAGCGTGGCCAGCACCAGCCCATCGAACCCATGCGCCGCGATCACACCATGCACGACCACGATAAAGGCGCCGGTCGGCCCGCCGATCTGCACCCGGCTGCCGCCCAGCGCCGAGATCAAGAACCCCGCCACGATCGCAGTGACCAGCCCCGTGGCCGGGGCCGCGCCCGAGGCGATGGCGATGGCAAGGCTTAGGGGAAGCGCGACCATCGCCACGGTGATGCCCGCGACAAGATCGGCCATGACGCTTTTGGGCGTGGTCTGGGGCAGTGTCGTCAGAATTTTGGGCGTCAGCATGGCCGTCGGGATCGGGCGCGTCGCGGAGGACATCCCCCCGCATCCGTTGGCCGACGCTATCCTTGCGTCCTGCGCGGTCGGTTTGCAAGGGGCCTCACCCTTGCCGCTTCAGCCAGTCCATCACGCCAGCGCGCACCGATTGCGCACCGCTTGCGCGGGCCTCGTTGATCACGGCGCGCGCCTCGCGTAGATCGACACGCCGCAAAAGCGACTTGACCGGCCCGATGGAGGCAGGCCGCATCGATAGGGTGCGCAGCCCCATCGCGGCGAAGCACAGCGCCTCGACCGGGCGACCGGCATCCTCGCCGCAAAAGCTCAGCGGTGTGTCGGTGTCGCGGCAGCGATGCACGATCTGTTCGAGAAAGGTCAGGAAGCTGACATTGAGCGTGTCGTAGCGGCGGCGCACACGCTCGTTCTCGCGGTCGGCCGCAAAGAAGAACTGCTTGAGGTCATTGCCGCCGATCGAGATGAAATCGCATTCCTCGAAAAACCGGCGCGGCGCAAAGGCCAACGATGGTGTCTCGAGCATCGCGCCGATCTCGAGTTTTTCGGGCAGCACATGGCCCAAGGCGGCCTCGCGATCCATCTCGCGCAGCAGGTGATCACGCGCCTCCATATATTCTTCGAGCTGAGCGATGAAGGGGAACATCACCGACAGTGGGCGGCCATTGGCGGCGCGGATCAGCGCTTGTAACTGCATCCGCATGACGCCGGGCTTGTCCAGCCCCACACGGATTGCCCTCCACCCAAGGGCGGGGTTGGGTTCCTCGGTCTTTTTCATATAGGGCAAGACCTTGTCCGACCCGATATCGAGGGTGCGGAACACCACCCGCTTGCCGCCCGCAGCATCCATGACGCGGGCGTAAAGCGCGGCCAACTCACCGCGGCGCGGCACCTTGTTGCGCGTCAGGAATTGCAGCTCGGTCCGAAACAGCCCCACCCCATCCGCCCCCGACGAGGGCAGGGAGGGAAGATCGGCCATCAGCCCGGCGTTCATCTGCAGCGACACGACCGTGCCGCACAGCGCCTCGGCCGGTTTGTCGCGGATCGAGGCATAGCGCTCCTGCGCCTCGGCCTGCATCGCCAGCTTGTCGCGAAAGGCCGAGGCCACGTTTTCCTCGGGGCGCAGATGGACGATGCCCTGATCCCCGTCGACAAGGATCGCATCGCCATTCAGCGCCTCGGTCAAGATGGGGCGGGCATGGATCACCAGCGGGATCGCAAGCGCGCGGGCGACGATCGCCGCATGGCTGCCGACCGATCCCTCCTCCAGCACCACGCCGCGCAGACGGCGCCCGTAGTCGAGCAATTCCGCAGGCCCGATATTGCGCGCCACCAACACCGGATCGGCGGGCAGTTCGGCGCCTGTATCCTTGCCTTGCCCCGTCAGGCGGCGCAGGAGCCGGTTCGACAGATCGTCCAGATCATGCAGCCGGTCGCGCAGATAGGCGTCGGCCACGGTCTCCATTCGCGCGCGCGCGCTCGATTGTTCCTTTTCAACTGCCGCCTCGGCGGAAAGGCCACGGCCGATGTCTTCTTCCATGCGGCGCATCCAGCCGCGGGAGTGGGCGAACATGCGGTAGGCTTCCAGCACCTCGCGCTGTTCGCCATCGGCTACGGGCGCACGCGTCAGCATGTCGTCGATATCGACGCGCAGTTGCTCGACCGCCGCACGCAGGCGGGCCAACTCGGCCTCGGGGTCGTCGGCGACGGGGCGCGTCACCACCACGCGCGGCTCATGCAGCCAGACATGGCCCATCGCCGTGCCCTCCTGCGCACAGGCGCCGCGGAACATCGCTTGGCTTTTATGCCGCTCGGCGAGAGCGGCGCCTTCACCGATAAAGGCGCCAAGCTCGGTCATCTCTGCCAGCACCATGGCCACGACTTCCAGCCCATAGACCGCGTCATCGGAAAATTCGCGCGCATCGCGCGACTGCACGACCAAAACGCCCAAGCGTTCGCCCAAGCGTTGGATCGGCACACCCAGAAAGCTGGAATAGCGTTCCTCGCCTGTCTCGGGCATGTAGCGAAAGCCGCGTTCGGCGGGGGCGTTGGCGGTGTTGATCGGCTGTGCCGAACGGGCGACGCGGCCGACCAGCCCCTCGCCCATGCGCATGCGCGTGACATGCACCGCTTCGGGGGCGAGGCCTTGGGTGGCGCAAAGTTCCAGCGTGTCTTTATCGCGCAGCAGGTAGATCGAGCAAACCTCGGTCCCCATCGAATCCGCGATCAGATGAGTGATGCGATCCAGCCGTTCCTGCCCGGCGGCGGAATCAGCCATCACGCCTTGCAGTCGGCTCAAGAGCTTGCGGCTCTCTGTTTCGATACGCTGTGCCATCACCCTTGCCCCTTGGGCATGCGCAATATGCCGCCAGTTGCCCCGGGGATCAGGGATAGCCCGGTCAGGGGGCGGCGCGCAACGGGAATGGCACAGGCTGCGGCGTTGCGGGCAGGCTCAGCGCGTCAACAGATCCGCATAGACATGGCGTACGATGTCATCGCGCGACAGGCCGATCCGGGCCAGATCGTCATCGCTGAGCGCTTGAAGGCGCTGGATTTCGTCGAACCGCGCCTGCGCGCCCGTGGCCATGGCGAATGCATGGGCGACGTTGGCAAAGAATGCTGTAACGGACCCGGCGATGCGGGGGACGAAAATCGGGCTGTTGTATGTCTGGGTGGCCATGGGAAGCTCCGCTGATTAAGCGTTTCTGAGTGTCCCTTGCAGAATACGATCTTGCGCGGTCAAGACCACAGCCAATGCTGCATTGCGGCATTGCATGGGGCGCATGCATCATGCGCGCCCCATGTTTGCCCGGCTGTCAGGCCGCGCGGTCGAGCCCAAAGGCGTCGTGCAACGCTTGCACCGCCAGTTCGAGGTATTTGCGGTCCACCAGCACCGAGACCTTGATCTCGGAGGTGGTGATGACCTTGATGTTGATGCCCTCGTCGCGCAGCGTCTGGAACATCTTGGCCGCGACACCGGCATGGCTGCGCATGCCGATCCCCACGATCGAGACCTTGCACACATCGGTATCGGCCACGAGGCCCGCAAACCCGATCAGCCCTGCCGCCTTGGCATCGGCCATCGCCTTTTCAGCGCGCTTGACCTCGTTCACCGGGCAGGAAAAGGTCATGTCGGTCGTGCCACCATCCGAGATATTCTGCACGATCATGTCGACATTCACCCCCGCCTCGGCCAAGGGGCCAAAAATCGCCGCGGCGATCCCGGGCCGGTCGGCCACGCCTTGCAGGGTCATCTTGGCCTCGTCGCGGGAATAGGCCACGCCTGCCACCACATTGCTTTCCACGATATCCTCCTCGGGCACGACCAGCGTGCCGGCATCATCCGACATTTCCTCGAAGCTCGACAAAACGCGCAGCTTCACATTGTAGCGCATCGCCAATTCGACCGAGCGGGTCTGCAGCACCTTGGCCCCAAGGCTCGCCAGCTCCAACATCTCTTCAAAGGCGATGCGGTCGAGCTTGCGCGCCTTGGCGGTGATGCGGGGGTCGGTGGTATAGACCCCGTCCACATCGGTATAGATATCACAGCGCACCGCCTCGAAAGCGGCGGCGAAGGCGACGGCGGTGGTGTCCGAGCCGCCGCGCCCCAGCGTTGTGATCCGCCCCTCGGGGCTGATCCCTTGAAAACCTGCAACGACGGCGACTTTCATGCCTTCGTCGAATTTGCGCATGATGTTCTCTGGCGGGATCTCTTCGATCCGCGCGGCCGCATGGGCCGAAGTGGTTTTCAGCGGCACCTGCCAGCCCTGCCAACTGCGCGCGGGGATATCCATCTCCTGCAGCGTCAGCGCCATCAGCCCCGCGGTCACATTCTCACCCGCGCTGACGACGGCGTCATATTCGCGCGCATCGTAAAGCGGCGAGGTCTCTTCGACGAAACCCACCAGCTTGTTGGTCTCGCCCGACATGGCCGAGACGATCACGATCACATCGTAACCATTGGCCACTTCGCGGCCCACGCGCTTGGCGGCGCGGCGGATACGGTCGAGCGTGGCAACCGATGTGCCACCGAATTTCATCACCAGAATGGGCATGGCCCGTCCCCCTGCTTGACGCCGCGCGTCATAAGGTGCCGGGCGCCCCGCCGCAAGGGCTGCTCACACGCTGCCAGCTTCATCTTTGCTTTCCAAATACTCCGGGGGTCCGGGGGTGGAACCCCCGGCGGGTCGTGGCCGCAAGGCCGCGAAACCCCGCCACAAGCCGTGCCCCTGCTGTCATGGCCGACAGGGGTGACGGATGATCGCCGCGATGCAAGCGGTGAATAGGCCGGAAAACAGGGTGCGCGGAGGGCCTGTAAGCCGGATTCTGTCCAAGGGGTCGCCCCCTCTGGATGGCCATTCCTCTGGACACGCGGTTGCCCGCGCGCCTCAAGCTGCCAACCCGGATGTCTGGGGCCGAAGCCAAGCCCCGGGGTTGCCCCCGCGACATCCCTATTCGGCATTGCTCCCGGTGGGGCTTGCCGTGCCGCTCCTGTTGCCAGTCGCGCGGTGGGCTCTTACCCCACCGTTTCACCCTTACCGCGCCCAAAAGGCCGCGGCGGTTTCATTTCTGTGGCGCTTTCCGTCGGATCGCTCCGCCCGGGCGTTACCCGGCACCGTGGTTTCAGGGAGTCCGGACTTTCCTCGAACGGTTGCCCGCCCGCGGCCATCCAGCCCTCCGCGCAAATGTCAGCTACGCCTGCACGGCCCCGGGTTCAAGCCCTGACGGATGCGGCCATCGCGGCCATGATCGCGCAATCGCGCCCGTCAAGTGGGCCGCATGCGCCGTGGCGAAAGCGCAGCCGCACCGCGCGCAGCAACAGGTCATCCGCGACATCGGGAAACCCATAGGCCAGCGCATCGGCCCTGAAACGGTCAGCATCGAGCGGCGATGCGTCCGGTGCAGCCGGCCAAAGCGCCAGCCCCCCACGCGCCAGCCTTTGCCAATCAAAGCGCGCGCCGGGGTCTATCTTGCGCCCTGGCGCCATGCAGGAATGCCCGATCACCCCGCGCGGCGGGATCGCCCAGCGCGCCATGATCCCGGCAAGCAGCCCCTCGAGCGCATCCATCAAGGGCGCGGCAAAGGGCGTGGCACCGTCATTGTCCAGTTCGATCCCGATCGCGCGGGAATTCACATCGCCCCGTCCCGCCCATTCCCCCGCGCCTGCATGCCAAGCGCGCTGGGCCTCATCGACCAACGCCACCACCGCGCCCCCGCGGCGGATCAGGTAATGGGCCGAGACCTCGCGCACAGGGTCGCACAGCGCGCGCAGCGCCGCCTCGCAATCCGGCATCGCGGTATAGTGGATCACGACCAACTCGGGCCTTTGCCCGTCGCGGCGGGGGCCGAAATTGGGCGACAGGCTCAATTGCGCGCCGCGACCGCGGCGGCGCGGTAGGGCGCGGGAGTCCAATCGCAGGCGAAGCCGTCGCCATCGGGGTCGAGCCCCTGCCGGTCGCGCCCAGGCCCGCCATTTTGCAGGAACCACTCCTGCGCCAGGTCGGCCGAGCGAAAGCCCAGGCAGGCGCGCGTATGGCGGGCCTGGGTGATCGGGCGGCGTGTATGGCGGCGTTCGCCGACCTGATGGCTGGTGGCCAAGGCATAATCGACGATGTTGGGCCCGTTGGCGGCGGGGCGTTCGGGGATCGCCGTTGGGGCAATCACGACGCGCTCGGCTTGCATGCGGGCCAGCCGTTCGGCGTCGCTCTCGATCGTCTCGCGCTCGGCCACGGCGTCGAAATCCTGTTCATCGGAGATTCTCGTCGGCGCGGTGCGGGCGAGCGGTGCGGCTGGCGGTGTCGGCGCTTGGGCTTGGGCAATGGCCGCGGCGGCAATGCTGGCGATATCGGCGGGTGGCGATGCCACAGGCGCAGGCGTCGCTACAGGGGCAGGTGCTGGCGCGGCGACGGGGGCGGGCTGGGGGGGCAGCGTGG
>NZ_CBFIIK010000055.1:0-16488 GCF_965662675.1 Roseicyclus sp. | reverse complement strand
GCAGCTTGGTGGTGGTGATGCTGCGCCTTGGGCGGCGGCCCGACAATAGCGCCACGGTCCAAAGCCGGTCAGCATCGGGGGCGGTGCGGAAATAATCGGCCAAGGCC
This sequence comes from Roseicyclus sp., assembly GCF_965662675.1. Taxonomy (GTDB): domain Bacteria; phylum Pseudomonadota; class Alphaproteobacteria; order Rhodobacterales; family Rhodobacteraceae; genus Roseicyclus. The sequence goes on along the minus strand of NZ_CBFIIK010000055.1, from coordinate 16,381 downwards.
GCGGTCTTGCGGCTGGTGCGCGTGGTCTGGTCGAGCGCCGTGACAAGGGCCGCGAAATCCTTCATCGCGCGGTCTTTTCACGCAAAAACGCGCCCAAGCCGGCCAAGGCGCGGTCGGCGGCGGGGGCAAGACCTGCGTGGATATGCCAGACATGGGGCAGACCCGGCCACAGTTCGAGTTGCGCATCATCCATCCGCGCGGCAAGTGCGGTGGCGTCATGGGCCAAGACCTCTTCCCCGCCCGCTTGGATCAGGCAAGGCGGCAGGCCCGACAGATCGCCCAACAAGGGCGAGATCACCGGATCGACCGGGTCGCAGCCTGCCAGATAGGCGCGCTGGATGCGGCGCGCCCACTGCGGCGGGATCAGCAACTCGCTCGGCGCGGCGGCAAAGCGCGCGGCGATATCGCCCGACAGGTCGGCTACCGGCGCGATCAGCGCCAAGGCGCGCGGCATCACCCCGCCGGTGTCGCGCAAATGCTGCGCCAATAGCAGCGCCAGATTGCCCCCCGCGCTGTCACCGGCCAGTGCCGCGGGCGCGGTTCCCGCCGCCACCAGCCGCGCATGGGCGGCGATCACATCGGCGCGCGCGGCGGGGCAAGGGTATTCGGGTGCCAAGCAGTAGCGCGGCAAGACCGCCACCATCCCCGCCGCGCGCGCCAGATGCGCGGCAAGGGCCGCATGGGTGCGCGGGCTGCCGATGGTGAAGCCGCCGCCATGGATATACATGATGATCGGCGCACCGGCGGCCACCCCCTCGGGCCGCAGCCACAGCGCGCCGTCGCTGTCCCATGTCATCGCCACATCGCGCGGCACCTTGCTGCCCAGCCGCGCCGACAGCCCAAACAGCACCCGCAACACGGGCTGTGCGGCGACAAGGGCCAGCACCGGCCGATCCACCCCGGTGGCCAAGGCGCGCCAAAAGCGGTCGGCCCAAGTCAATTCGCTCATGCCGCGGCCTCCGCCCCGTCGCCCTCAAGGCTTTCGCCGTCAAAGGCGGTCTGCACGATCCCCGCCTGATAGCCCTGCCCCTCCAGCCAGCGGGCGAAGGGCGTGGTGTAACCATGGGTGACAAAGACCCGCTCGGCCCCCGTCGCGGCGATCGCCGCATTCAACCCCTTCCAATCGGCATGATCGGAGATCACGAAACCCCGATCCGCCCCCCGCCTGCGCCGCACACCGCGCAGCTGCATCCACCCCGAGGCGATGCCCGTCGAGACCGGCCCGAAGCGGCGCAGCCACGCCGAGCCAAGCGCCGCAGGCGGTGCCAGCACCATCGCGCCCCGATAGGGTTTCAGATCAAGCCCCGGCACCACCGCCACCGTCTCGGGTAGCGCGATGCCCTGCGCGCGCAGCACATCGTTCGTGGCGGTGATCGCCCCATGGGTCAGGATCGGCCCGATCGCGGGGTCGAGCATGCGCAAGACCCGCTGCGCCTTGCCCAGCGCATAGGCGGCGATCACGGCGGTCTCACCCTTGGCGCGGGTTGCGGCCCACCAGCCATTGATCTCGGCGGCGAGGCTCGCTTGGTCAGGCCAATCATAGATCGGCAGGCCAAAGGTGCATTCCGAGATGAAGGCATGGCAGGGCACCGGCACGAAAGCCTCGCTCAGCCCGTCATCGACGGTCTTGTAATCGCCCGACACCACCCAGACCTCGCCGCCCACTGCGACGCGGATCTGCGCCGAGCCCGGCACATGACCGGCGGGGTGAAAGCTGATCTCGGCATCCCCGATGCGCAGCCCCTCGCCATAGCGCACGGTTTGCAGGGCGATCTCACCCAGCCTATGGCGCAGCACCGGTGCCGCGCTTTGTGTCGCCAGATACTGCCCATGTCCCGCACGCGCATGATCGGAATGCCCATGCGTGATCAGCGCGCGCGCCACCGGGCGCCACGGATCGATATAGACATCCGCCGCCGGGCAGTAGATACCCGCTTGCTTGAATTCCAAAACCATGGCGGGAAGGGTAGGCCATTCGCACCAAGGTGCAAGCGCGCCCCTTGCGTGTCACGGCCCCAAGCGGCTAAATGCCCGCCGATCCCAAGGGAGGCCACATGCAACGTTACGAGTACAAGCTTGTTCCGGCACCGCAGCGCGCGACAAAGCACAAGGGGCTCAAGGGCGCTGACCTTTTTGCCGCCACGCTGCAAGAGATCCTCAACGCGCTCGGCCAAGAAGGCTGGGAGTATCAGCGCGCGGAAACCCTCCCCGAAGAGGTCCGCACTGGCCTGACCGCGCGCACAACCACCTATCGCCAATTGCTTGTCTTCCGCCGCGCCTTGCCCGATACCACCAGCCAACAGCCCGCACCCGCCCAGATCACGGCACGCCCTGAGGGTCAGCCCAGCCTCGCCAATCTTTTCTTGGACCGCGAGGATGGCAGCGACCCGCGCAATTGACCGCTTTCAGGCGTCGATTTTCAACGCCAGCGCGTGAATCTCGGCCATCAATGCCGGACCGATCGCTGCGTGAACCGCCCGGTGACGCGCGATCCGCCCCATCTCGGCGAAATGCGCGCTGGCGATGACGACACGAAAATGGCTTTCGCCACCCTCTTGATACCCCGCATGACCACGATGCGCCTCGCTCTCGTCGACCACCTCCAGCACATGCGGCTGGAACGCCGCCTCCAGCTTGTTTTTGATTTTCTCGCTTCGTGTCACGATTTATGCCTCCAGCCCCTTCAACTTGCCGCCCGAAACACTAGACTTGTCCCTCCGAGTCGATAAGGGAAGCCCAATGCCCGCCAAAGACCCGTTCAATTTCGACCTGCGCGTGTCAACCGACAAAAAGAAACGCCGCTCCGGTCGGCGTGGCATGTCGGGTGCCTTCGAAACCTCGCAGCGCGTCTGCGAGGCCGAGGGCTGTGAAGAAGCAGGCCAGTATCGCGCGCCCAAAAGCCCCGATAACCTCGAGGATTACAAGTGGTTCTGCCGCGAACATGTGCGCGAATACAATCTGAAATGGAATTTTTTCGAAGGCACCACCGAGGCCGAGATGGAAGCCCAGCTCGATCGCGACCGCGTCTGGGACCGGCCCACCAAACCCTTCAAGCGCAGCGTGGAAGAACGTGCATGGGCACGCCTCGGCGTCGATGACGCCCATCAGGTGCTGGGCGGCAACGCCACCCGCAACCCGGGGCGCTCGGGTGGCGGCGGGCGCAAATTGCCTCCCACCGAGCGCAAGGCGATCGAGATCCTCGATGCCAAGGATCACTGGACCAAGACCGAGATCCGCAAAAGCTACAAGGCGCTGATCAAGGTGCTGCACCCCGACATGAACGGCGGCGACCGCTCCGACGAGGAACGCTTGCAAGAAGTCGTCTGGGCTTGGGACCAGATCAAGGAAAGCCGAAACTTCCCCGATTGATGGGCCCAAACCCGGTTTCTTGTGCTTCTTCGTTTCATAAATATCCCCGCCGGAGGCTGCGAAAGGCGCAACCGGCACGGGCATCGCCCTTGCGGGCCGAAAATCGTCACCACCCCGCGCCGCGCAAGCGGCGCGCCCACAAGCCAGGGCCGCGCAAGCGGCGCATCCCAAAGCCAGCGCTGCAAAAGCGGCGCGTCACGGACCCGACCGCATGACCGCGCAGACCGTCACCACCCTCATCCTCGGCGCAGGTGCCGCCGGCATGATGTGCGCGGCCCATGCAGGGGACGATGTGCTGGTGATCGACCACGCCACATCACCGGGCGAAAAGATCCGCATCTCGGGCGGGGGGCGGTGCAATTTCACCAATCTTTACACCGCGCCCGAGAATTTCCTGTCTGAAAACCCGCATTTCTGCAAATCGGCGCTGGCGCGCTACACGCAATGGGATTTCCTCGACCTCGTGGCCCGCCACGGCATTGCTTGGCATGAGAAAACACTGGGCCAGCTCTTTTGCGACCACTCCGCCAAGGAGATCATCGCCATGCTGCGCGCCGAAATGGCGGCGGCCGCGCTCTGGCTGGAAACATCGGTGGACGATGTGGCCCATGACGGGGCGGGGTTCGTCGTCCGCCTGACCCGCGCGGGCCACGCCGTCACGGTTCGGGCGCGAAACCTCGTCTTGGCCACTGGCGGCAAATCCATCCCCAAGATGGGGGCCACGGGGCTGGCCTATCAGATTGCTGCGCAATTCGGTCATCGCATTACCGAAACCCGGCCCGCGCTGGTCCCTTTGACCTTCGACGAGGCGCAAAAGACCGTCTTCGCGGGGCTTGCAGGCACCGCCGTTGAAGCGCGCATCAGCTGCAACGACGCGCGCTTCGACGAGGCGATGCTCTTTACCCATCGCGGTCTGTCGGGGCCTGCGGTGCTGCAGATCTCCTCCTACTGGCGCGAGGGCGACAGGCTCGCGGTCCGGCTTTGTCCCGAAGTCGATATCTTCGCGCAGCTGCGCCAGCGCCGGGTGGAGGCGGGGGCGAAATCCGTGGCCACCATCTTGGCCGAGATCTTGCCCAAGAAACTGGCCCAACACCTCGTCACCGATTGGGCGATCGCGGGCAATATGGCCGATCAGCCCGACATCGCCCTGCGCGCGCTGGCCGATCGGCTTGAGCGGTGGCTTTTGACGCCCACCTCGTCCGAGGGGTATCGCACCGCCGAGGTCACGCTGGGCGGCATCGCCACCGATGCGTTCAGCTCCAGAACAATGGCGTCGCAGCACTTGCCGGGGCTTTACGCCATTGGCGAAGCGCTCGATGTGACGGGCTGGCTGGGGGGCTATAATTTCCAATGGGCTTGGTCATCGGCCGTGGCCGCAGGCCGCGCCATCGCGGCAAAAACCTGAGCGGCCGCGCCATCGCGGCAAATGGGTGAGCGATCAATCCCGCCAGAATCGCACGCTGAACAGGACGAAGACCGCCAGCAATTCCAACCGACCCAGGGTCATGGCCACGATCATGATCCATTTGGCGGCAACCGGAAACGCCTCCATCGAACCCGAGGCCGCGACCTCCGGCCCATAGGCGGGGCCGATATTGGCAACCGATGTCCACGCAGCAGTGATCGCGGTGCCCGTCGACAAGCCCGTCAGCGACAACAGCACCGCCGTCACCCCCAAGGTCAGGAAGAACATCACCGTGAAGGCCATGACGGAATCGATCACATCGCGCTCGATCGGTCGGCCATCAAGCCGCGGGGCGGTCACGATCGAGGGGCGCAAAAGGCGACGGAACTCGGCCAATAGCGCCTCTTTCAACACCAGATAGCGAAACACCTTGACCGAACAGCCGGTCGAGGCGGTACAGCCCCCGAGCAGCCCGAAGATGAACAAGATGGCGAAGCAGAACCCGCCCCAAGCCATGACATCCGTGCTGGTATATCCCGTCCCTGTGGTATGCGAGACGAGGTTGAACAGCGTCTCGCGCAGCGTCGGCCCAAAGGGCGCGTCCAAGACCAGCATCTGCCACAAGATGATCGCCGCCGCACCATAGGCCATCCAACGCAGGAACGCGCGCACCTGCACATCGCGCAACAGCGCCCAGAGATCACCATTTGCAAGCTGGATGAAGCGCACAAAGGGCACCGCGGCCAAGATCATGAATACCACCGCCGCATATTCAGCCGGCCCCGCGAATGCGGCAAAGCTCTGATCCGTCGTGGAAAACCCGCCCGTCGATACCGTGGTCAAGGCATGCACCACGGCCGCGAACCCATCCATACCCAAAAGCGCATAGACCGCCGCGCATGCCAGCGTCAGCACGACATAGGCGATCACCAGCCCGCGCGAGATATCGATGGCGCGCGGCAAGACCTTGCCCAGCGTGTCGAAGCCCTCGGCGCGGAAGAACTGCATCCCGCCCACCCGCATGACGGGTAGAAAGATCAGCGCCACGATCACGATCCCGAGGCCCCCCAGCCATTGCAAGATGCCACGCCACAGGTTCACCCCACGCGGTAGATCGTCGAGGCCGGAAAAGACGGTCGAACCTGTGGTAGTCACGCCCGAGACGGCCTCGAAATAGGCATCCGTCAACGCGGCATCAGGGGCGCCCAGAACAAAGGGGACCGCCCCGAACAACGGCAGGACGACCCATGTGGAGGTTGTCAGCAAGAAGGCCTGCCGCACGGTCATCTGCGCGAAATCGAAATTGGCCGTGGCCAGCGACACGCTGGCGCCCAAGGCGATGCAAAGCGCCCCCGACACGGCGAAGGATTGCCAGTTCGGATCGGCATCGACCAGGTCGAGGATCATGGGAAACAGCATCGCCAATCCCAACACGATGGTCAGGAGGCCCAGAATATAGCCCACGGGTCTGAGATCCAGCATGCGCGGAGCGTTGGACGCAGCGCGCGCCGCTGTCAAGCAAAGGCGCTTAGCCGCGGTGGATGAGGCTTGCGAAAAGATGCGGGTCGAGGCTGGCCGCCGCGAAGGTCTCGCCCTCGGTCAAGACGCTGACCGCATCATGGCTGTGCAGGCTTTCTTGATGGCTGGCCACCACACGGAAATCGCCCACGCGGGGATCTGCATGCAGCTGTTGGGCAAAAAGCCGCGCCGCATCCTCGACGAAAATCGGGTTGGCGGCGTTGAGTTCAGCAAAGGCCTGTTCATCCTCGCGCTTGACCATCACCTGTGTTTCGGTCGGCACGGCGGCACGCGCCATTTCGATCAGATCCTCGAACCACAAGCAGCCAGCCGCCTCCGATAGCGCGACGGAAATCCGCGCGACCGAGCGTTGCGAATGCGGCGTGGCCAACTGGTTGCGGGTGGCGCGCGCATGCTCGGACAGCTCCAGCGAGCATGGGCAGGTCGAGGAATAGACATAATCGAGATGGACGAGCTTTTGGCGCAGCCCGCCACGCTCGACCAATTCCAGCGCGATATCATAGTATTGATAGCCCGACAGGCCCGAGCGCAGGCTTTTCACCTTGGCCGGAAAGGACAGGCGCATCTGGATACGGGCATCGAAGCTTTCGAGATCGGATTTGTAATCGTCGAGCGCCGCCTCGATCACCTCGAAAGAAAAGGTCTTTTCGGCATGGGCGTAGAAGGACCGCATGATGCGGCTCATGTTGATGCCCTTCTTGTCAGCCTCGAGGCTGACGGTGCCGGTCACGCTGGTTTCCAGCGTCAGATCGCCATTGTCGCGGCTGTGGTAATGGATCGGCAGCCGGAAATTCGAGATGCCGACATGCTGAATCTGCCGGTTGGCCCCCTTGATCAGCGAGGACGGGCCGTTTTGCAGATCGGGCAGACTGGCCTTGTAGTTGGCATCGACATGGAAATCCGCGGGGTAGCGGCGCAGGAATTCGGGATAGCCACCACCGAGCATGCGCGCCAGCGAGGGGTCGAGCGCCGCGATCTCTTCGGCACTGGCGGTTTCCGCCCAAGCCTTTAGACGCGCGAATGCAGTCTCGGCCTCAGCGCGGCTTGGCACATCGGATATCTTGGTGACATGGATATTCATGACGGTCGTTCCCCTTCCAGCCGGTCACGCCTGCGCAACATAGGTCAACCTGACCGTCTTCCCAATCCCGCAGTGCAAAAGAATTACGCATGATGCCCCGTGTCGGATCACTCTGGCGGCCCAAGAGCGGGAACCGAGCAGGCGCGGTGACGGGGTTGACTGCCCCACCCGCGCCGCCACCGCGAACGACAGGGGCGAGGGGGCTGTCGGCCCCCTCGCGCTCCCCCGAGGATATTTATGAAACGAAGAAGCGAAAGGCACGGCGCGGGGTTGCGCGGCCTTGGTTGCGGGGCCAGTCTGACCTTTACAAGAGGAGGACAAGATGCCCCAACCCGATCATGTGTCGATCTACGATCTGCCCGATCCCGCCGATCTGGACGAGGATATGCGCCGCTATTTCGCGGTCTGCGAAGAAAAGCTTGGGATGGTGCCCAATGTGCTGCGCACCTATGCGCGCCACCCTGAAAAGCTGCGGAATTTCATCCAGTATTACAACACCTTGATGCTTGCCCCTTCGGGGTTGAGCAAGCTCGAGCGCGAGATGGTGGCGGTTGTGGTCTCTTCGGCTAACCGCTGTTTTTATTGTCTCGTCGCCCATGGTCAGGCAGTGCGCGCGCTCTCGGGCGACCCGCAGCTGGGCGAGATGCTGGTGATGAATTACCGCGTCGCACCGCTATCACCGCGCCAGCGCGCCATGCTGGATTTCGCCTGGGCGCTGACCACGGCACCTTGGGAGGTAGACGCACCCCATCGCGCGGCGCTGATCGCTGCTGGCTTGAGCGAGGGCGAGATTTTCGATCTGGCCGATGTGATCGGGTTTTTCAACATGTCCAACCGTTTCGCCATTGCATCCGACATGATGCCCAATGCCGCATATCACGGTCAGAACCGCTGAACGCCGGGAGGCTTGCGCCGCGCCAAGATGCAAGATCGGCTTGGTCTTGGACGATGTTGAATTAACCAAGTGTTAACCATTGCCCGCAACTCTTCATGGCAGAGGGGTTTGCCAGCATGGCGCGAGAATCGCCCGGTCCGATGGCCGTGCGTATCGGCATGGGCGGGCCTGCATCAGCTTGGGGTACGGGTGCGAGTATGGCGCGGCAATCGGCATTCGATGAACAAGGCATGCGCGCCGATGGTCAGGCCGGGCCACATTGCGCGGCGCAAACCCCCGAGATGCTGCAGATCGCGATGCGCGCCCATCTGGCGCGCGGCGCGCTGGCGCATGCGCGTGCGGCTGCGGATCGGTTTGCCCCGCATATCGGTCAGGCAAGCGGCCTTGGCCCGTTGGTCGAGGCCGCGCTTGAGATGGGGTATGTGCAGCTTGCGCGCCTTGCCTTGGCCGATGGCGATGCCACAGCCCCGCCGGAGGAGGCCGCGCTGATCCGCGCGCGCATCGCACAGGCGCAAGGCGATCTGGTGGCCGCGCGCGCCATTCTGATCGCCGCGATCGAGGCCATGCCCGATCATCCCGCTACCCGCCGCGCCCTGGCCGAGGTGATGGTGGCAACAGGCACCGCCGCCGATGCGCGCGCGGTTCTGGCGCATCTGGGCGCGCGGCCGGGAGCAAGCCCCACGGAATAGCCCGTGAACTCAGGGCGTGGGGCGGTATTTCGCGATGAATTCCGCAATCGGCAGGGTGCGAAAATCGTCAAGGCCGCGGCGCAGGCGGGCATGATCCCACTCCCACCACGCGATCGCCAAGAGCGCCTCTTGTTGGGCCGGGGTGAAGCGCGCGCGGATCGGGGTTGCGGGCACGCCGGCCACGATCATGAAGGGGGCGACATCCTTTGTCACCACCGCACCCGCCGCGACGATCGCGCCGATGCCCACCGTCACCTCGGGTTTGATGATCGCGCCATGGCCGATCCAGCAATCCGCGCCAAGGCAGGTGCGGCGGCTGGCGCGATGGGCGAAAAAGGCGGCATCGTCTTCGGCATCATCCCAGTAAGTGCTGGACCGGTAGAGAAAGTGATGCTGCGCGGGCTGCGTCCAAGGGTGATCCGTCGGTCCGATCCGCGTCATCGCGGCGATATTGGCGAATTTGCCGACGCTGGTATTGGCGATATCGGCCAGCCGGTCGCAATAGGCATAGTCACCGAAGCTTGAATTGACGATGCGCGCCCCCTGCCCCACCTCGCAATAGGCGCCGAAGGTGGCATTGACGATCTCGGCCCCGGGATGGACGACAGGGGCCGTTGCAGAGAGTTTCGGCATCACAGAACTTTCAGCTGCGACATGATCGGGTCATTCGCCCTTGATCAGCTTGCGCCTGAGCCACCCCGACAACGCATCCATCGCGATGACCAACAGCACGATCAAGATCATGTAATAGGTGACTTTTTCCCAATCCTGCGTGGTCTGGATCGCTTGCGTCAGCATCAAGCCGATCCCGCCGCCGACGATGGCCCCGATGATCGTGGCCGAGCGGGTGTTGGACTCGAGGAAATAGAGGACTTGGCTCAGAAGCACCGGCATCACCTGCGGGATCACGCCGAAGCGGTAGCGCTGCACGGCATTGGCCCCGGTCGATTGCACGCCTTCGACCTGCTTCTTGTCGGTATTCTCGAGCGCTTCGGAGAAGAGTTTTCCAAAGCCGCCCGTGTCCGTGATCAAGATCGCCAAGGCCCCCGTCATCGGCCCCGGCCCGAAGGCCCGGCTGAGGATGATGGTGAAGATCAGCGCATCCACCCCGCGCACGAAGTCGAACACACGGCGCACGGCGAAGCGGATCGCTTGTGACGGGGCAAAGTTCTGCGCCGCGAAAAAGGCCAGCGGCAGCGCGATCGCCGCCGCCCCGAAGGTGCCGAGGAAGGCCATCAGCGCAGTCTCGCCAATGGCCCAAACCACATCGCCATGCCGCCAAACCGAATTGTACCAAATATCGCGCACGACCGATTGCCAGTTGGGCAGATCGGGATAGAGCCGTTCGCCGCCAACAACCGCCGCCATCACCGCGCCGGGCGCCATGCCGCTATACTGGCTTTGCAGATCGAAGAAAAACAGTTCCCAGCCAAGGAAATAGCGGAAGGTGTCGGCGCGAGAGCGCGTCACCGTCAGCCGCCCCTCGGGCGTGGTGACCGCCACGCGGCTGTCCGAGGCGTTGATGAATTCCGGCACCGCCCCCGCCTGTGGCAGTTCGAGGGTCAATGTCTCGCCCACGGTCACGCGGATCGGGCCATAGCCGGGCAGATCATAGGTGATGACCGGCCCCTCATAGGTCACGAGGTGGCCGCCGGTCAGATCCACGACAACGCGCTCATCCCCGATCTCGACCCAGTCGGGTACCTGCGCATCGCTGTAGATCGCGCGCCGACTGCCCTCCACCGAGACATTGGTTTCAAAGCGGCGGTTGTCTTGGGTGACATGAACCTTGTGGCTGACCGCGTCCGACAGCAAGATCACCGCATTGTCCATGCTGGCCCGTTGGGCAAGGCCCGGCACGTCGAAAGCCACGAAGATATAGCTCAGATAGACGAACAGCACCGCCGGAACGGCGAGCGCGATGGCGCGCTTGCGGGCAAAGCCACGGATCGTGGCCTCGCGCAGATCGGCAGGGCTGGCGTGGTCGAGCGCGGCCATTACGCGGCCCTCCCTTGTGTCAGGCTGTTGCGCATCCAGCTGGAGATTTGATCGACCACCACGATGGTGGCGAACAGCATCAGGAAAATGGCGGCGGCTTGGTCGAATTTGCCCTGACCGAAGGTCATGGCATTGCGCAGCTCGTAGCCGATGCCGCCCGCCCCCACGAAGCCAAGGATGGCCGAGGCGCGGATATTCACCTCGAGCCGCAACAGCGAATAGCTGAGATAATTGGGCAGCACTTGTGGGAACACGCCCAGCCAAGTGCGCTGCCACCATGTGGCACCGACCGAGGCCAGACCATCCAGCGGCTTGAGATCGACGTTTTCGTTGACCTCGGAAAACAGTTTGCCCTGTGCGCCCGCGGTGTGGATGGCGATGGCGATCACGGCAGGCACCGGGCCGCCGCCCATGATGAAGATCAAGACCAGCGCGATGACGATCTCGGGCACCGCGCGGAACACATCCGATGTGCGGCGCGCCAGGGGGATCAGGCGCGGCCAATAGGCCAGCCCACGCGTCCCCGCCAAGGCCAGCGCAGTGCCCAAAAGACAGCCCAGAATGGTCGAGACCATGGCGATATTCACCGTCTCGATCAGGGCGGGAAAAGCGTTGGCCGCATGGCCGGGCATATTGGCGGCATTGCGCCATGCCTCGCTGATCAGGTCATGCGGGAAATCGAAAATCCGCGAGATGCCTTCGGCGAAGGTTCCGGCGTTGCGGTCTTCGGCGATCTGGAAACCGGCGGCGAAGGTCACGACAAAGGCCAGCAACAAAAGCCCGCCATACATGCGCTTGCGTCGCGTCAGTGCCAGATAATCGTCTCGGATATCGCTGATGCGCGCGGTGGCGGGCATGACAGTGGCCATGGGGCGTCCTTTGGAAAAACGCCGGGTGCCACCTTTTGCGGCACCCGGCTGATTGATCGCGCCCGATCAGTTCATCTGCGAACGGCGCACGGCGATGATCGTCTCATAGGCTTCGTGGCTGATGGGGTAGAAGCCTGCGGTTTCGCCGGCCGCCACGCCATAGGCGCATTCGGGGTCAGCTTCGTGCAGATTGGCCAAAAGCTCGGTGATGGTGTCCTTGACATCCTGCGGCAGCGCGTTGCGCAGGGTGATCGGGCCTTCCGGGATCGGCTTGGAGCGCCAGATCTCGACAAGATCGTTCATGTCGACGATGCCGCTATCAGATGCGCGACGGAATGCGCCCGAATTGTAGCCGTCGGCCCAGTCGCCCTGACCATCGGCCCAAGCCACGGCGGCGTCGAAATCGCCATTGGCCACGCCGATGATCGACTGCTCGTGACCGCCCGAGAAGACGACGCGGCCGAAGAACTCGCCCTCGGTCATCGGGTAACCTTCGGCAGGCAGCTCGACCAGCGGCACGAGGTAGCCCGAGGTGGAGTTCACATCGGCGAAGGCAAAGGTCTTGCCCTGCATGTCGCCAAGCGAGGTGATGCCGCTGTCGGCACGGGCAAACCCGATCGAGTGGTAGTTGAAGCTGCCGTCGAGGTTGGTCTTGACCAGCACCGGCGAGGCGGCGTCGGGGTCAGCGATATGGATCGCGGCATAGGAGGATGCACCCAACCACGCCAGGTCGATGGTGCCGCCCAGCATGCCTTGGATCACGCCGTTATAGTCGGCGGGGGTGAACAGGCGCACGGGCACGCCCAGCGCCTCCTCGGCATAGGCGCGGAAGCATTCGTTTGATGCCAGACGGTCTTGTGCGTTCTCACCGCCCAAAAGGCCGATATTGAATTGGGTAATCTCTTGAGCCGCAGCAGGGGTTGCGATGGCTGTGGTCAGGGCAAGCAGGGTGACAAGTTTCTTCATCGGATCTCTCCATTGGGTTTTGCCCCAATCCGGGGCGCGGTCGGAACTCAGGGTCAGGCGAGGTTGGCCGCCTCGCGAAGCGCAACAATGGCCGCGCTGTCTTGGGGCCGGCTGATGGCGGTCGAGGTGGCCGCCTCGTTGAAGCTGTCATCCGCGCCATAAATCTCGCGCGCCACATCGGTTGTCAGCTGCGCAGGCGTGCCATCGAAAACCATGCGCCCGTCGCGCATGCCGATCACGCGGTCGCAGTACTGGCGCGCCGTGTCGAGCGTGTGGAGGTTGGCGATGACCATGCGGCCATCCTCGACATTGATACGCTTGAGCGTGTCCATCACGATCTGCGCGTTCATCGGGTCGAGGCTGGCGATGGGTTCATCGGCCAAGATGATCTGGGGGTCTTGCATCAGGGCGCGGGCAATCGCCACGCGCTGTTGCTGGCCGCCCGACAGCGCCTCGGCCCGCTTGGGAGCCTGTTCGGCGATACCCAGCCGGTCGAGGATATCGAGCGCGCGCAGAATGTCCTCGCGGCTCCACAGATTGAAGATCGTCTGAAGGGTCGAGCGGCGGTTCAAGATCCCGTGCAGCACATTCGCGGCCACATCCATTCGCGGCACCAGATTGAACTGTTGGAAAATCATCGCGCATTGGCTTTGCCAGCCACGCGCCTCGGCGCCCTTGAGGGCAAGGATATCGCGGCCATCGACCAAGATACGACCCTCGGTCGCGTCGGTCAGGCGGTTCATCATGCGCAGAAAGGTGGATTTCCCCGCACCAGAGCGGCCGATGATGCCCACAAACTGCGGCCCCTCGACCTTGAACGACAGGCGATCGACCGCGCGTTTCTGGCCGAACAGCCGTGTCACGTTTTCAACTTGCAGCATGCGACCCCCAGCCGTTGTTAGGGGGCTTCTTGCAGCCACAGGTGACGCAGAAGTGACAGATAGATTAATGTTTTGTGACGGGCCAAAAGAACCACCCGATCAAAACGAGCCGGGCGCGCAAGCCACAAGAGCCGAACGACGCTCTGCGCGGTTAGGCGGCCCTGACCATATCCATTGCAAGCGGCGCATCCATAAACGCATCGCCAGCGACGCCGTAAATGTCATGAAGCTGCGCGCGCCCAAGAGCGTCGGGCGCACCGTCGAAGACAATCCGACCTGCGCGTATGCCGATGATGCGGTCACAGCTTGTCATCGCAATCTGAGGATCGCCCAGCGCGCAGATCACGCTCACACCATCTTGGCGGTTGATCGCGCGCAACACGGCCATCACATCGGCGGCTTGTTGCGGTTCAAGCTGGGCGACCGGATCGTCTGCCAAAAGGAATTTGGGCTGCTGCGCCAATGCCCGTGCGATGGCGACACGCTTTTGCCCTGATTGCGACAAGACCTCGACCCGCTGCTGCGCGGCGTGTGCCATGCCTACGCGCGCCAAAGCCTGCATGGCTTGGGCACGCTCGCGCGGGGTAAAGATGCGTGCCTTGGTGCGCCAATGCGGCATGCCCACCAAGAGGCCCGACAGCACATTGGTCATCGCGCTCACCTGACCGACCAGATTGAACTGCGCCGCCATCATCGCACAATCAGACCGCCATTCCCGGAGGTCGCGGCCCGTAAGCTGGGCAATATCAACATCGGCGCGCAAGATGCGTCCTTCGGTTGGGTCGACCAAACGACAAATCATGCGCAACAGCGTGGACTTGCCCGCGCCGCTCGGACCGATCACGCCCAGCATTTGGCCGTCTGGAATATCGACGCAGGCGGCGTTCACGACCATGTCTTGACCAAAGCGACGGCCCAGTTTCTCGATCTTCAACATGGATTTTGCCCTTTAACCGCCACGCCGGAAATCGTGGATCTGCGGCCCGCGACCACAGCACCCCGCGCGGTCAAGCGTTGTTGCAGTTTTGTAAGACCGCCATGTCGCCGGGATGAAGAATTCATGACAAAGCGCAGATACGACCGCCGCAAGGCCATTGCCGGCATCACGAACCAATAGGCCGCAAGCGCCTCAGCCGTCGCGCCCCATACCGCGAGAGACACCCCCCTGTGCGCTGTCACAAAACAATCATCTGCGCGAGATTTTACTGTTACCTGCACACTCTCCAGAGGGCGGCAGCCAAAGGAGTGCGCGATGCTCGACACCAACCCTGCCCCGACCCTTACGCTCAGCGATGCGTGCATTGTTACCCCGCGCGGTATCGTCGAGGGCGCGCTGCGCATCGAGGATGGCGTGATCGCGGGCATAGGTTCGGTGCGCGAGGGCACTAGTCTCGGTGGTGCTTTCTTGATCCCCGGTATCGTCGATCTGCACACTGATCATGTCGAGCGTCACACCCACCCGCGGATTGGTGTGATCTGGCCGCTCTTGGCAGCCCTCATGGCCCATGATGCGGTGGTGATCTCGGGCGGTACCACGACCGTGTTCGACAGCCTTTCGGTCGGTGCCTCCATGAAACGGCCTGAACGGCGCGAAATCCTCGAACCGCTGGTCGCCGCCTTGTCTGAGGGCCAAACCGCAGGTGTTTTGCGCGCAGATCACCTGCTGCATCTGCGCTGCGAGATTTCCGATCCCGAAACAATGGCGCTGCTTGATGCGACCATCGCCCATCCGCTGACCCGACTTGTTTCTGTCATGGATCACACGCCGGGCGACCGCCAAAGCCCCGATGTGGCGAAATGGTTCGACCATATGATCCACGAAATGGAGGTGGACGCATCCACCGGCCAGCTCATGATGGATGATCTGCTGGATCGCTCGCGCAACATGGGTGAAACGGTACGCGCCCATGTCGTGGCCAAAAGCCGCGCGGCCTCGCTGCCCCTGATGAGCCATGATGACCGCAGCACGGACCACGCCGATCAGGCCGCGGCCGACGGGATGGCGATCTCGGAGTTCCCGACGACGTTGGCAGCCGCACAACGCGCCCGCGAAAAGGGCATGTCCATCGTGATGGGCGCGCCGAATTACCTGCGCGGCGGGTCCCAATCGGGCAATATCGCGGTGGCCGAATTGCTGGCCCACGGTCTCGTCGATGCGCTGGCCTCCGACTACGTGCCGCGCTCGCTTCTGGATGCGGCCTTTCGGCTCGCCGCAGATCCCGCCACACCGCATGATCTGCCCGCCGCCATCGCGCTTGTCAGCGATGCGCCCGCACGCATGACGGGCCTTGGTGATCGCGGCCGGATCGCGCAAGGTTTGCGCGCCGATCTTGTCGCCGTTCGCGTGATCGCAGGCCAGCCGGTCGTGCAAGCCGTCTGGCGTCAAGGAAAACAGGTGTTTTGATGCAACCCATCCAAATCGGCGCGGCCTTGATGGTCACGGATCTCGCTCGCTTCCGCGACTGGCTGATCGCGGGGCAACGTGACCTCGAGATTCAGGATTTTCTCTTGCCAGGCGTTCTGACCGGCGATTGGCAGGCCCGCGTCGATGCGGCCAAGGCCCAGCTCGATGGCTTTTCCGGGCGTCTCGGCATCCATGGCCCCTTTTATGATCTTGTCCTCGTACATGGCCGATCTCGAAATCGCCTCCATCGTCGCGCGACGGTTTGAGACGGGCGTCGCCGCCGCT
>NZ_CBFIIK010000054.1:0-16581 GCF_965662675.1 Roseicyclus sp. | reverse complement strand
AAGGCGATCCCGGGGTCGGGCTGGGCGATGGCGGAGTTGATGGCCAAGGGGCATTCGCCGCTGGCCGAGGCCTTTTCGCTGGATCGTTTCCGCGAGGGGCGGTTTATCGACGAGAGCGTGGCCGCCGGGGTGGCGCATTGATGGGCCGGGCGCGGATGGCGGTGGTTACTGGGGGGCTGTCTGCCCCCCTCCTGGCCTATGGCCAGTTCACCCCCCGAGAGTATTTGAAAAGCAAAGATGAGGCGCGCGCATGCTGACGTTCCAATGCCCCTATTGCGGTGTGCAGGCCTGCGAGACCGAATTGGCCGCAGGCGGCGAGGCGCATCTCAAGCGCTTTGGGCCGGGATCGTCGGATGATGATTTCGAGGGCTATCTGTTCCTGCGTCCCAATGTGAAGGGCGTGCATTTCGAACGCTGGCGCCATGCGATGGGCTGCGGGAAGTGGTTTTTGGCCGCGCGGTGTACCGCGACGCTGGAGGTCTTCGGCACTTACCCCGCGCAAACGACCGAGCCGCCCGCCGATATCATCGCGGCCATCCAGGCCCGCCGCCCCGATTGGAGCCTGACATGAGCATCCGCCTTGCCACCGGCGGCCGGTTGATCGACCGCAGCCGCGAAATCGGCTTTTCCTTCAACGGCAAAGGGATGGTGGGCCATCCGGGCGACACGCTGGCGGCAGCCCTGATGGCCAATGGGCAGATGATCATGGGCCGGTCCTTCAAATATCACCGCCCGCGTGGTGTGGTCGCCAGCGGCGCGGAGGAGCCCAATGCGCTGGTCAACCTGGGCACGGGCGCGCGCCATGAGCCCAACCAGCGCGCAACGCTGACAGAAGTCTTCGATGGGTTGCAGGCCACCAGCCAGAACCATTGGCCAAGCCTGAATTGGGATATCGGCGAGGTGAATGCGCTGATCCCGCGGTTGTTGCCGGCGGGGTTCTATTACAAGACCTTCATCCATCCGCGCCCATTGTGGAAACATGTGTTCGAGCCCTTCATCCGTCAATCGGCGGGTCTGGGTCGCGCGCCCGATCCCAAACATGCCGATCCCGACCGCTATGAGCAATTCTATGCCCATGTCGATCTGGTCGTTGCGGGCGGCGGGATCGCGGGGTTGCAGGCGGCGTTGGAAGCGGGGCGTGCGGGTCTGCGGGTCATCTTGTGCGAACAAAGCGCCCATTGGGGTGGCCGCGCGCCTGTCGATGGGGTGGAGGTCGATGGCCGCACGGCGGGTGATTGGGTCAACGACGCCGTGCAAGAACTTGAGAAGATGCCAAATGTTACGCTACGCCCGCGGACCATGGTGGCGGGTGTCTATGACCACGGCTATGTCATCGGCTATGAGCGGCTGACCGATCATGCCCCGCAAAGCGATGCGCCGCGCCATCGGCTGTGGCGCATCCGGACAGGTCGGATCATTTCGGCCACCGGCGCGCTGGAGCGGCCTTTGAGTTTCGCGGGCAATGACAAGCCGGGCGTGATGCTGGCCTCAGCCATGCGGGATTATGTGGTCAACTGGGCCGTCGCCCCGGGCCAGCGCACGGTCGTGGTGACGAATAATGACGATGCCTATCGCACGGCGCTGGCGCTGCATGATGCGGGGCTGTCGGTGCCATGCATCGTCGATGCCCGGGCTGAGGCCGATGGCCCCTTGGTGCAAGAGGCGCGCGCGCGCGGCCTGCGTGTGCTGACCGGCATGGGGATCGCGCAGGTCAAGGGCTTGCGCGGGGTCGTGGCGGTGCAGCTGTGCGCGCAGGATGGCACGGGCGAGGTTCTGGAAGATGTGGTCTGCGACGCGGTCGCCATGTCGGGAGGTTGGTCGCCTGTCGTGCATCTGTGGTCGCATTGCGGCGGCAAGCTGATCTGGGAGCGGGCGGGTGCTTTTTTCCGCCCAGATCATGATCGCCCGCCGACCGATCAAAACGGTCAGGGCTTCGTGCTTTGCGCCGGTGCGGCCGATGGTGCGCTTTTGGCGGCTGAGACCATGGCGAATGCGATGACATCGGTTGGCAAGGTCTTGTCCGAGCATGGAAAAGTCGCGGGCAACCCGCCCATGGCAATGTCTGCCGCTGAGGCGCCAATGCAGCCAGTTTGGGTCATGCCTGAGGGGGCTGGGGTCAAGAAACGGGCCAAGATGTGGCTGGATTTCCAAAACGACGTCAAGGTCTCGGATGTGCAGCTGGCCGCACGCGAGGGGTATGAAAGCGTCGAACACACCAAGCGCTACACGACGCTCGGCATGGCAACAGATCAAGGTAAACTAAGCAATATAAATGGCTTAGCGATCCTTGCTAAAGCTTTGGATGAAGATATCCCGCGCGTCGGCACGACCACCTTCCGTCCGCCCTATACCCCGATATCGATGGGGGCGATCGGCGGTGAGGCGCGCGGCGCGATTTTTCAGCCGCTGCGGCGCACGCCTCTTCAAGATTGGCATGAAGAGAATGGCGCGTATTTCGAACCGGTGGGCTATTGGCGCCGCCCTTATTGCTTCCCGAGGCAGGGCGAAAGCCACCGCGATGCGGTCAATCGCGAGATCCTCTCCACGCGGAATGGTGTTGGGCTGCTCGATGCCTCGACTTTGGGCAAGATCATCGTCAAGGGCCCTGATGCGGGGCGGTTCCTCGACATGCTTTACACCAACATGATGAGTAGCCTTGCGCCGGGCAAATGCCGCTACGGTCTGATGTGCAGCGAGAACGGTTTCTTGATGGATGACGGGGTGGTCGCGCGGCTAGATGCCGAGACCTTCCTTGTGCATACGACCACGGGCGGGGCCGATCGCATCCATGCGCACATGGAGGATTGGCTTCAATGCGAATGGTGGGATTGGCAGGTTTATACTGCCAATGTCACCGAGCAATGGGCGCAAATCGCGGTTGTCGGCCCGAAAGCGCGGGCGGTTTTGGAAAAGCTTGGGGCGGATTTCGATCTGTCCAATGCAGCACTTCCCTTCATGGGCTGGGCCGAGGGGCGGATCGGCGGCTTTGACGCGCGCGCCTTCCGTATTTCTTTCTCGGGCGAGTTATCGTTCGAGATTGCCGTGCCTGCCTCGCAAGGGCGCGCCTTTTGGGATGCGCTGTTGGCCGCCGGTGCCGAATTTGCGATCACTCCCTATGGCACCGAGGCGCTGCATGTGATGCGCGCCGAGAAGGGCTTCATCATGATCGGGGATGAAACCGACGGCACCGTGATCCCGCAGGATTTGGGCCTCGATTGGGCGATTTCCAAAAAGAAAACGGATTATCTGGGCAAGCGCGCGCAGGAACGCAGCCATATGACCGACCCCAGCCGGTGGAAGCTGGTGGGGCTGGAAACGCTCGATGGCTCCGTCCTGCCTGATGGGTCTTATGCGCTGGCCGATGGGACGAACGCAAATGGCCAGCGCAACACCCAAGGGCGCGTGACCTCGACCTATTTTTCGCCGACGCTGGGGCGCGGGATCGCGATGGGGCTTGTGCTGCACGGGCCTGATCGGATGGGCGAGGTGATCACCTTCAACACCACCAAAAAGACCGCCAAGGGCGAGATGCAGACCATCAAGGCACGCATCGTCAGCCCGGTGTTCTTTGATCCGGCGGGGGAAAAGCAGAATGTCTGACGCGATGCAGAGCGCGCTGATGGGCGCGCAGTTCGACGGCGCGATCACGATCCGCGAGATGGGGTTGCAGGGCATGATCACCCTGCGCACCGATCTCGTGGCCGCATCTAAGGCCGTCAAAAAGATCACGGGTGTCGCAATGCCCGCGGCCCGCATGATCAGCGCGGGGCAGGGTATGCAACTGGCGTGGATGTCGCCCGACGAGGTGATGATCTTATGCGACCATGCCAAGGCCGACGCGCTGGTGGCTGATCTTGGCATGGCTTTGGGCAGCCAGCATCATCTGGTGGTCAATGTTTCCGATGCGCGCGCCATGTTTGCGTTAAGCGGTCGATCCGGGCCGCTGCGCGATGTGATCGCCAAGATCACCCCCGCGGATATCGCGGGGTTGCCTTTGGGCGAGATGCGGCGCACGCGGATGCAGCAGGTTGCAGGCGCGATCTGGTTTGAGGCCGAGACCGAGGCGCGGATGATCTGTTTCCGCTCGGTCGCGCGCTATGTCTTTGGTTTGCTTTCTGTTTCTGCCCAGCCGGGTGGCGCTGTGGGCTATCATTAAGGGGCAGGGCGGTTGGGTTTTTCGGCCCGCGGCAAAGCGGTCGGGGTTGACGCGCCCCTACGCCGCGCTCCATCTGTGCCTTGACTTGCAACCATGAACGAGGGGGCCCATCACATGGCTTTCACACTTCCCGATCTTCCCTATGCCCATGATGCGCTGGCCGGCCTCGGCATGAGCCGCGAGACGCTGGAGTATCACCACGACCTGCATCACAAGGCCTATGTCGACAACGGCAACAAGTTGATCGCGGGCACGGAGTGGGAAAACAAGAGCCTCGAAGAGATCATCACCGGCACGTATCAGGCCGGGGCCGTCGCTCAGAACGGGATCTTCAACAACGCCTCGCAGCATTGGAACCACAACCAGTTTTGGGAAATGATGGGCCCCGGCGAGGGCGGCATGCCCGGCGAGTTGGAAAAAGCCATCGTGGAAAGCTTCGGCTCGGTCGACCAGTTTCAAGCCGATTTCGCGGCCGCAGGCGCGGGTCAGTTCGGGTCCGGCTGGTGCTGGTTGGTCAAGGACAAGGATGGGGCGCTCAAGGTCACGAAGACCGAGAATGGCGTGAACCCGCTGTGCTTCGGGCAGACAGCATTGTTGGGCTGCGATGTGTGGGAACACTCCTACTACATCGATTTCCGCAACAAGCGTCCCGCCTATCTGGAGAACTTCCTGACCAAGTTGGTCAATTGGGAAAACGTGGCCGCCCGTCTGGTCGGCTGAGCCTCGCCATTGCATCGAACGCGGCCCGCCATGTGCGGGCCGTTTTCGTTTCAGGACGCGGGGGGCGACATCGCGGCCAGCTGGCCCATCAAGTCATCCACATCCGCCACGATGTTGATGAAACCCTTGATGTTATCCTCGGCAAAGCCTTGCGCGATCACATGGTCGATGAGCGCGATGAGCGGCTGCCAATACCCGGCGATATCAAGCAGATAGATTGGCTTTTGGTGCAGGCCAAGCTGACGCCATGTCAGCACTTCGAAAAATTCATCCAGCGATCCCGCGCCGCCGGGCAGCACGACCACCGCGTCGGCATTCATGAACATCACCTTTTTGCGTTCATGCATGGTTTCGGTCACGATGAAGGTGGTCAGGTCGCGCTTGCCCACCTCCCACGCCATCAGATGGGCGGGGATCACGCCGAAGGTCTCTCCACGCGCTGATTGCGCGGCGCGTGCCACCGCGCCCATGATGCCCACATCGCCTGCGCCATAGACCAGCCGCATGTCGGCCTCGGCCAAGGCGCGGCCAAGGTCCGTCGCGGCCGCCATATAGGCAGGATCGACACCGGGACGCGCGCCACAATAGACACAAACAGAGAGCGTTTTCATCGTGATCCCTTGCACTTGCCCGAGGTTTCCCCCCTGATAGGCTGAACTGGTGGGGGTCTCAAGCGGCATGGGGGCCGTGATCTTCACGATGGCATTGGGATGCCGAGGGCTTTGGCCTTTGCGGCGGGGAGACAAAGAAGCGATGGCGACACCTACGTCGGGCGCATCGGGGGCAAGCAATCAAGCGATCCTCTGGGCTGGAATTATCGGGTCAGTGGTGTTTGCGGGTGCAGTTGCTTTCGTCACGTTGCGCGATGCGCCAGAGGATGTGCCGCCAGCCGAGGCCGTCGCCGCGCCGCAGCCTGCCGCGCCTGTTGTGGCCATGGAAACGCCGCCCGCGGCTGAACAAGCGGCTGAACCCGTCACAGCGGTCGATGATGCGGTTGCGCAAGCCGCAGCGCCGGAAACCCCGACCGAAAGCGCCGCCGTCGCAGCAGCACCTGCGCCGATCCCACCCAAGCTCGATGTCGTGCGTGTCGATGCCGAGGGCAACGCCGTCATCGCAGGGCAGGCCGCGCCGGGCGATAGCGTCGTGCTACGCCTCGATGGCGAAATCCTCGACACCGTCACGGCGGATAATGCGGGGAATTTCGTGGCGATGCTGGCGATCGACCCCTCTGATCTGGCGCGGGTTCTGAGCCTTGAAGCGGTTGGGGCCGATGGCACGGTCACCGCTGGTGGTGAGAGCGTGCTGATCGCTCCTTTCGCCGCGCCGATAGCGCAAGTCGCAGCCGATACCGGAGCCGCGCCGTCAGGGGCGGATGCGGGATCACAACTGGCCGCAGGCGTGAGCACCGTCGATCCAGCCGCAACCGCAGTCGCCCCGCAGGCGGCCGAAGCGGCACCGGCTGAAATCACCGCGGCTGCGCAAGAGACAAGCGCCACGGCAACGGCTGATGTCGCCGCAACCACGGTTACACCGGCCGAGCCTTCAACACAGCAAACGGAACAAGTCGCAAGCGCGACAGCGCAAGCCGCCGCGCCAGCCGAAATGGCCAGCGCCGAAGCAGCTGCGGCTGCGCCGCAAGCCCCCGCTGTCTTGATCGCCGGACAAGACGGCATCCGCGTGGCCCAAGGGGCCGAGGATCAGGGCGGCACGACTGTCCAACTCGACGCCATCACCTATGATGATGAGGGTGGCGTGACGCTGGCAGGGCGTGGCCTTGCCGATGCAGAGCTGCGCTTGATGCTTGATGATCGGGAGGTCAGTACGGCGACGGTCGATGCGGGCGGCCAGTGGAGCGTGCCGCTGTCCGATGTCGCGGCAGGCACCTATACGCTGCGCATCGAACAGCTTGATGCGAATGGTGGCGTGGCCGCGACGGTGCAGACGCCCTTCTTGCGCGAAGATCCCGCCCGTATCCGCGAGAACCCGATGCTGGCCGCGCCGGGCAGCTCGGTCATCACCGTGCAGCGCGGGTTCACCTTGTGGGGGATCGCCGAGGCGAATTTTGGAAACGGCATCTTGTATGTGCAGATTTTCCAAGAAAACCGGGGTGATATCCGCGATCCTGACCTGATCTTTCCCGGCCAGATCTTCGCCCTGCCTGATCTTCCACGCACAGGCACTGCGCCCTGATCGCTCTGGCCATTTCCGGGATCGCGACTTAGGTAGTGGGCCAGACCGCCCGCTAGGATCATTCCATGCAAGCCAAGACCAGCGCCGCAGGCCCAAGGCCCGCGGTCCATCAACCAAGCCCCGCTCCCGAGACCGAAGGCGCGCGTGAACGGCGCTCAAGCTGGCGCACCTTGCGCAAGGTGGCGCCCTATCTATGGCCCGAGGATAAAACTTGGGTGAAAAACCGCGTCATCGCGGCGCTGGCCTTTTTGTTTTTGGCCAAGCTGGTGGGCGTGGGCACGCCCTTCGTCTACAAGGCCGCCGTGGATGTGCTGACCGGCGAGGGGGCAAGCCCGGCTTGGCTGTTGGGGATGGGGGCCGTGGGCATCACGGTCGCCTACGGCGTTGCACGCGCGGCCAATGTCGGCTTTCAGCAATTGCGCGATGCGGTTTTCGCCCGTGTGGCGCAGGCCGCCCTTCGGCAATTGGCGCTCGAGACGTTCCAGCACATCCATGCACTGTCGCTGCGCTATCACATCACGCGCAAGACGGGCGGGCTTAGCCGGATCATCGAGCGCGGCGTGAAGGGCGTGGATTTCCTGTTGCGCTTCATGCTCTTCTCGGTCGGCCCTCTGGTGTTGGAGCTTTTGCTGACCGGCATCATCTTGGCGCTGGTTTTCGATATCAGCTACCTGATCGTGCTGGTGGTCACCATCGGGCTTTATGTCTGGTTCACCTTTGCGGTGACCGAATGGCGCGTGAAGATCCGCAAGGAGATGAACGAGCAAGATACCGACGCCAACCAAAAGGCGATCGATAGTTTGCTCAATTACGAGACGGTGAAATATTTCGGTGCCGAAAAGCGCGAAGCGGCGCGCTATGATGGCGCGATGGAGGGCTATGAGCGCGCGGCGATCAAGACATCTCTATCCTTGGCCTTTCTCAATTTCGGACAGGCGCTGATCATCACCGCGGGGCTGGTGATCGTCATGGTCATGGCCGCGATCGGGGTGCAGGCGGGCGAATTGACCACGGGCGATTTCGTGATGGTCAACGCCTTCATGATCCAGATCACCATTCCACTGAATTTTCTTGGCACGGTCTATCGCGAGATCCGTCAAAGTCTTGTCGATATGGGCGAGATGTTCGACCTTTTGGAGCAGCCGCAGGAGGTTTGCGACAAACAAGGCGCGCCCGCGCTGGCGGTCAAGGGCGGGGCGGTGGTGTTCGAGGATGTGCGCTTTGCCTATGATCCCTCACGCCCCATTCTCAAGGGGTTGAGCTTTACCCTCGAACCCGGCGGAACGGTGGCCTTGGTCGGCCCCTCTGGGTCGGGGAAATCGACCATCGGGCGGCTGTTGTTCCGATTCTACGATGTCACGGGCGGCGCGATCCGTATCGATGGGCAAGATCTGCGCGATGTGACGCAAGCCAGCGTGCATGACCAGATCGGCGTGGTGCCGCAAGACACGGTGCTGTTCAATGACACGATCCGCTACAATATCGGCTATGGCCGGGCCGGGGCGACGCAAGAAGAGATCGAGGGGGCCGCACGCGCTGCGCGCATCCATGACTTTATCGCGGCCTTGCCCGAAGGCTATGATACGCCCGTGGGCGAACGCGGGCTGAAGCTGTCGGGCGGCGAAAAACAACGGGTCGGTATTGCGCGCACGCTTTTGAAAGATCCGCCGATCTTGTTGCTCGACGAGGCGACAAGCGCTCTCGACAGCGAGACCGAGCGCGATATCCAGCACGAGTTGAAGATGATGGGCGAGGGGCGGTCTGTCATCACCATCGCGCATCGGCTTTCGACCGTGGTTGATGCCGATCAGATCATCGTGCTGGAGGCGGGCGAGATCGTCGAGCGCGGCACCCATGATCTGTTGATCGCGAAGGGCGGGCGCTATGCCAGCATGTGGGCGCGCCAGCAGGCAGAGGAAGAAGAGACGTCCTAAGGGCGGGGCTGCAATTATGCGTATGAATAATCGCTTGATCGTCTTGCCGCGGAGATGTGGCGCGGGCGGGGCGATGCGTATTTGGGAAAAGGTGAAGGGTGCAAGGCGGGGCAAGGTGGATTGACCTTTGCCGCCAATGCATGCCACTGAAGGGCTGAATGCGGCCGCAGGGACGGAAGTTTCATGAAGGTCATCATCTGTGGCGCGGGTCAGGTCGGCTGGCAGATCGCGCGCCATCTTTCCGGTGAAAAGAACGATGTGACGGTGGTCGATAGCAACCCCGATCTGGTGCGCCGGGCGACCGACACGCTGGATGTACAGGGGTTGACGGGCTTTGCCTCATATCCCGATGTGCTGGAGCGTGCAGGTGCGCGCGATGCCGACATGATCATCGCGGCGACCTTTTCGGACGAGGTGAACATGGTGACCTGTCAGGTCGCCCATTCCGTTTTCGCCGTGCCGCGCAAGATCGCCCGGCTGCGTGCGCGCAGCTACCTCGATGCCATTTATTCCGATCTTTACCGGCGCGATCATCTGCCCATCGATGTGGTGATCTCGCCCGAGGAAGAGGTGGCGCAAGCAGCACTTGCGCGCATCCGTTCGCCAGCCACCTTCGACACCGAGGATTTCCTGGCAGGTGATACCAAGCTCTTGGGTATTCAACTCGACGCCGATTGCCCGGTGCTGGAGACCCCGCTCAAGCAATTGTCCGAGCTGTTCTCGACCTTGCGCGCGATCGTCGTGGGTATTCGCCGGGCAGGCAGCCTATTTGTGCCGGAGCCGGGCGATCAGCTTTTCGCGGGTGATCAGATCTATGTCTTTAGCCATAGCGTCGATGCGGGTCGCGCGCTTGAGATCTTCGGCAAGACCGCGCGGCTGCCCGAACGCGTCTTGATCGTGGGCGGGGGCAATGTGGGGCTGACGGTGGCGCGCGCGCTGGAGGCGGGACCAGAGCGGATGCGGGTGCGCGTGATCGAGAAATCCCGCGCGCGCGCCGAGGTGGCGGCCGATGCGCTGGAGCGTACCATCGTGCTGCATGGCGACGGACTGGATGCCGAGATCCTGCGCGAGGCGGGCGTCGACCGCGTTGATGCGGTGCTGTGCGTGACCGATGACGACAAGACCAATCTTCTGGCCTCGGTCAGGGCCAAGACGGCGGGTGCGACGTTGTCGATTGCGCTGGTCAATGATCCGACCTTGGTGCCGCTGATGTCGCCCTTGGGGATCGATGCCTATATCAACCCGCGCGCCACCACGGTCAGTTCGATCTTGCGCCATATCCGGCATGGCCGTGTGCGCGGGGTGTATTCGGTCGGCGACAGCGAGGCGGAGGTGATCGAGGCGCAGGTCTTGTCGACCTCGGCCATCGCCGGGCGCCAGATCCGCGATATCGATTTTCCCGAAGGCGTGCTTGTGGGCGCGGTGCAAAAGGGTGGCAAGGTGGTGCGGGCTTCGGGCTCGACCCGGATCGACGAGGGCGATGTGATCGTTCTGTTCGTGCTTGCCGCAGATGTGCCCGCGGTCGAGACGCTCCTTCAGGTCTCGATCGACTTTTTCTGACGCCATGGTGCGCCCCGATCGCAGCCCGCCGATATTCGTGAGCCTGCTTGTCGCGGCTGCGCTGGCAAGTCTTGTGCCATCCTTCTATGGCGCGGCCATAGGTGATTTCGACAATTCGCGTGTATTTTTCTATTGTGGCCTGTTGTTCGCGATTGCGGCGGTGTTCATCGGCATCGCCGTGGCCACCACGCCGCGCAACCGGACCGAGCATCGCTATCTCTTGGGGCTGGTCTTGTCGTATTTCTGGCTGCCAGCGGTTCTGGCCCTGCCGATGGTGCAGGCCACCGATGATCTGCGTTTGATCGATATCTATTTCGACATGGCCTCGGCGCTGACAACGACGGGGGCGCCGATCTTCGCGCCCGGACAATTGGCCGATACCGTGCATCTGTGGCGCGCGACCGTGGGTTGGTTCGGCGGTTTGCTGATCTGGATCACCGCGCTGGCGGTGCTTGCGCCGCTCAATCTGGGCGGGTTCGAGGTCTCGTCGGATGCGCGTCCGGGCACGCAAGGTGCAAGTTTGCGCGGACAATTGGCGACGGTGACGGCGGCAGGGCGGCTGCGGCGCGCGGCGGCACTGCTGATCCCGATCTATGTCGGTTTGACCCTGATCCTCGCGCTTGCGCTCACCATCGCGGGTGAGCGGCCACTTCACGCGGTCATGCATGCCATGTCGACCTTGTCGACGTCGGGCATCAGCGCGGTCAGCGGTCCGCAGGGCGGCGATGCGGGGGTGATCGGCGAAGTCTTGATCGCGCTCTTTTTTGTCTTTGCGCTGACACGGCGCAGTTTTTCCAACGGGTTCAGCGTCGAATGGCCTGGCACGATCTTGCGCGACCGCGAGGTGCGGTTGGCGGTCTTCGTCGCGGTGGTGCTGCCGAGTTTCTTGTTCATGCGCCATTGGTTGGCCGCGTATGAGGGCGATGATCTGGATGATCTGCGCGGGGCCTTCGCTGCGTTATGGGGGGCGTTTTTCACCGTCTTGTCCTTTTTGACCACGACGGGCTTCGTCTCGGAAAGTTGGGCGCAGGCGCGTAGCTGGTCGGGATTGCCGACGCCGGGGCTGATTCTCGCGGGCTTGGTGATCATGGGGGGTGGGGTCGCCACGACGGCAGGTGGGCTAAAGCTGCTTCGGATCTATGCGCTGTATAAACACGGCGTGCGCGAGATCGACCGGTTGATCCATCCGCATTCTGTCGCGGGTGCGGGGCGTTTGGGGCGGC
This sequence comes from Roseicyclus sp., assembly GCF_965662675.1. Lineage (GTDB taxonomy): Bacteria > Pseudomonadota > Alphaproteobacteria > Rhodobacterales > Rhodobacteraceae > Roseicyclus. The sequence continues at coordinate 4,798 of NZ_CBFIIK010000054.1, read as the reverse complement.
GCATCCGGCGCGAGGGCGCCTTCATCGCTTGGGTGTTTTTCATGTTGTTGCTGATCACCGTGGGGGCCGTGACCGCGGCCCTTGCGATGACGGGGTTGGCTTTCGAGGAGGCGTTGATCTTGGCGCTATCGGCCATCGCGACCGCTGGACCCTTGGCGAGCGTCGCGGGCGAGGCGCCGATTTCCTATATGGACCTTGGTGATCTGGCCAAATTCATCTTGGTCGCCGCCATGATCATCGGCCGGATGGAGACCTTGGTTTTCATCGCCGTTTTGAACCCGACCTTTTGGCGCACTTAGCGCGGTGACGCGACAAGATGCGGCACAGGGTTGATCTTTTAGGTGAATTACCTGCACACAAGAGTCGACATTCGGCATGGACGGTTGCTAACGTACTCGTGACACGCCAGCCCCACACAAGAAGGCACACATAAAGATGGCCGAGACGAAACAAAACCTTCAAGACGCGTTCCTCAACCATGTCCGCAAGACAAAGGTTCCCGTAACGATCTTTTTGATCAACGGGGTCAAGCTGCAGGGCGTGATCACCTGGTTCGACAATTTCTGCGTGCTGTTGCGCCGTGATGGCCAAAGCCAGCTTGTCTATAAGCATGCGATCTCGACCGTGATGCCGGCGCAACCCATCAGCCTTTATGATGGGGAAGAGTGACGCGTCAGCACGTGTCCGAGCATGGGGATGATGCGCAGGGCAAGGGGCCCATGCGCGCGCTTGTGCTTCATCCAGATCTGAAATCCGACCGGAACCGCCGCGATCCCGGACCCGCGCTGGAGGAGGCCGTGTCTTTGGCCGCGGCGCTGCCCGATCTTTTGGTGGTGGGGGCCGAGGTCGTGCGCTTGCCGCGCGCCCAGCCGGGGCTCTTGTTTGGTACGGGCAAGATCGCCGAGCTCAAGGAGCGGATTGCGGATCTTGAGGTTGGGCTGGTTTTGATCGACGGGCCGGTCACGCCGGTGCAGCAGCGCAATCTCGAAAAGGAATGGGGCGTCAAGCTGTTGGATCGCACCGGGCTGATCCTTGAAATCTTCGCCGATCGCGCCGCAACCCGCGAGGGGGTTTTGCAGGTCGAGCTTGCCGCTCTGAGCTATCAGCGCACAAGGTTGGTGCGGGCCTGGACCCATCTTGAACGTCAGCGCGGCGGGCTTGGCTTCGTGGGTGGCCCCGGCGAGACCCAGATCGAGGCCGACCGTCGCGCCATCGACGAGGCGGTGACGCGCATCCGCAGGCAATTGGCCAGCGTCGTCAAAACCCGCGAATTGCATCGCAAGGCCCGCAAGAAGGTGCCGTACCCGATCGTGGCGCTGGTGGGCTATACCAATGCGGGTAAATCGACGCTGTTCAACCGGCTGACCGGGGCCGAGGTCTTGGCCAAGGACATGCTCTTTGCCACGCTCGACCCGACGATGCGCGCCGTGCGCTTGCCCGATGGGACCGACATCATCTTGTCCGACACGGTGGGTTTCATTTCGGATTTGCCGACCCAGCTTGTCGCGGCCTTCCGCGCGACACTGGAAGAGGTGCTCGATGCCGATCTGATTTGTCATGTGCGCGATATCAGCCATGGCGAAACCGAAGAGCAGGCCGCCGATGTCGCCGCGATTCTGCGCAGCCTTGGCGTGGCCGAGACAGCACCCATGATAGAGGTCTGGAACAAGATCGACCGCCTACCCGCCGAGCAAGCCGATGCATTGACCGCGATGGCGGGGCGGCGCGAGGCGATTTTCGCGGTCTCTGCGCTGACGGGGGCGGGCCTGTCGCCCATGCTGGCCGCGATTGCCCAGACGCTTTCACCCCCGCGCGTCGCGGCGCAGGTCGCCCTGCGCCACGATGATGGAAAACGCCGGGCATGGCTTTATGACCAAGGCGTCGTCACCGGGGAGGTGGCGGGCGAGGACGATACCATGCTGAGCGTCTATTGGACCGCGCGTCAGGCGGCGGCGTTTTCGCGCCTTTGACCCCCCTTTCATCGGGGGCCAATTGCGGTATGACGGGGCGCTTGTCGACAGGGGGTGGGGCAGCCATGACCGCAAGGGTCACATTTCGGGTCAATGCGACATCGGGCAAAGCGCGCTTGGGCGTGATCGACACGCCGCGCGGGGCAATCCGCACACCTGCCTTCATGCCCGTGGGCACCGCTGCGACCGTCAAGGCGATGCTGCCTGAAAGCGTGGCCGCGACGGGTGCCGATATTCTGCTTGGCAACACCTATCACCTGATGCTGCGCCCTACGGCCGAGCGTATCGCGCGGCTGGGCGGGCTGCACCGCTTCATGAATTGGGACAAACCCATCCTGACCGACTCGGGCGGGTTTCAGGTGATGAGCCTGTCCGAGTTGCGCAAGCTGACCGAGGATGGCGTGGAGTTCCGCAGCCATATCGACGGCTCCAAACATATGCTCAGCCCCGAGCGGTCGATGGAAATTCAACGGCTTTTGGGCTCGGACATCGTGATGTGTTTCGACGAATGCCCGGCCTTGCCCGCAGATCGGGATCGGATCGCCGAGAGCATGCGGCTGTCGATGCGATGGGCCGCGCGGTCCAAGGATGCCTTCGGTGACCGCCCCGGTCATGCGCTTTTCGGCATCCAGCAAGGCGGGCTTGAGCGCGACTTTCGCGCGGAATCGGCCGAGGCGCTGAAGGCGATCGGCTTTGATGGCTATGCCGTCGGCGGTCTGGCCGTGGGGGAGGGGCAAGAGGCGATGTTCGGCGTGTTGGATTACGCCCCCGACATGCTGCCCGCCGACAAGCCGCGTTACCTGATGGGGGTGGGCAAGCCCGATGATATCGTCGGCGCGGTCGCGCGCGGCATCGACATGATGGATTGCGTGCTGCCCTCGCGCTCGGGGCGTACGGGGCAGGCGTGGACGCGGATGGGCCAGATCAACATCAAGAACGCTCGTCACGCCGACGACCCGCGCCCCTTGGACGAGGATTGCACATGCCCGGCCTGTCGCGGGTATAGCCGGGCCTATCTCCACCATGTCTTCCGCGCGGGCGAGATGATTTCGGGCATGCTGCTGACTTGGCACAACCTGCATTATTATCAGGGGTTGATGGCAGGCATGCGCGCGGCCATCGCCGAGGATCGCTTTGCCGCTTTCGAGGCCGATTTCCACGCCCGCCGCGCGCAAGGCGATATCGCGCCGATCTAAGGACGCGCCGCTGAGTCCTTGGTCAGCAAGATCGACAAGGCCGCCAAGGCGTTGTGTTCGCCCTCGCTCAGCGTTGCACCATCGGCCGTCATCTCATGCAAAAGCGCGACCTTGTCGGCGGCTGTCGCGATCTCTTGGGGGGTTGCGGGGCGGTCGTCTCGGGCGAAACTGGCGACGCTGCGCGAAGCCGGATCACCAACCGCCACGGTGAAGCCGTGGATCAACCCATGCGCGCGCGCGGCGGCAAGAACTTGCGCGCCAGCCGCATCGGTTTGCGCAAGATCGTCCCAGCGGATGGCGCCGAAATTCCGCAAGCCCCAGCTGACTGTGGGATCATGCATCACCATCCCCTCGCGGCTATAGGTTTCGATCCAGACCGGATCATAGGCCTGAAGCAGCAAGGCGGGCGAGGTAAAGCGGATGTGCAGCGCAATGGCGAACCCGATGGGATAAGCGCTCTTGAGTTCGGGAAGCAGACTGCCGAAATCCTTCGTCATGAACGTCACACTTACTCGTAAGCCCTGCCTCAATACGGCAGGAGCGTTTTGAATTGATCGCATCGTGCCATAGAATAAGGGCGGTTGGCAAAGCGTAAGCTTCCGGAAGGGCGGGAAGAGTTTTGGTTCAGGTATCGAATTGGCACGAAATCTTGTCCCTCGCGCCAGCTGGGTATTTCATGGCCATCCGCGTCGGCTTCGGTTTCCCACAGGCCGAATATAATCAATTTCCCGAGGCGTGGATCGCAGAATACACCCGCGACGGCCTGATGATCGAAGATCCTGTGATGCGTTGGGCCTATCGCAACCAAGGCGCCATTCGTTGGAGCGCGCTTTTCGAAACGGATCGTGCGGGTATCATGGGGCGGGCTGCTCGGCACGGTTTGCGCTATGGTCTGAGCGTGTCATGTCGCGACACTGACGGCGCTTATCGTAGCTTCGGCAGCTTTGCGCGCAAGGACCGCGAATTCCACGATGACGAGGCGGCGGCATTGGGCGAATTATTGGGGCGGTTACACGAATCCAGTCGTCCAACCGGGCGATTGACCATGGCCGAACGCGAGGCCCTTGGGCTGGTCCGAGATGGGCGCTTGCTCAAGGAGATCGCGGCCGAGCTTGGGATCTCGCAAAACGCCGTCAAGCAGCGGCTCAAGAACGCGCGACTCAAGCTCAATGCCCGCAACGGAAGTCATGCAGTTTCCATCGCGGTCAAGACGGGCCTGATCTGAACCACGGTGTTTTCGTAAACAAGTTATTAACGACATCGTCGGATGGTTGAACTCCGTTAACCTTATGGAGGCCATCTTATGTACAATGTGACTTTCGACTTTTCCGACCTCCACCGTCACGGTCGGGCCTTTTACGATTTCCTGGCGCTCCGGAAATCCTTCTTCGTGGATGAATTGGGCTGGGACATCCCGCATGACGATCATGTCGAGATGGATCAGTATGATACCCCTTTGGCGCGGTATTCTGTGGTGATGCGTGACGGCGTGGTCATCGGCGGTGCGCGGACCATGCCGACGAGCGCCAAATGGGGTAAATGTGGTTACATGCTTGGTGATGCGGTGGCGGGGCATTTGCCGGGAATCCCGCGCGGTATCCTGCGCGAGGCGCCTTGCAGTGCGCGAATCTG
>NZ_CBFIIK010000053.1:0-16833 GCF_965662675.1 Roseicyclus sp. | reverse complement strand
TATCTGGCAAGAATTGCTGCCCAATGTGCGCGATGCATTGCTTGTCGAAGGTGCCATGCGCTGGTCTTGGATGCTTTTGGCCTTTTCGTCTCTGTCTTTTCTGGGTTTTGGCGTATCGCCACCCACGCCTGATTGGGGGCTGATGATTGCAGATGCGCGCGGTTTCATGTCGTTTTCGCCTTGGGGTGTCATCGCACCAATGATCGGACTGTCGTCGCTGATTATCGGGATCAATTTGAGTGCCGATGCCCTCGCCAAGGCGCTTGGCATCGATCGCGCGCAGAAGGCTCCGGTATGACCTCAACATGCAAGTCAAACGGCCCGAGCATTGCGGTCGATGGGCTGAGCGTCGGCTTTCGTAGCCGTGCGGGCGCATGGCTGCCCGTGCTGCGCGATATTACGCTGTCAGTGGGGGCCGGTGAAAGCATTGGGTTGGTCGGTGAAAGTGGCTCGGGGAAAAGCACGCTTGCGCTGGCGATGATGGGCTACCTGAAGAAAGGCCTGAACGTTCTTGGGGGGCGCGTGGATTTTGCGGGTATTGATATGTTTGCGCAAGATCGCCGATCGCTTGAGAAAGTGCGCGGCGGGCGTTTGGCGCTGATCCCGCAGAATTCGGGCCAATCCCTGACGCCCAATCTGCGCGTCGGGGCCCAGATCAGCGAGGCGCTGCGTCTGCATAGCGCGCTTCCCGAGGCGCAGCATGCCGCGCGTGTTCTGGAGTTGCTCACGCAGGTGAGGTTGCCAGACCCCAGCAGCATCGCCCGCCGCTACCCGCACGAACTATCGGGTGGACAGCAACAGCGTGTCGCCATCGCGATGGCGCTGGCGGGCGAGCCTGAAGCGCTGTTACTCGATGAGCCCACAACCGGTCTCGATGTCACGACGCAAGCACATATCCTCGAGCTTTTGCGCGATCTGGCGCGAGAGACGGGCATGGCTATGGTCTATGTCAGTCACGATCTGGGCGCGATCGCGCGTGTTTGCGACCGCGTGGCGGTGATGTACGCCGGCGAAGTGGTATTGGAAGGGTCCGCTGCGCAGGTGTTGCGCGACCCCGGCCATCCCTATGCACGGGGGCTATTGGCCTCGATCCCGAAACTTTCGGATGCCTGCTTGCCGCGCGCGCTTGATGGACGGCCACCGCCGCCGGGCGGGGCAGGGGATGGCTGTGCCTTTGTGGCGCGCTGCGCGATCGCAACGGAGCGCTGCGTGGCTGAACGGCCCGAGCTGTCAACCTTGGACGATGGGGCAAAGACACGCTGTCACTTGCCACAACAGGTGCGTAGCATTCCGCTAAGCGGTGAGCGGAATGCACAACAGCGGCAACTTCCCGCCGAGCTATCTCTTTCATTGGGGGATCTTGCGATTTCCTATGCCCGTTCGGGGTTGCTTGAGCGGCTTACCGGCCGCGAACTTGCCAAAGTCGCCACTGTCGAGGGCATCGATATCGTTCTTCGGCAGGGCGAGACCTTGGGGCTGGTGGGAGAAAGCGGCTCGGGCAAATCGACGATCTTGAAGTCTATCGCCGGGCTCTTGCCGCCGCTGCACGGGCAGATCGCGCTCAGGGGGCAAGATCATTTGCCACCGCGTGTCGAGGATCGCAGCCCAAAGCATTTGCGAGATGTGCAACTGATCTTTCAAAATCCCGACGAAAGCTTGAACCCACGCCAAACCATCGCGCAAATTCTGGCCCAGCCGCTCAAGCTCTATTTCGGTCTTAGTGGCCAAGCACTGATTGCGCGCACAACGGCTCTCTTGGAACAGGTGCGGCTAGGTGCGCATTATCTTGACCGGCTTCCAAGCCAGCTTTCAGGCGGCGAGAAACAGCGTGTCGCGGTTGCCCGCGCTTTTGCGGCCCAGCCGGAGCTTGTGTTGTGCGACGAAATCACATCGGCCTTGGATGTATCCGTGCAGGCGGCGGTTCTTGAACTGCTCGATGATCTGCGGCGCGATAACGGAACAAGCTACATCTTCGTCAGTCACGATCTTGCCGTGGTCAAGGCGTTGTCGGATCGGGTTGCCGTGCTTTACCAGGGCCGCCTTTGCGAGATCGGCCCAACTGTCGATGTCTACGGTCCCACTGCCCACCCCTATACCGAGGTTTTGCTCGGCGCGGTGTTGGAACCAGACCCGGATTTTGTGCCATCGCTTTCAGCCAGCGATGTCGTCGAACTGAGCCCACCCGCCCGTGGCTGCCCGTTTCAGCGGCGCTGTCCCAAGCGCCTCGGCGCAATTTGTGACCAGACAGCGCCACCGCCCAAAACCTTTGCGGCAGGCCATACCATTTGGTGTCATCGCGACGATCTTGCGGCACCGCTGCTATCATGATCGCCCCCGCAGCCTCAAAACCCAGCATGCAAAGCGCCAAGGGAAAATGACCCCCGCTTTGCCCAATGCATCGAAGCTTGAACTGCGTGGTGGCCGTGTTGCTATCCCAAGCGCAACTGCAAAGCTGCGTATCACGGAGATCCTCGCGCCGCTCGGGGTGCCGGATGCCATTACCCAAGAGGTTGCAACGCATCTTGTTGATGCCTCTTTGTCGGGCGTCGAGAGCCACGGGATCGTGCGTGTTCTCCAATACGCAGCGCAATATCGCGCAGGCCATATTATCGCCGACGCAACGCCGGTCTTCCGGATCACTGCAACAGGCGCGCCGGAGGTCGATGGCCATGGTGCGATCGGCATTCCCGCCATGCGCCTTGCCTTTGACGAAGCCTGTCGCCTTGCTGCGCAGAGTGGGATCGCGGCGGTGGCGATCCGCAATGTGGGGCATACGGGGCGTCATGGATATTTCGCTGATCTGGCCGCGCAGAAGGGCTTTTTGACGATCCTGACGGGCGGCGGGAAGCGTGAGCAATGGCGACAGGTTGCGCCGCATGGCGGGGTCAAAGCGATGCTGCCGACCAATCCTTGGTGCGTCGGCATTCCCGGAGGCGAGCAAGGCCCCAATATCCTCGATTTTGCCACATCCAAGATCGCAGGCGGTTGGATACATGCGGCCCGTTCTGCGGGTGCGCTTTTGCCTGAGGGTTGTGTGATCGACCGTTTCGGAAATCCGACGCGCGACCCGGAGGATTATTTCAACGGCGGGGCAATTTTGCCAGCAGGCGGCCATAAGGGCTTTGCGCTGGCATTGATGGCTGAGTTGATTGGCGAGGCGATGCTGGGGCCGGTCACGGTTGAGTGCAACTGGCTTTTGATCTGCATCGATACCGCGCGGTTCCGGCCCGCTGGACCGATGCAAGCCGCTGCCGAAGCGATCTTGGCAGAGCTGCGCGCTTGTCCACCTGCGCCGGGCTTTACCTCGGTCGAGATCCCCGGTGAACGGGAACGCAACCATCATCAAGCTGCACAGGAATTGATCCATGTGCCCGAGGAAACATGGGCCCAGATCGTGGCACTGGCGGCGCAATCGGCCGCACCGCCTGACGGTGAAGCCTTTGGCCCAATGCCATAAATCCTGCGCTCAGCCGCGGTGGCTATTTCACTTGGTCTCGACTGCACAGGGCTGCTTCAATCGCTGAGGATCTGTCACTCACCGCAATGAAAGATGGCACCCGTGAAGAATATGCGCGTTTGGCGCGATTGCGGAAACCTTTTCTCACCCTTACGGCGGCTCGTATCTTGGACGTATTGCGCCGCGCGGGCGAGGTCACGCTGAAGGGTTGAAAGATTTTGCGGCTGACAGATGTGCCGCAATCTGCGACGCGGGCGCTGCGCGATACTTTTACATGCTAAAATTCCGGGACGCGTCACGCGCGGCCTTCTGAAAGGCGCCGGCAACGTGCTCACTGACGGATCACTTAACGAAATCCCCATCCTAATCTTAAGAAATTTTCGCATCGGGTCTTGTGGCGTTGAAAAATCTTCCGTTTTACAGGACGTCAATCGGCAAGATATCGGAAACATTTTGGATCACAGACCCGCCGCTGCGCTACAGCTTTAGCAGTTTGCATAATGGACGAACGCGTCTTGACTCATCAAACACAACGATCTCCTGATAAGATGACAAACAGCGTTATGCTGTGCCGACATGCTTAAGGGACGCCGGAAAATGTCATCGCTACGCAGTCGTGTCCATCAAATTTTGGATGGTGATCCCCTTACGGCATCGCCTATTGGTCGCGCAGTCAATGCGGTCATCATTTCAATGATTGTCGTCAGCGTCGCTGTGATCATCATCGAATCTTACCAGCCGATTTATGACGCCGAAAAAGAGCTTTTCATCCTATTTGAAAGGATTAGCGTCGCCTTTTTTACGCTCGAATTCATTATCCGTATGTGGGCGAGTGGTGCATCCTACAGCGAGGATGATGGCGGGCCGCGACGAGGCCGCATTGAGTATTTGACAAGTTTTCACGGGGTGATCGACTTGTTGGCCATCATGCCATTCTACCTGCAAAGCCTTTTCCCCGGCGCCGATCTTCGAATCCTCAGGTTGCTGCGTTTGCTGCGATTGTTGAAGCTTTCTCGGTACAACTCGGCCCTTGAGGATCTTATTCGTGCTATTTTGGATGAAAGGCGCGCTTTCGTTGCGACATTGTATATCCTTTGTATCGCGATCGTCCTGAGTTCTGCGCTTATGTATTATGCTGAAGGCGCCGCTCAGCCCGAGAAATTGGCCTCAATCCCGCATGCAATGTACTGGTCATTGATCACGCTGACGACGGTTGGATATGGCGATATCTCTCCGGTCACGCCAATCGGCAAATTCATATCATCGGTAACTGCGCTACTTGGTGTTTCGACCGTTGCCATGTTTGCAGGCATCATTTCTTCCTCTTTCTCTCAGCGGGTGGCGCGTCGGCGCATGATCTTCGAGCAAGAACTTGAGCATGCCTATGAAGATGGGGTTCTTACCCAGGAAGAAGATGCTTTGCTGAAAGAGCTGATAAACCGCTTTGATTTGTCAGAGGAGGAAGTGGCGAATATGAAAAGCCGGGTGTTACAAAAACGTGGTTAACGGTGGTGTACTCGATTTCGTTTTTGGCCATCAGTCCAGCAGTCGTGGTGTTCGAAGCTGTCAGAAAGGTCACAATACTCCGTGACTGACACCCGTCGTTCCGGGTCGGGACGACGTAATCGGCTTTTCGCGCTCAGGCGATTTCATCCGTGATATGATCGGGGTTTTCTTGTTTCTGTGCGTTCTCGCGTCGCCATGCGATCCAGCGCGCAATGAAGGCGATCATGCCGATGCCGACGAGGCCAAGAGAGATCGTCATCGGGGTCAGTTTTGCGATCGGTGCAGCCTTTTCGCCAAATATCGGCAAAGCGATGATCAAAAGGCCCGCGATCGCGAGGAAAGCGCGAATACGCGAACAGCTTTGGCAAGGCGCTGTCGGTGTTTTGGGGCTGGAACGTCGGAAAAACATGGGTGCTCCGATGTCGTCAAAGGGTTGTCTGGGTCTTGTGATAACGTCGGCGGGCCTGCAAGGTGATCTTGCCGCGTGCCCGGGCTTGTTGCATCGCGCTTTCGATGGCGCTTACGAAGCCCTTGTTATCACTGGCCGCTTCTTCAAGGGCGGAGATGAGGTCGGCACCGCGCCCGCTTGCTGACTGGGGGAGTGCGTCGAGAAATTGACGGCGCTTCTCGCCCAGAACGACCATATCCTCGAGGTCGCCCGCCGTCGCCGCCTCGCGGATGCGGCGGTTGAAATCACACAGGCTTTGAGCGTCTTTCGTCATGCATGCGATCCTGTCATCGCCATATTTTTCTGATCGATTGAATTTCGTGCCGTGCCCATCTTGGCAAGATAACGGAACTTATCAAATCGTGTTGAACGAACTGAAGCAGCGCTTTCGGTAAAAGAGTTGAACATGTATAAATTACTTCCATCATACATCTTTAGGTCAAATATGACGATCATGGAAAGCGACCAATCCTTTGCGCGTCATCAATCAACCCCTTGAGCGGGTTTCGCGACGCTTCCGTCGGCTTTGAACCCTTGGAATAATCGCCTTTTAGGTGTTATCCTGCCTTCAGACATAATCTTTGCCCAAGGCCTACGCCCTTGCTGGATCCGAACCTGCCATTGCCCATGACCGCAATACGCCCCAACCATGTGGGGCTGGGCGCGGTACAGGCATCTTCACAGGCTGGTTATGCAAGGATCATGCCGGATTTGCGCCAAACGCTTGAGGGCGTCATGCCGCCGCAAGCTTTTGATCGCAGCAAGCGATCTGAGCATAATCGGGCCGAGGTCACGATCTTTCATCCATCGCTTGGTCCGTCCACCGAAATTACGGAAAATGCTCTGATGGCGCGTGCGCTTTTGTCGCCCACCTATATGCATGACAGCGCGGCCACACGCATGGCGCGCGTATCGACGATGCCAAATAGGGAACTTCCGCGCTTTGGCGGCGTTGTTGACGTTTGGGCCTAGGCGTTACCGCATATCTTGGTGCGGTCAGCTTTAATCGTCGAAACTATCCAACAGGCTGATTTCAACATCCGGCAGTTCGGTGATCCATTCGCCGTTCTCGATCTGTTTCCATGTCCAAGACATGGGCGCGGCCATCGTTGGCTTCGATCGGAGCAAGAAAAAGAACGGTCTGAACCCTTTGACTATCTGGTCGATGTTGTATTCTTCGGTCCGGGTTCCATCCAATGCAGAGGAAAACAGCCCCTTGATCCGGCGCGGCTCGCCGTTTTCCGCGCGGGTGATGCGATGATACGCGTATGAGCCAAGAACAGCGTCTGCATTATCCGCCTCTGCCTCTGCCAACACCCGCAGAAAGCCTTCTGCGCTTTGCTCGATCAGATCTGGACCAATCTCCAGATATCGCTCGGACAAGATACTGGCGTATTTCTTGGCGAACAGGTCAAGCCCAAAAGGGGAGGCCAGATAGCGCTGTGCAACAAGCGCTATGGTCGCCGACAAGAGCCATTCCGGGCAGTATTTCGACATTCAAATACCCACATTGAACTGAGTTCAGGTAGACTTGCCACCAGCGCCTTGGCCAATCCCCTCCCATGCTTGGATGATTTCGTCAAGCAAGACGATGCAATTTGCAAGGCTATGATCCGGGTTGCGGGCGAAGGCTTTCAACAGCTGTTGGCGACAGTATTCGTACAATCGGAAGAGATTCTCAGCGATTTCGCCGCCTCGCGCGAAGTCGAGGCTGGTTTGCAGGATATAAATGGCCGTAAAGGCATTGGTGAACTGCGTGCGCAGCTTTGCGGGCCGGCTCTCCTGATCTGTGATTTTTCGCAGGTTTTTGTTCAACTCCTGCATCACCAGCAAGATGGTCGTGTGGGGATCTGAAATGTCGCTCACCTGAACCTTGTGATCCTGGATATATGTCGAGCGGGCGAGGATGAGGTTCATATTCTTTACCACTGTTTGCTTTCTCTTCAGTGTCTTAAACGGTCAATTTGCAGATTTGTTTAGTTCCCGAATTGCTCGCGTAGGGTGCGGGTGATCATGTTCTGGCGCTCGCTCGAGGTGCAGTCGGCCACCAGCGCAACGTTCCGCGACGCTTTTTCGTCATAGCCGACATAGCGGACCGCAGCATAGGCAGGGTCGATGGCCAGCCGGATGATCTCGCCGCGCTCGAGGCGCATATTCGCCACGCCGTTGCTGAAGCGCGCGGTGCGCCCGCTTTCGGGCGCATAGGCGATGAAATAGATGTCTTCGACAGGGCAAGAATTGCTCAGCGTGACGCTGACATCGATCAGTCTGGCTGTTCCGCTGCGGTCGAACAGCCCCATCCATGTCATGACCCCCCCCGCAGCACCGAGGATCGTCACCAAGATAATCGCGCCGATCAGGTTGGGGTTCATGTGCTGCTCCTGTGTCTTGTGGTCGTCAAATCTGCAAGACGCGTGCCGAACCGGGCCGCCGGGCCGCGATGTGTCAGTTTTCGGTCCAAGGTTAGGCCAAACCAATCGCAAGCGGGTGCCAATTTTCCGACAGGGCCGTTTTCTGGAGGGTGCCGCGATATGTGGCGAGGATAAATGGCTTCCAAAAAATTAATAAATAACAATGTTTTGTAGGAATTTTTTGGAAAGTTTCCAACAGCTGCGCCCTGTTTGGCGCGCTTCTTGCCTCTTCCTTGCCAAGCGCGAGTTCGCAAACGCGGAAGGGGACAGGGGTGACCAGAATTATCTTGGACCAAACGGATTTCGTGGGTGCGCAAGCCCTTGCGGAACTGATCCGTCGGCGGGGCATCGCGGTGCAGCTTGTTCAAGGTTGGCCCTCCGAGCCCGCCGAGAAGTCGCCGATCATCGTGATGTCCGCCGCTGCCGAAGCTGGCTTGGGTGGATCGCAGAAAATGCTTGAGCGGGCCCGCGGCCTGCGCCCGATGCGTGTCGTCGTGATCGACGAGGCCGCCGAGGCCTTCACGATCCGCGAGGAGTTGGAGGGCAAGCTACAGCGCCTCGCCTTGCGCGAAAACGAAGCGCAGGGCGCGTATGGACAAGCGATTGCCGCGGAAATCCTGTGCTTTGGTTTGTCTTCGATGATCGCGGCCGATCCGGCAAGCATGCAGCTGACAGCGGTGGCAAGCCGTGTCGCGCAGGCGGATGTGACGGTATTGATCAATGGGCCGACCGGCACCGGAAAAGAGGTCATGGCGCGTTTCATCCATGCCCGCTCGCCGCGTGCGGACAAGCCCTTTGTCGCGATCAATTGCGCGGCGATCCCCGAGAACATGCTCGAAGCGATGATGTTCGGCCATGAGAAGGGCGCGTTCACCGGTGCATCGGTGGCCAACAAGGGTCTGTTCCGCGCGGCCGATGGCGGGACGCTTTTGCTGGACGAAATCTCGGAGATGCCGATCGGGCTGCAATCGAAGCTGCTGCGCGTCTTGCAAGAACGCTGCGTGACGCCGCTGGGCGTGCAAAAAGAGGTCGCCGTCGATGTGCGCGTGATCGCGACGACCAACCGTGACATGGCCGAGGAAGTCCGCCGCAACAGCTTTCGCGAAGATCTGTTCTACCGGCTGAATGTCTTTCCGCTGGAAACCCTGCCGTTGCGCGATCGGCCCCAGGATATCTTGCCGCTTGCGGTCGGGCTTTTGCGCCGACATGCCGAAGCGGGCGCATCCATTCCATGGATGACGCAAGAGGCCGTCGATGTGCTGGAACGCCATGACTGGCCGGGAAATGTGCGCGAACTGGAAAACGTCATCCAGCGGGGTTTGGTGTTGCATGCGAATGGCTGCATCACCCCGGCCGACATCATCCTCGATACCGGCCGCTCGCTTCAGATGCGCCCTGACTGGCTGGCGCGCCATACCCTGTCGGCAAGCGGCAAGGAGAAGGTGGCATGACCAATATCGGCGGGCTCAAGTATCAGGTCGATCAGACCCATCTGCGGTCTTTGGCCAAATCGCAGGAGGCGCTCGCGCCGAAGGCATCCGGTCCGGAATTCTCGCAAAGGCTGGCCGACGGGCTGAAATCCGTGGCTTCGGCACAAAACGACGCATCCGCGCTGGCAAAGTCTTTCGAAGCGGGCACCGAGCAGAACCTCGCGAAGGTCATGATCGCCCAACAGGTCTCGTCGCTTGGCTTCCAGCTGACCCTCAACGTCCGGAACAAGGCGCTGAGTGCCTACAAAGACATCATGAACATGCCCGTTTGACGCATAGCGGCACAGGCGACCATCAGGAACGGTATTGAGCATGGCAGAGACAACAACACGCACCCAGATGACCCAAGATGCCGCCCTGCGTGGCTCTGCATTGGTGCCGTCGGGCGGCAATATGCTGGCAAGCTTGCGCAGCGTCACGGCGCAGCCGAGTTTTCAGCGCGCCTTGCCCACGATCATCGCGGCGCTTGCGGTGGTGCTGGGTTTGGCAGCCTATCTTTACATGCGTGAACCCGCGCGCACGACGCTTTATGCTTCGTTGTCCGAGGCGGACAAGGCCAATGTCGTGGATGCGCTGACCAATGCCGGCATCGGTGTCAGCCTCGATCCGGCAACCGGCGATGTGCTGGTACCGGTCGGCGATTACCACCGCTCGCGGATGAGCCTTGCGGCCCAGGGCTTGCCCAGCTCGGCGCCCGAAGGCTATGCCGCGCTCAATGACATCCCGATGGGCGTGTCGCGCTCGGTTGAAATGGTGCGCCTCAAGCAAGCGCAAGAGGTCGAACTTGCCCGCTCGATCAACGAAATCTCGGCTGTTCAGTCGGCGCGGGTGCATCTTGCGTTACCCGAACGCTCGGCCTTCGTGCGCCACCAAGAACCGCCGACCGCTTCGGTCTTTTTGCAGCTGGCCTCTGGCCGCAGGCTGGATGAGGGTCAGGTCGAGGCGATCGTGAACCTTGTCTCGACCTCGGTGGCCGGCATGGCGCGCGAGAATGTGACCGTCATCGACCAGTCGGGGCGGCTCTTGTCGAAATCGCTCGATGATCCGGCGTCGATCTTGTCGGATACCAACCTGCAACACCGGATGCGGCTGGAAGGTATCTATCGCTCACGGATCGAGTCGCTTGTTACCCCGATCGTCGGCCCCGGCAATGTGAATGCACAGGTCAATATCGAGATCGATTTCACCCGGAGCGAAGTCACCGAAGAGCGCGTCGACCCCGAGGGGACAGCGCTGCGCAGCGAGCAAAACACCCTCGATGTCGGCGCCAATAGCGAGGCGCGTGGCGTGCCCGGTGCCACCTCGAACACTGCACCGACCGAAGGCGAGATCACCGATGGCTTGGCGGCCGCCGCGGGCGGATCGTCCCAGACCGAAAACCGTTCCAGCAGCGAGTTGCGGAATTACGAGGTCAGCCGCAGGGTCTCGACCACAATGGCGCCTTCGAACCGGATCATTAAGATCGACGCGGCCTTGCTGTTGCGCACCCAGATGGTGATCGACGCCGAAACCGGGCTCGAGCGGCCGGAAAACATGTCGCCCGAGGCCATGGCCGATATCGAACGGCTGGTCAGCAGTGCCATTGGCTTGAACCCCGCGCGCGGCGATACGCTGACCGTCACCGCCAAGCCCTTTGTCTCGACCCTCGAAGGTGTTTCGGTCTCGTGGTTCCAGACCGACTGGATCGAGCAGCTTGCCAAGCAGTTCGTGACCGTCATGTTGCTTGCCGTCATTACACTTGGGGTTATCCGCCCGCTTCTCAACCGTGTGCTTGTGCCTTCTGGTGGTGGCGCGATGGGGAATGGCGGCTTGACCGAGGAAGAGGCCGAGGCGTTGGAATCGGTCGAGGTCGGCGACGGCGAAACGCTGGAAGACATCAAGGCCAAGCTCAAACCGAAGAAGTCCAATATCTCTTTGGAGATGCTCGATACCGCGAATACCTACGACGACAAAGTCGCCATCATTCGTATGATCGTCGGCGACGAGGCCGGCCGCGTGTCGAACGTGTTCAAGCAGATGATGAAGAAGGAATTGGATCAAAAGGCCTGATCGCCCAAGCCGGGGCCTGCCTGCCGATCCATTGACATCAGGGGAACGAACCAAATGCCCGAAGCCGCCACACCCGCCGAAGAAGAGGATCGTCTTTTCGATACCCTGACGGGTACGCAGAAATCGGCGATCTTGATGATGCTCTTGGGCGAAGACGAGGCCGCCGAGATCCTCAAGAACCTTTCTCCGCGTGAGTTGCAGCACCTAGGGGCGGCGATGTACTCGGTGCAAGGCGTCGATCAAGAGACGGTCAACTTCGTGCTCGACGAGTTTCTGGCCATCATCAAGCAACAGACAAGCATCGGTCTGGGCGCGGGCAACTACATTCGCAACGTGCTGACCAAGGCGCTGGGCGGGGACAAGGCGCAGTCGGTGCTCAGCCGCATTACCCCCGCCTCGTCCGAGCGGCCGATCGATATTCTCGACTGGATGGATGCGCGCGCCATTGCCGAATTGATCATGGATGAACATCCGCAGATCGTCGCGCTGATCATCTCTTATCTCGATTACGGTCTGGCCGCCGATGTTCTGGGGCTTTTGCCCCATGATCTGCAGCCCGAGGTCGTCGGCCGGATCGCCACGCTCGAAACCGTGCAGCCCGATGCCGTGCGCGAGCTTGAGCGGGTGATGCAGCTCAAGTTCAAGGCCAACACCACCCTGCGCGCTTCGCAAATCGGCGGCGTCAAGGCGGCGGCCAAGATCATGAACTTCACCAAGACCGCGATGGAACAGCGGATCATGAAAGAGATCAAGAAGGCCGACAAGAACCTGATGACAGCCATTCAGGACAACATGTTCGTCTTTGACAACCTTGTGATGTCCGATGAGCGCTCGCTTCAGACCTTGTTGCGCTCGGTCGATACCGATGTGCTGGTGCTGGCCCTCAAAGGCGCAGACGAGTTGCTACGCGAAAAGCTGTTTGGATGCATGTCCACCCGTGCGGCTGCCAATATCAAGGATGAAATGGAAGCGCTCGGCCCTGTCCGTCTCACCGAGGTGCAAGAGGCGCAAAAGCAGATCATCGATGTCGCGCGCAAGATGTCGGATGATGGTTCGATCGTTTTGGCCGGGCGCGGCGGCGACGAGATGGTCTAAGCCATGAACCCGAGCCCAACCAGCCCCGAGGCTACCCTGTCAGACACGGCGCCTCTCGACGAGACCGAGATCACGCGGCTGATCGCGGCGGCGCGTACCGAGACCTATCGCCCCTCGCAGGCGGTGCCGCAGGGCAAGACCGATGCCTTTCGTCCGAAAAGCCTGTTGGAGCTTGCCCAAAAGCAGCGCGAAGCCGACAAGGCGGCAGCGCGCGCAGATGTGCCTATGCCCGATGCGCCGAATAATTCCGTCAAGGCACCCGCGCATCCCGCCGAGGATGACGACGGCACATATCAGGCCGTGCTACCCGAAGATGAGGGCGATTTCGCCGTGCAAGCGCGCAATACGCCTGCCGGAACGCGTCAATTGCCTTCCGGCACAGCCGAGGGTCTGATGGCTGATGATGGTGACGATGAAGATGGCATGGTATGGGCCGATCAAGACGCCACTGGGCAGGAGTTCGCGGCGCTATCAACGACGGATGAGCCTGCGATCGCGGCCGATACCGGCCCCTCGATCGATCCGGGCACACTCGAGCAGGTCCGCGCCGAAGCTTTTTCAGCTGGCCGTGCCGAGGCCGAAGCAGAGCTGCGCGACGGTTTGAGCATGGCGACCCAAGTGCTCGAGGCGGTCGCGCAGGCGCTTTCGCATCCCGCGGCCGATGCATTGGCGGGCTTGCGCGCCGATATCGCCGAGGCTGTCTTGCGGCTTGCCTCGGAACGCGCTGGCCTTGAGATCGACACGATGCCCGACGCATTCCTTGAACGGATCGAGGCATTGGCCGACCGTATCCATGCCCAAGCAAGCCAGCCGATCTTGCGTCTGCATCCCGATGACCTGGCCGCGATCGAGGCCTTGATCGCGAGCTCCGATAGCCTTGCTTCCATGCGCATCGTCACCTCGGTCGAGTTGTCGCGCGGGGATGTCGATCTCGTGGTCGACGGCTTGCGACTTTCGGATCGCATTCTTGGCCAACCTGCTGCGCGCAAAAAAGCGCGCTCCGCCGCCAAGCCAAAGGCGGACGAGGCATGAACACCATCCTCGAGAAGGTAAGCGCCGATCTTGCCGCGCTGCCCGGCCAGCGCCGCCTTATGGCCTCTGGCCGCGTGACGCGCTTCGACGGTCAGATCCTTGAATGTGACGGGTTTCCCGTTCTGGTTGGCGCTGTCTGTCAGGTCGAGACCACCGGCCATGAAGTCGCCCAGGCCGAGGTCATCGGCCTGCGAGATGGGCGGAACCTTTTGTTCCTTTACGATCTTGATGCCCGCGTCGAGATCGGGGCGCGGGTGACGGCGATCGAGGTCGACAACCGGATCAAGGTCGGCCCCGAACTGCTGGGCCGCGTGATCGATGCGCAGGGCAATCCGCTCGACACGCTGGGACCGCTCGTTCTGGATGATAGCTGGCCCCTGATGGGCCGGCCCCTGAACCCGCTTGCGCGTAAACCCGTGGCCCAACCCCTCGATGTGGGCGTGCGGGTGGTCAATGCGCTTTTGTCGGTCGGGCGTGGCCAGCGTCTGGGGATCATCGCGGGCTCGGGTGTCGGCAAATCGGTTTTGCTGTCGATGATGACCCGCTTTTCCGAGGCCGAAGTGATCGTCATGGCGCTCATCGGCGAGCGCGGTCGCGAAGTGGGTGCCATGGTCGAACAGGTGATGGGCGGCGATGCGCGCCGCAAGGTCGTCGTCGTGGCCGTGCCTGCCGACCGTTCGGCGTTGCTCCGTATCAGGGGCGCGCATCGTGCCACCGCCATTGCCGAGTATTTCCGCGCGCAGGGCAAAGAGGTCTTGTTGATCATGGACAGCCTGACGCGCGTGGCCCATGCCCGCCGCGAGGTCGGTCTTGCCTTGGGTGAACAGCCAACGGTCAAGGGCTATCCGCCGTCGGTCGTGTCGCTGATCCCCGCCTTGGTCGAACGCTCCGGTACCGGGGCCGAGGGCGAGGGCGCGATTACCGCCTTCTACACCGTTCTTGCCGATGGCGATGACACCACAAATGACCCCGTGGTCGATACCGCGCGCGCCATTCTTGACGGCCATATCGTTCTTTCGCGCCGCCAGACCCAGCTGGGCATTTACCCGGCGGTCGATATCACGGCTTCGGTCAGCCGGGTGATGTCCGACATCACCCCCCCGCGCCAACAGGCCGCCGCCATGCGGTTCCGCAGGCTCGTGTCGCTTTATCTCGAAAATCGCGACCTTATGCTGATGGGTGGCTACCAATCGGGCCAAGACCCGGATTTGGATCTCGCCGTGTCGCTTTGGCCCAATCTCACGGGTTTCATCAAACAGGCCCCGAACGAGCCGGCGCGCTTTGCCGACAGCCAGAAGAGCTTGATTGCGATGATGGGGGAATGATCGTGCCATGTCGCGTTCCGAGCGCCTGATCAGCTTGATGAAACTGCGCGAGGCGCTGCGGGCGCGACGTCAGGCAAGGGCCGTTGGCGAATTGTCCGGCGAGATCGGACGTGCGCAGGCGGTACAGGAGAAATTGACCGGGCTCATCGCGGTCAACACGCCACTTGATGAGCCGATGGCGCCCTCTGCATTGCGCTCTCGGGCGTGGTATGGGCGTCAGATGCAAGAACAACTCGAACTGCTCGACAACCGCAGCGCCTTTTTGACGACCGAATTGGTGCAGGCGCGCGCGGCGCTCATGCGCCATAAGAACCGTGAAACCATCCTGGAAGAACGTCGCGTCATGGCGCGGCGAAGTGAAATCGAAAGCCGCGAAAACCGTGCTGAAGGCCAGATGCCCCCGCGTGGGGCAAAGCCGAAAAACTAGGGCCAAGCCCATGTCGCTTGGCATTTTTCTTGCAAGTCAGCGTTTTGATGTGGGTCTGTATGACCTGTTTTGATCAACCTGGGTAGGCATGACCATGAAAGCGATCGCCAATTCGATAGAGCCAAAGGGCGTCGAGCCCGGTCTCTTTGCGCGCGCGGTCAGACCGGTTGCGGGCTTCGGGTTCGAACAGCTTTTCACCATGACCAATACCGTGGTGTCCGAGGAAGAAGTCGCGATCGATGGCGCTTTGTCCCCTGACTTGCCCGCCAGCTTGCCCCCCGCCTTACCCGAAGGTTCAGCGGCAGAACTGGTTGCCGACGAGCATGCGTTGTCGGCCATGGCGCCGGTCCCGATCGCAGCGGCGCATTCTACCTTTAGGGTTGGTGCCTTTGCCGCGCATCCGGGCGAAGTGCCTTCAGATACGGCGGGCGCTACCCAGCCGATGCCCTTGGCGCCCCCGACCACGCTTGAGGGTTTCACGATCAGCGATGCCTTGGTGCTTGACCCCGCGCTTGGCGTAATTGCGCTGCAGGCAGGCAGGGCCGTGACGGATGCCGGGCTGGCCGCGCCAACCACCAAACGGAACTTGGTGCAAGAAGGTACGGCAGGGCTAGCCAAGCCCATCGAAACGGCGCTCACCACAGCAACAGCAACAGCAACAGCAACAGCAACAGCAGCAGCAGCAGCAGCAGCAATTACGTCACCTGTTGCGCTTGGTGCAGCCACGCACCCGGTCACGGATAACGCCATCGCGCCACCCCAAAACGACCTTGTGGCTGGGGCGGCGCCACAGCTTGCGCCAGAGACAGCGGAGGCGCGCCCTGCCGCATCCGCGCCCGACCAGCCACAAGATGAGGCCAGCGCCTTGTTGCCATTGGCGCTTTTGCCCAAGGCCGCCTTGCTGATGGATGAGGTGCAAGCCACGCAATTGCCCAGTGGTGAAGCGGCGGCGCATGACGACACAGCCCCGAACGGCGACGCGCTGCTGCCACGGATTGCGCCCACACCACTTATCGATGCGCCCCAGCCAAACGGCGTCCTGCCTGATGCCGGGCATGAAAATCCGTCACCCACGCTTATGGCGAAATCGCCCGTCACACCCTTGCTTGCATCATCTGAAAAGGGCGTACTGCCGCCTGAACCCGATCCGGTCACCCTGGCGACGCATGCCACCAAGTCCGCGCAGATGGCGATGCCGTCCGTGGCGATGCAACTGGCCAAGACAAGCCCCCGTGACGGCCAGCCTGTCGTGCAAACCCTGCCCAAATCGACGCTGGACCCTGCCGCGCGCACCGAGGCCCAACTGGCCCCTGCCGCGTCACCGGAGGCCGAGGTGCCTTCGGCCAGCAGCGCGACATCGCGCGCGCCGGTCGTGGCGGCCGCGCAATCCCCCATCACGACGCAACTGGCCAAGATCAGCGCACGCGACGGCCAGCCGTCGGCGCAAACTGCGCCCAAATCCCTGCTGGACAAGGCCAATCCTGTCGATCCGGCACAAGCCGCCCCCCCACAGGCCGCCCCCCCACAGGCCGAAGCACCATTGGCTCAAAGCACGACATCGCGGGCGCCCGTCATGACCTCGGCCCCACCGCC
>NZ_CBFIIK010000052.1:0-16879 GCF_965662675.1 Roseicyclus sp. | reverse complement strand
AAATATCGTCATTTGCGTGACACGGAAATTCAGTCATTCTGTTGACTATGAGCGCGCAATCCGTTTGTTGGGCATCACCATCCTACGATCCGTCGAAAGGGACATGTCGATGCCGAAGTTCCTCTTCATCTATCATGCCGAACCTGATTTCACCCCGCCCACCACCGAAGCGGGGGGGCAGGCCGAGATGGCCGCATGGGGTGCCTGGATGGAAGCGATTGGCCCTGCGATGCTCGATGCGGGCGAACCTGTTGGCAAATCGCGCAAAGTCTCCGCCGCCGGGGTCAGCGATGTTGTCGAAAACCCCTCATTCGGTTGGTCGATCATTGAAGCGGCCGATATGGATGCAGCCTGCGCAATGGCCGCCGGCAACCCGATGGTCGCAGGCGGCGGCCATGTCGAAGTGGCTGAAATCATGCCGCTGGAGATGTAGCGCCGCCATCGCCCTGTCGGGTCGTCGCGATCGGATGCTCAGGGCCGGATCGTTCCGTCGCCGGTTACCAGATATTTGAACGAAGTCAGCTGTTCGGCCCCCACGGGTCCGCGGGCATGCAGCTTGCCCGTGGCGATGCCGATCTCGCCGCCCATGCCGAACTCGCCCCCATCGGCGAATTGGGTCGAGGCGTTGTGCATCAAGATCGCGCTATCGAGCTGGGAGAAGAACTGTGCCGCCGCCCCCTCATCCTCGGTCAGGATGCTTTCGGTATGGTGTGAGCCATATTGGCGGATATGGGCGATGGCGGCATCGATATCATCGACCACGCGCGCGGCGATGATCATGTCGAGAAATTCGTGGCCCCAATCGGCCTCGGTCGCAGGCACGACACCGGGCAGGGATTGGAGCGTGGCACAGCCCCGCACCTCGACACCCGCGGCCACAAGCGCCGCGATCACGTCCTTGCCGATCGTTTCGGTCAGATCGCGGTGGATGAGCAGACATTCCGCCGCCCCGCAAATCCCCGTACGCCGGGTCTTGGCGTTGAGCGTCACGCGAAGCGCCTTCTCCGCATCAGCGGCGGCGTCGATATAGACATGGCAAATGCCCTCGAGATGGGCGAAGACCGGCACGCGCGCCTCGGCCTGGACCAGACCGACAAGCCCCTTGCCGCCGCGCGGCACGATCACATCGACGAATTCGGTCATCGTCAAAAGCGCGCGCACCGCCGCACGGTCGCGCGTCGGCACAAGCTGGACCGCATCTTCGGGCAAACCAGCGGCCAAAAGCCCCGCGCGCAAGCAATCGACCAGCGCACTCGAGGAATGGAGGCTTTCCGAGCCACCGCGCAGGATCACCGCATTGCCCGATTTCAGGCAAAGCGCGCCCGCATCGGCGGTGACATTGGGGCGGCTTTCATAGATCACCCCGATGACACCCAAGGGCGTGCGCACCCGCGCGATATGTAGCCCATTGGGCCTGTCCCATTGCGCGATCACGGCTCCGACCGGGTCATCTTGGGCCGCGACAGCACGCAGACCGGCTGCGATGGCGTCAAGCCGCGCCGGTGTCAATTCCAACCGGTCCAGCATCGCCTCCGACAGCCCCTTTTGGCGACCAAAGGCCATATCCTGTGAATTTGCGGCCAGAATATCTGTCGCGCGCGCGCCGATCAGGCGCGCCGCTTCGTCAAGCGCGCGGCGCTTATCATCGGCGCTGCTTGTGGCAAGGATCGCGGCGGCCGCCTTTGCACGCGCGCCGATTTCCGCCATCATGCGGGCGATATCATCGGTGCTGTCGTGGGTCAGATCCTGCATCGCTTCGGCCTTTTCGCGGGTTGAGGGTTCAAGATATGCGTATTTCCAGAAAGGTGAAACCCATGGTGCTGCGGCTCATCGGGTCGGCGCCTCGGCCCGGTCGGTCAGGCTGTAGTCACGATTGATGGCAAAGATCCGTAGATCGCACGCGCCTTGATCCATTGCGCGTTGGGCAAGATCCAAAGCATCCGTACGGCGACGATCACCCGCCAAGGCCACGCAATTTCCGGGATGGTTGACGCTTTCATAAAGCCGTGCGCCGGGAAGATCCAAGCCGGCATGCGCATCCCCATAGGCGACCACCAATAGCCGCCCATCGGGCAGGTCGCGATCGGGTGCGGCTGCGTCTTGCGTCAGATGCAGCACCATTTCGCCCACGCGGATGCGGTAGCCGTCGAAATGGATGCGCCGCCCGGCCGCCTGGCTGGCGCGATGGGTGCTATCGGCGCGCCACCGCGCGATGGCCGTCTCATCAGCCCAAAGCTGATGCGACAAGAGCGCGCCGCTGTCCTCGCGTGGTTGATAGCGATCGAGGAAAACCAACCCCTCATGCGCCGCCAAGATCGGCTTGAGCCGGTTCACATGCTCGAAATAATGCGGCATATGCCCAGGCTTGGGTTGCACGTCGAAGAAAAGCCCATGCATGCCCCGCCCCCTCAGACCGCCATGTCATCGCGATGGACGAGGGCGGCGCGTCCGGGATAGCCCAATATCGCAGCGATCTCGTCCGAGCGGTGGCCCGCGATGGCGCGGGTTTCCTCTGCGGTGTAGCGGCACAGACCCAGCCCCAACCGTGCGCCATCCGGCCCCTCGAGCGCGACCGGATCGCCGCGGTGGAAATCCCCCGTCACATCGGTGACGCCGGCGGGCAAGAGCGAGCTGCCCCGCGCCAGCGCCGCCGCCGCCCCCGTATCAAGTCGCAGCATGCCCTTTGGCTTCATCGCCGAGATCCAGCGCTTGCGCGCGGTCTGCGGATCGAGCGTGGCGGTGAACCATGTCACCCGCGCACCTTGCGACATGGCCCGCAGCGGGTTCATCTCGCCCCCTTGGGCGATCGCCATGGCACAACCCGAGGCCGTCGCGGTGCGCGCGGCCATCAGCTTGGTCTTCATGCCGCCCTTCGACAGACCGGTCCCGGCATCACCCGCCATAGCCGCAATCTCGGGCGTGATGCTGTCCACGACAGGCAGATGGCGTGCGCTCGCATCCTCGCGCGGGTTGGCGGTGTAGAGCCCGTCGATATCTGACAAGAGCACGCAGATATCGGCACCAGCCATCACCGCCACATTCGCGGCCAGCCGGTCATTGTCGCCATAGCGGATCTCATCGGTGGCGATGGTGTCGTTCTCGTTCACGATCGGCACCGCGCCGCGCGACAAAAGCGCAGCAAAGGTCGCACGCGTGTTCAGATAGCGGCGGCGATCGGCGCTGTCATCGAGGGTGAGCAAGATCTGCGCGGTCACGATCCCATGGGGGGCCAGCGCCTCTTCATAAGCGCGGGCAAGACGGATCTGGCCCACAGCCGCCGCCGCCTGCGCCTCGTCCAGCGACAATGCCCCTTGGCCCAAGGCAAGCGCGCCGCGCCCCAAGGCGATAGAACCGGAAGAAACCAAGATCACATCCATACCGCGCGCTTTCAAGGCCGCGACATCCTCGGCCAGCGCATGCAACCATGCCTCGCGCAGCGCACCTGTCTGTTGATCGACCAAGAGCGCCGAGCCGATTTTCACCACAAGCCTGCGCGCTTGATCCAAGACGGGCAGATCGGTCTCGATCAGGGTCGCCAAGGCGCGACCTCCTCGCGACCGGCACGCATGCGCAGCCGCCCCGCATCGATGCGTGCGCGCAAGGCGCGCAGTGCCTCGGTCACGCCGGTGCGCGCCACGCCAGACATCAGCATCACATCACCGCCCGAGACTGCGCGCAGCGCTGCGGCTTTCTCGGCAATCTCTTCGTCGCTCAGCGCGTCGATCTTGTTGAGTGCCGTGATGCGCGGTTTTTCGGCCAGCTCCCCGCCATAAGCCTCCAACTCGCCGATGATCACTTCGTAATCGGCCGCGACATCCTCGGCGGTGCCATCGACCAAATGCAACAGCACCGCGCAGCGCTCCACATGGCCCAAGAACAAATCGCCAAGCCCGCGCCCCTCATGCGCGCCCTCGATCAGGCCGGGGATATCGGCAATGACGAACTCGGCATTATCGACACCCACAACGCCGAGATTGGGATGCAGCGTGGTAAAGGGGTAATCGGCGATCTTGGGCCGCGCATTGGAGGTTGCGGCCAAGAAAGTGGATTTTCCGGCATTTGGCAGGCCCAAAAGCCCCACATCGGCGATCAGCTTGAGGCGGAGCCAAATCGTACGCTCGACCCCCTCTTGGCCCGGATTTGCCCGACGCGGGGCTTGGTTCGTCGCGGTCTTGAAACGCAGATTGCCCCAGCCGCCATTGCCGCCTTGCGCCAAGAGCACCCTTTGGCCGACCTCTGTCAGATCGGCGATCACGGTCTCTTCGTCTTCGTCGAGGATCTCGGTGCCCGCCGGCACACGCAGCACGATATCGTCGCCATCCGCACCCGTGCGTTGCCGCCCCATGCCCGGAATGCCGTTCTTGGCAAAGAAATGCTGCTGGTAGCGAAAATCGATCAGCGTGTTCAACCCATCGACCGCCACGGCCCAGACATCGCCGCCACGTCCGCCATCGCCGCCATCAGGCCCCCCATGTTCGACGAATTTCTCGCGCCGGAACGAGACGCATCCGCCACCGCCCGAGCCGGAGCGGATATAAACCTTGGCGAGGTCCAGGAATTTCATTCTAACACCGACCGCGCCGGTCACCCGGTCCGCGCCTTCTTCGTTTCATAAATATCCTGCGGGGGTCCGGGGGTGCAAAACCCCCGGCGCGTGCCGCAAGCCCGTCATTACGCCTTTATGCGAGGCGTTTCAAATAGGTCCATGTCGCAACCTTGGCCCCCCGCGCGACCGAGAATGCCTCTGCATCGCCCAGATAGTCGAACCCCGCATTGGTCAGCACACGGGCAGAGCCGGGATTGTCCTGAAAGACACTGGCAAAAATGGTCTGGCTCGCCAGTGGATTTGCCGCGATCAGCGCGCGCACCGCCTCGGAGGCAAAGCCCGTGTTCCACATGGTCGGGGCGACCCAAAAGGCGATCTCGGTCTGGTCGCGGTCCAGCTGGGTCAGCGTGATCAGTCCGACAAACTCCGCCCCTCCGGTCTCGGCGGCATCCATCGCCCAGATGAACATGTCGCGATCGGCCCGCAAGGCTTGCCCGATCAAGGTCTCGGCCGCGCCGGGGGGATAGGGGTGAGGAATGTTGGTGGTCATTTCGGCCACGCGCCGATCCCCGGCATAGAGCCGCATCAGCCCCGCATCGGCATTGCGCAAGGGGCGCAACAGCATCCGCGCCGTCTCGATCACGGGCTGTGCGATAATCGTTTCCTGTTTCATCCCTGCAAGTCCTCCACCCTAAAAAACCGTCCGCCCCATCCCGATCAGGTGGGATGTGCGCAGCAATCGCACAAGACTGTGACCGAAAAGCGAAAGGGGCCGGCGATCGCGCCGGCCCCTCGAAACATTTTCCCGTCTCGGGCTACGGCGCTACTCTGCGGCCTCGGCCGCCGGGAGTACCGATACGAAGGTGCGGCCCTTGAGGCCCTTGGCGAAAGAGACATGACCCTCGACAACTGCGAAGATCGTGTGGTCCTTGCCAAGGCCAACACCGGCACCGGGGTGCCATTTGGTGCCGCGCTGACGCAAAATGATGTTGCCCGGAATGACGGCTTCGCCACCGAACTTCTTCACGCCCAGACGACGACCCGCGCTATCGCGACCGTTACGGGAGCTACCACCAGCTTTTTTATGTGCCATTTCGTCTCTCTCCTCAGCCTGCGATCAGCGCTTTGGCTTGATCGACCCAGCCTTCACGCTCGATCCGGCCCTTGAAGTTCAGCTTTTCATCGAATGCCGCGATATCGTCCGCGCCCCAAGCTGCGATCTGCGCGAAGCTGGTGACACCGGCCTCGTTCAGCTTCTTTTCGAGCGCCGGGCCGACGCCCGACAGCTTCTTGAGGTCGTCATTGCCGGCAACCGCTGCCTTGGCGGCTTTGGGCGCTGCGGCCTTTGGCGCTGCCGCCTTGGGTTCCGCTGCGGCCTTGGGTGCGGCGGCGGCCTTGGCGGCCACCTTGGGTGCGGCACCCTTGTTGGACGCGGGCGCCATCGCGGCCTTGTCGGCGGCCGACAACGAACCGGTGCCGATCGCGGCCTTCACGCCGGTCTTGTCAGCGCCGGAGGCCAAGATCTCGGTCACGCGGATCAGCGTCAGCTTTTGACGGTGGCCCTTGGTGCGCTGCGAGGAGTGCTTACGACGACGCTTCACATAGTGAATGAGCTTTTCGCCCTTGATCTGATCGATCACGGTCGCCTGAACGGCCGCGCCCGTGATCATCGGGCTGCCGACGCTGGGCTTGTCGCCGCCGAGCATCAGAATGTCGTTGAATTGGACGGTTTCACCCGCCTCTGCCGCCAGCCGTTCAACGCGCAGGGTATCACCCGCCTGCACCTTGTATTGCTTGCCGCCTGTCTTGAGGACTGCGAACATCGCAATCAGTTCCTTCTTGTTTCCCGCGCCCTGTGGCCCCTGTCGTAACAGGTGTTCTTGGGGGATATCCCCGCCTCGGGCAGCGCGCCCCGGTCGGGGCGTCATGTCATCAAAATCCAAAACCGCCCTGATGGGGGCGGCGTCGGAAGCCCGCATTTGCCCCAAAGACCTAGCAGTGTCAAGCGTGCAAGGCGCTTGACGGCTCAGGTATCTTCGCCGGCCATGAACCCCGCCGCTGCGCGTCCCAGATCATGGCTGATGGCATTGAAGACCGTGTCAAAGGCCGCAAAAAGGCTGGCATTGATCGCGCGGCCCGCATCCGAACGCGACAGGTCGATATAGGCCTGTAGATCGGCATCAGACAAATCCTCGTAGGCCAGCGTCTGATAGGCAAACAGCCATTGCACGGTTTCGGCCCGGATCTCGGGTTCTTGACCCCAAACTTGCGCCAGCATCATTTCTTCGGGAATGGGCGCGGCAAAGGCGCCGCCATCCGACAATCCGCGGAAAAAGGCGAAGTTCGAATTGAGCGCGCCCGATACATTCCGCTCGACCAGATCGTTGACGAGGTTGAATTCGGTCAGCTGCGCGATGCGGGGATGGTTTTGCGCCGCGCGATCCTCGGCCAGATCGGTGGCGATCTGCTCGACCTCGGGATCGAGAAAGGCCTGCCGCGCGGCAGTTTCACCTGCCGCGATGCGCGCGCCCAGATCGCTTTCGAAAAACCCGCGCAAGGCCGCGATGTGGGCGTCGGACAAAAGCGCGACAGGCAAGGCCGCTTCGAATGCAGCGGTCATCTTGTCGGTGGCGTAGATGCTGGCCACGGTCGCCATCCATGCCGCCCCACCCTGCCCCGGAAACATATCCGCCTCGAGGTCAGGGGCCGAGTCGCGCCCTTCGGCTGCCATGATCGCCAAGATATCATAAAGTCCCATGGCCGCGAGCAGCGCGCGCAATTCGGAGGCGGGCACCGCGTCTTGTGGGGTTGTCTGCGCCTGCATCGACGGCGGCGCGCTCTGGGCCAGGCCCGCCTGACCCGTCAGTGACACGCTCGCGATGGCAAGGGCAAGAAAAGGTCGGCGCAGCATGGCAAAACTCCGGCGCAATGGGATGGTTGCGTGTAAATGAGTGCGCGGTGGGCCGATTTCCACCACTTCCACGATGATTTGACCACGGCTTTGTCAATCGGGCACGTTTGGCGGCGAGGTTACGCCCATTGCCCCCTTGCGCAGCTACGCCATGCCAGCTAAATCCCCGCCCACTGACCCTGACCCAAAGCGCGGAGAGGTGCCGGAGTGGTCGAACGGGGCGGTCTCGAAAACCGTTGTGGGGGTGACTCCACCCAGGGTTCGAATCCCTGTCTCTCCGCCACTTTGGGGCTTTGCCATATCGCAACGCCGGTGCGCTGAAATACTGCTCAATCAAACCGGATGCGATTTGACCTGAGTTGGTGACTGATTGTTTTACCTAAGACAGACTTAAACATAGTTTGGTCCTCTCTGTGCCTTGTCAGCGCCGTGATGGACCCTGAGATTTGTGTGATAAATTAAGGCGCTTACGCACATCACGCGCCCTTTAGTGAAAAGCTGACAACTAAGGATTTCTGTTGACTGTCGGCAAAATACGCAAGAACGCAGAATGCTCGTCCTGATCATCGATCAATCACTGACATTGGCCTACGCATCCACCGATGCGACAGCCGCTTTCGCGCCGCTACAAGATGCGCTGCAAAGCCCGATTTCGGAATGTTCGGCGTTGCTGGCGACCGATCCGGAGCTGATACGGGCATGTCGATCGGTTTTGGACGGCATGCCATGCACACCGGTGACGCTGTATGGTGTCGATGGCAAGCAGTACCTGCGGCGCATGGATCTACGCCGCATCACGGACCGCGTGCCCGAGGTGATCGTCACCTATGAACCCGAC
Source organism: Roseicyclus sp. (assembly GCF_965662675.1). Classification (GTDB taxonomy): domain Bacteria; phylum Pseudomonadota; class Alphaproteobacteria; order Rhodobacterales; family Rhodobacteraceae; genus Roseicyclus. The sequence goes on along the minus strand of NZ_CBFIIK010000052.1, from coordinate 8,584 downwards.
CCTGATCTGACCCGCGCCACACTGCATGAAATGCGCACCCGCCTTGCCACCGCGATGGAGGCCGCAACGGATGCCTACGGTATTTACGATGCCTCCGACCATCTCGTTCTGTGCAACCCGACCTATGCCAATCTCTATCCCGGTCCCGAAGGCCCGCTGACCCTTGGCATGAGCTTTGACGCGGTGCTTCGTCGTTTCATCGCGCATGGTGGTATCGCCCTTGCCCCCGAGGCCGTCGACACCTGGATCGCCAAGCGCAAGGCAGAACGCACCAACCCCTATCATGTCTCCGAATTCCGTGTGCCCGATGGCCGCTTCTTCCGATTGATCGAGCGCGACACCCTTGATGGTGGGCGTTTGCGGCAAATGGTTGATTTGACCACCCTGCGCGAAGCCGAGCGCGACCTGCATGATGTGGTGATCGGCGCGCAAGTCGGCACATGGTCGTTCGACATCGCAAAAGGCAGCTTGCGGATCAATCGGCTTTTCGCCGCGTTGCTGGGCTATGAGCTTGCGGATCTGACCCCTTTCAGCTTCGCGCGTTGGCAAACGTTGATGCATCCAAAAGACAGGCCTGTCTTCGAACGCGCGCTAGAGGCGGTGCTGCGCGGCGAGAAACGCCGTTTCGACACCGAATTGCGCCTGCGCAATCATGCGGGCGAATGGACATGGTGCGCCTTGCATGGGGGTGTCGCCGATCAAAGAGGTAACGACGATCCCGCGCGGATTTCTGGCGTCTTGCTTGATATCTCCTCGCAACAAGCGCTTGAAACGGAATTGATCCGCCGCGATGCCGCGATCACCGCCACGGGCGAGGGTCTTTGTATCACCAATGAGAAAGGGCAGATTGTCGACGCCAACCCCGCTCTTACACGCATGTTGGGCCATGTCACACCGCGCGATCTGATCGGCAACCATTGGCCGTCGCTTTTCGCGCCCGAAGCGATCGCGCATTTGTATGAGTTCGGTTTGGAACTATTGCACAATAGCGGCGAGTGGCACGGCGAAGCCGTGATGCGGCGCAAGGATGGCAGCGATCTCGAGGCGGAACTCCGCCTGACCGAAATGCCGGATCAAAGCGTGATCTGGATCTGTCGCGATGTCACGGCGCACAACAAGACCGAGCGCGAATTGCTGGCCATGCGCGACAATGTCCAGCGCGCCCAACGTCAGGAAAGCGTGAACCTGATCGCGGCGGGCTTTACCCATGATCTGACCAATCTGGTCGCCCTCGTCTCACATTTGTCCGACCCCGCCACGCAAGGGCATTTCGACAAACAGGGCGATGTGCTGGAGGAAATCCATTTCGCGGCCCGACAGATGGTGGCGCTGCTTGATCCGATCCGACAGCTTGGTCGCCGACAATCGCAGTGCAGCGAAATCGATCTGGGCGAACTGCTTGCCGAGGCCGTGGCCATCTTGCGTATCGGTGCGCCGCTTAGTCTGCGGATCATGACCGAGGTCGGTGATCATGGCCTCAAGGTGATGGGCGACCGGATGCGGCTGATGCAGGTGTTGCTCAACCTCGGCCTCAATGCCCGCGAGGCGGTCGGTGACGGGGCGCAAAGCATTACCTTGTCGCTCAGCCGTGCCTCGGCCATCCCGACGGGGGCGAAGCTGGAAACCGGCGTGATCCCCAGCGCACCCTTTGCGCTTTTCGCCATCGCCGATACCGGCCCCGGCATGGAACATGCGACGCGTGCCAAGATATGGGAGCCGTATTTCACCACCAAGACACTCAGCGGTACGGGGCTTGGCCTTTTCGTTGTCGCCGATATCGTGCGCGCGGCCGGCGGTGGCATCGCGCTGGAGACAGCCGCGGGTAAGGGAACAACTTTCTATATCGCATGGCCGTTGGACCAAGGGGCTTGAGGCCGACGCCCATGACTGGCTATCTTTCGACAAATGGTATGGCGCTTTCGCCCCCGACCGAAAAGGACGCATCGTGATGCTCGATACCTCGCCCCGCGACACGGCCGTCGATCTCGCTCGCAACCTTGCGGGTGATGACGCCTTTCGCGCCGCTTTGGCCGATCTGATCGCCTTTCCGACGGATGCCAGCGATCCCGACGCGCCGCGACACGCCTATCTCGCCCATGTTGCCCAAGGTTTCGCGGCCATGGGCTTCGAGATGCAGGGCTTTACCTCGGACGGGCACCCCTTCCTTTTGGTCAGCCGTATCGAGGACACGACCCGGCCAACCGTTTTGGGCTATGCGCATGGCGACACCGTCCCCGGCATGGCGGGGCGTTGGGCCGATGGGCGCGATCCTTGGGTGCTTGGCGTCGCGCAAGACAGCGGCCTTTGGTACGGGCGCGGCATCGCCGACAACAAGGGGCAGATGCTCGTCAACATGACCGCGATGCAGGCCGTGATCGCCGCGCGGGGATCGCTTGGCTTCAATGCGCATATCTTGATCGAGATGGGCGAAGAGATCGGCTCACCAGGCCTGCGCAAGGTCTGCGAAAAGTTGAAGTCCCGCCTCAAGGCCGATCTGCTGATCGCTTCCGACGGGCCGCGCATCGATGCGGCGACACCGACGTTGTTCCTCGGCGCAAGGGGCGGTGCGAGCTTTCGGTTGCAGCTGCGCCGTCGGATGGGCGGCCGCCATTCGGGCAATTTCGGGGGGGCGTTGAAAAACCCCGCGCTCGAACTTGCCCATGCGCTGGCCTCGATCACTGATGCGCGCGGCGCATTGCAGGTTGCAGGCTGGGTGCCGGAAAGCATTCCCGAGGCCGCGCGCCGCGCGCTGACCGGGCTGACCCCCGCCGGTGGAGAGGTCGATCCAGAATGGGGCGCGCCCGATCTTACCCCGGCCGAGCGCATCCATGCGTGGAACAGTGCCGAGATATTGGCCTTTTCAGCAGGTGATATCGCCCAGCCCGTCAATGCCATCCCCGATATGGCCGAGGCGGTGGTGCAGCTGCGCTATGTGCCGGGAATTGCGGATGCGGATTTGGGCGCGGCACTGCGCGCCCATCTCGATGCACATGGCCATGGCGATGTCACGATCGCGGCGCAAGGCCCGAGGTTTCGCGCCTCGGCCACGCCGGTCGATCACCCAGCGGTTGGTTTTGCCGTCGCTTCGCTTGCGCGCACCCATGGCAGCGCGCCGGTGGTGCTGCCCTCGCTCGGCGGATCACTGCCCAACGACATCTTCACCGAGGTGCTGGGCATCCCCACGATCTGGGTGCCCCATTCCTATCCGGGCTGTTCACAACACGCCCCTGACGAACACCTCCCCGCCGCCATCTTCCCCGAGGCGACAGGGCTGATGGCCGGGCTCTACTGGGATCTGGGCGCAGCATCGAAAGCGGTATTGGGCGTGGGCTGATCCACATCCGCACGCCATGCCGATAAGGCGGGGTTTTCGGCAATGGGGTCGCGCACCGGGCGTGGCGCCGCCCTGCCCCGCGCGATCGCGCGCCCGACCCGCCCCGCCAAATGCGGCGCGCGCATGTAATGCAGTTCCCGCGCCCCGAAATAAAAGCTCACGATCGCCCCCAAAAGCCACCAAAGCGGCTCAGGCACAAGCGCCAGCCCCACCATGCGCGCGCCGAAACCTTCGGGATCGACCATGGCGAAGACGAACAGCCCCAAAGTGCCAAGCGCCAGCATCGGGCGCGGCAAGCGGTTCAGACCATTGATCGCCACATCGAACCATGTGCCGCCTGTATGCGCGAATTCGGCCATCGCGGTCTCAAGCGTCGCGCGGTGGATCGCGGCGTCCAATTCGATGGCGCGGGTGGCATTGGGCACGAACACCTCCGAGACGCCTTCGGCCGCCGCCCCGATCGCCTCGGCGGCGCGCGCCACGCCCATGGCCCGCCCGATCAACCCCATGACGCCACCCTTGCGCGATGCGCCTCCTCGCTCAAATGCCAGCGCGGCGCGATGAACGCCTCGGCGCGGGTGATCCAACCGCCCTTGCCACCATCGCGGCGGCGGGCGTATTTCCGGCTGGCGGGGCGGCGGTCGGCCAAGCGGTAGTAATAATTGCGCCGCGCGATCCCGTAGGCATCGACCAGGTGATCGGGCGCCTGCGTCATCGCCCGATGGGCCGCGCGCGTCGTCAGCGGACCGATCACCCCGTCGATTGCAAGATCATGGTCCATCTCGCGCAATAATCGCTGCAAGATCCTGACCGCATTGGCGCCAGCATTGACATACATGTCGAACACGCTGGGCTGCAGCGCCGCGGGCAAACGACCGATCCCCGGACGCTCGAAATAATGCGTGATGAAAATCGCGACCGCCTGCGCGCGCGAGATGAGTTTCACATCTGCTGCATCGACATCCCCATCACCATCCAGATCCAGACCCAAGGCGCGCATCGTGTGAATGGTCACACCGAAATTGGTGGGTCCACCCGGATCATCGGGATCGTCGACATAGCCGCCCTCGCGGGCAAGGATATCTTCTGCGATGGATCGAACCGACAGCATGGGTTCGCCCCTCCATGCTCGGTTGATCATGGGGCGGGACACTCGCATGCAAGGGTGAAAAACCCGTTAACGCGTCGGTCTTTGCTTTCCAAATACTCCGGGGGGAGCGCGGCCCTCGGGGCCGTGCGGGGGGCCGCCCCCCCCTATTCGGCGGCCGCAGCCACGCCTGCCGTGCCGACGGCCAAGCGTGCCAGGATCTCGTCGCGCCGGATCGCGGCCTTATGGACATTGGCCTCTTTCACCGGGCCAAACCCTCGGATCGACAGCGGCAATTCAGCCAAGGCAAGCAAGGCGTCAGGGTCAAGATCGGCCGTTTCGGGCAGCCATTTGGCCATATCAGCCTCATATTGCGCGATCAGCGCCCGCTCCATCCGCCGCTCGGCGGTGTAGCCGAAGGGATTCAGGGGCGTGCCGCGCAGCGGCTTCAGGCGCGCCAGAACCGGGTAGACCCGCGCGATCCATGCGCCGAATTCGCGCTTCTTGGGCCGCCCCGCCGCGTCCCGTCCCGGCAATAAGGGAGGGGCCAAATGATAGCTGATCTTGAAATCCCCGTCGAACTGCGCGCGCGCCTTTGCCTCGGTCTCCAGATGCAGCCGGGCAACCTCGAACTCATCCTTGTAGGACAATAGCTTGTGATAGGATTTCGCCACGGCTTCGCGCAGCACGGGGTCGCTGATGGCATCGACCACCCGCCGATAGCGCCGCGCCAGTCGGGCACTTTGATACCGGGTCAGATGCGCCGCACGATACGCGATCTTTTCCTCAAGCGACTTGGGCTTTTCCACGACCTCGGCATTGAGCAATCGCGCAGCCGATTCTTGGTTGCTCACGGCCCAGCGACCCATCTCGAAGGCTTGTTGGTTCGGCGCCACCGCCGCGCCATTCAGGGCGATGGCCTGCATGATCGCGTCATGGGTGAGCGGGATCAGCCCCATCTGCCATGCCGCGCCGAAGACCATCATATTGGAATAGATTGAATCGCCGAGCAGCACCCGCGACAGATCGGTCGCATCGAAAAGCGCAAGACGCTCTTGAAGCTTTGCTTTAAGCGCAATCTCCAAATCATTCTTTGGAATAGTGAATTCAGTGTTCCGTGTGAAATCACCAGTGATGATCTCATGCGCATTCACCACGCCGCCCGTCTGGCCCGCACGCATCAGCGACAGGCTTTTGGCCCCGCCGCTAACCACCAGATCGCCGCCGATCACGGCATGCGCCTCGCCCAAGGCAAGGCGGATCGCGGCAATCTCGTCGGGGCTTTCGGCGATGCGCAGATGAATCCAGACCGCACCCCCCTTCTGGGCCAGCCCCGCCATTTCGATCATGCCGACACCCTTGCCGTCGATCTGGGCGGCTTGGGCCATGACCGCGCCGATTGTCACCACGCCCGTGCCACCCACGCCCGTGACCAGCACGTTATGTGTACCGTCGATCTTGGGCAAAACCGGTTCAGACAGGCCAGATAAATCGACCTCGGCCGTGGCCTGTTTGCGGATCTTGGCCCCTTCCAGCGTCACGAAGCTGGGGCAGAACCCCTTGAGACAGCTGAAATCCTTGTTGCAACTTGATTGGTCGATCGCGCGCTTGCGCCCAAGCTCGGTTTCCACCGGCACGATCGAGACGCAGTTCGACTGCACCCCGCAATCGCCGCAGCCTTCGCAGACATCGGTGTTGATGAAAACGCGACGATCGGGGTCGGGGAAGCGGCCCCGCTTGCGGCGGCGACGCTTTTCGGCGGCGCATGTCTGTACATACACGATGGCCGAGACACCCTCGATCGTCTGGAAGCGCTCCTGCACCGCCATCAGATCATCACGCGGGTGTTTTTCGATACCCGCCGGAAAGGCGGACCAATCGATCTCTTCCTTGGGGTCATAGACGACGGCCAGATGACGCACACCGATGGCCAGAACCTCGGCCACGACACGCGCAGGATCTAGCGCACCGTCATTGCCCTGCCCGCCCGTCATGGCAACGGCGTCGTTGAACAGGATCTTGTAGGTGATAGAGGTTTTCGCAGCGACAGCGGCACGGATCGCCATGATGCCCGAGTGGTTATAGGTGCCCTCGCCGATATTCTGGAAGATGTGCTTGCGGGTCGAAAACGGTGCCTCGCCGATCCAATTGGCCCCTTCGCCACCCATATGGGTAAAGGCCTCGGTGCTGCGGTCCATCCACTTGACCATGAAATGGCAGCCGATGCCCGCGCCTGCGCGCGCGCCCTCGGGTACCTTGGTCGAGCTATTGTGCGGGCAGCCCGAGCAAAACCACGGCGTGCGCTGCGCCAGATCCGGGGCATTGCCACTACGCGCCACCGCATCGACATGGGCAAGGCCCGCGCGGATACGGTCGGTGCCGCGCCCCTCTTCGATCAGGATCTGGCCGAGTTTCATCGCGATATCGCCGGGATCGAGCGCGAAATGGGTTGGAAACAATACCTCGCCTTGGCTGCCTTTGCGGTGGCCGTACACGCGCCGCCCGCGCCGGTCGTCGAAGATCGCTTCCTTGACTTGGACCTCGATCAGCTTGCGCTTTTCCTCGATCACCACGATCAGCTCGAGCCCTTCGGCCCAATCGGAAAGACTTTCCGTATCAAGCGGCCACGTTTGGCCGATCTTGTAGGTGGTCACGCCAAGATCTTCGGCACTGGCCGCATCGATCCCCAGCGTGGCAAGGGCCGTCATCAGATCGAGCCAATTCTTTCCCGCCGCGACGAGGCCGATCTTGGCGCCCGCTTTGCCATGCACGCGCTGATCCATGCGATTTGCGCGGGCAAAGGCCACGGCGGCGTCACGCTTATGGGCGAAAAGACGCTCTTCTTGCGCAATCCAATGATCATCGAGCCGGATGTTCAGCCCGCCCTCGGGCATCGCGAAATCAGGCACGACAAACTGCATCCGGTCAGGGCGGCCATCGACGACAGCGGTGGCCTCGACCGTGTCCTTCATCGTCTTGAGGCCGACCCAAAGCCCGGCAAACCGGCTGAGCGCAAAGCCATAAAGCCCGTAATCGAGGATTTCCTGCACACCCGCGGGGCTGACGACGGGCATGGCGGCATCGACCATCGCCCAATCGGATTGGTGGCATACGGTCGAGCTTTCGCCCGTGTGATCATCGCCCATCGCCATGATCACGCCGCCATGGCGCGAGGAGCCCGCCATATTGACATGACGCATCACATCGCCGGAACGGTCGACACCCGGCCCCTTGCCATACCAAAGGCCGAAGACGCCATCATACTTGCCCTCGCCGTAAAGCTCGGCCCGCTGACTGCCCCAAAGGGCGGTTGCGGCCAAATCCTCGTTCAATCCGGGTTGGAACAAGATGTCGGCGGCGCCAAGATGCGATTTCGCGCGCGCCATCTGCATATCGACCGCACCAAGCGGAGAGCCACGATAGCCCGTCACAAGCCCTGCGGTATTCAGCCCGGCAGCAAGGTCGCGCGCTTTTTGCAGCAGCATCAACCGCACAAGCGCTTGTGTGCCCGTCAGCAGAACCGGCGATTTCGACAGATCGAACCGATCTTCAAGCGATACTTGCTGCACTCCCATTGCGGGCCTCCCGTGACAGCGTTGATCGTATTTTGGGCAAGCATAGGTAACAATTGCTGACCTGTCTATCCAAATTGCCACACATCGCTGGAAACACGGGGTGCTGTTACAAAAAACATAAGAAAATCCGGCACCTCCTCTTTGCAAAGGACGCATGCAGGCCCAAGATAACGATACGCAAAGGAGAGTTGTGATGGATTGGGACAAGCTCAGGATTTTTCATGCCGTCGCGGATGCGGGTAGCCTGACGCATGCGGGCGATACGCTGCACCTGTCACAATCCGCGGTCAGCCGACAGATCCGCGCCTTGGAAGAAGGTCTGAACACGACCCTGTTTCATCGCCATGCGCGGGGCTTGATCCTGACCGAGCAGGGCGAGCTTTTGTTCGATGCGACAAAGCACATGTCCAAACGCCTCGATGCCGCCGCCGCGCGCATCCGCGACAGCGAGGAAGAAGTCTTTGGCGAGTTGCGCGTGACCACGACCATCGCGTTCGGATCACTTTGGCTCGCCCCGCGCCTGCCCGCGCTTTACGAGAAATATCCCGACCTCAAGATCGATCTGATGCTCGAGGAACGCCTGCTCGA
>NZ_CBFIIK010000051.1:0-17034 GCF_965662675.1 Roseicyclus sp. | reverse complement strand
CGAAGGGGGCAATGGCGCCTATCCGCTGCTCTTCATCATGCTGATCGCCTCGCTTCTGGCGGTGGTCGCGATCATCTACACGATCAAGCGCGACCAGTATTTGGCGCGCTGAGGCTTGCGAAAAATTTTGCAAACTATAGAAATCTTGTTGCAAACTTTTCCGGAGGCCGCATGTCCCCAGCCAAGCTTTATGCCGGCGCCAAGCTACGCGAGATCCGCACGCGCCTTGGGCTGACGCAAAAGGATTTCGCGGCCAAGCTTGCCGTGTCCTTGCCCTATCTCAACCAGATGGAGAACAACAACCGCCCAGTCTCGACCGCGGTGGTGCTGGGGCTGGCACAGGAATTCGGCGTCGATGTCACCGAATTGCGCGCGGGCGATGCCGAGCGGCTGGTTTCGGATATGCGCGAGGCGCTGGCCGATCCCATCTTTGCCGACAGCGCCCCGGCACTGGTCGATCTGCGGCTGGCTGCCTCCAACGCCCCGGCGCTAGCGCGCGCCTTTCTCGATCTGCACCGCGCCTACCGCCAGACCCATGAGCGGCTGGCTTCGCTTGACGAGGCGTTGGGCCAAGATCGTCTCGCCGCTCCCTCACCATGGGAGGAGGTGCGCGATTTCTTCCACTATTGCGACAACTACATCGATGCCGTCGATCGCGCCGCCGAGCGTTTCGCCGAAAAAGCCGCGGGCGATTTGGCCGCCCATACCCAAGAGGTGCTGGCTGCGATGGGTGTGGTACTTCGGCTCGAGCCCGGCCAAGGCGTCCGCGCCTATGATCCCAGCACCCGTATCCTGACGCTCAGCCCCCGCGCAGCCCCCGAAACGCAGCGCTTTCAACTGCTGCACCAATATGCGCTTCTGGGCCAAGCCCAGCTGATCGAGGCGACGTTGGACCTCGCCCGCTTTCAATCCGACACCAGCCGCGAGATCGCGCGCATCGGCATGGCCAATTACTTCGCGGGCGCGGTCTTGATGCCCTATACCCGCTTTGCCAACGCCGCGCGCGAAACGCGCCATGACCTCGAACGCCTTTCGATCCAGTTCGGTGCCTCGATCGAACAGGTGGCCCATCGCCTCTCAACACTCCAGCGCCCCGGTGCCAAGGGCATCCCCTTTTTCTTCGCCCGCGTCGATCAGGCGGGAACGGTGACCAAGCGCCATTCCGCGACCCGGCTGCAATTCGCCCGCTTCGGCGGCGCCTGCCCCTTGTGGAACGTGCATCAGGCCTTCGAGACGCCGACCCGCTTCCTGCGGCAACTGGCCGAAACCCCCGACGGGGTGCGCTATGTGATCATGGCGCGCGATGTGTCGAAATCGGGGGGCGCATGGGGCACGCCCCAGCGCCGCTTCGCCATTTCGCTGGGCTGCGAGGTGAAACACGCCGCCGATCTGGTCTATGCCGATGGCCTCGATCTGGACAGGGATATGGAATTCCAGCCCATCGGCATCTCGTGCAGAATCTGCGAGCGCGCCCAATGTCACCAGCGTGCCGTGCCGCCGCTCGAGCGACAATTGGTCGTTGATCCCAATCGGCGCGGCACACTGCCCTATGAGATCAAGCGTTGACGCGACGCCTTTTGCACCCCTACTGCTGATGCGAAACAAGTTGGAAAGGATACGCCGATGGAAATGCATGCAAGCCGCATTATCGGTGCCGATCGGATGACCGTTTGGGCCGCACTCAACGATGCCGAGACCTTGAAGGCCTGCATTCCCGGCTGTGAAAGCCTGACCGGCTCCCCTGAAGAGGGTTTTGCCGCCACAGTCACCCAAAAGGTCGGCCCGGTCAAAGCGACTTTTCGCGGTGAGGTCAGCTTGTCCGACATCGTCGCGGGCGAAAGCTATACGATTGCAGGCGAGGGCAAAGGCGGTGTGGCCGGCTTTGCCAAGGGTGCCGCACAAGTCCATCTCAGCGACGCCGAAGGTGGCGGCACCGTGCTGACCTATGATGTCAGCGCCAAGGTCGGCGGCAAGATCGCGCAGCTTGGCTCGCGCCTTGTCGATAGCTTCGCCCAGAAGATGGCCGATCAATTCTTCGAGCGTTTCCAAACCCGTCTCGAAGGCGGTAACCAAGACGCGCAAGTCCACTAGAGGCCGCTTCTTCGTTTCAAAAATATCCCGGGGGAGTCCCGGAACGGGACGGGGGCAGCGCCCCCGCCGATCGCGCCATCCTATCCGGCTTTGGCCAGCATGCCCGCGATCTCGTCTTTCAGCACCATCCGCTCTTTGCGCATCTTCTGGGCGGTGAAATCATCGACCGGTTCGAGACCCGTCTCGGCACGATGCACAGATCGGTTGAGGTCGTGATAGCTTTCGACCAGCTTCGCGAAATGCGGATTGGTCAGCTTCAGCGCGTGGATCTGCGCGCCCGCGCCGGGAAAATCCTCGGCCAATTCATGCGGTGTATGTGACATCTGCGCCCCTTTCATGTCAGTCTTTGTCGGGACGAGCTTAAAGGGTGATGCGAGTGGCGCTTTGCGCCAGATCAAGTGGCGATGCGCCGGTTGGCTATTCGGCCGCTTGGTTCCTGATGCCGCGCCATGCCGAGGTCAGCGCCTCGGGGCTGAGCGCATGGGCCATGCCGGTTGCGTTGAACACATCCGCATCGTTGTCGGCCAATCGTCCGGGGAAGCCCACATAGGGCAGGCCCGCCCCATGCGCCGCGTCGCGGGTCAATATGGTGTCGACCACGGCAACGGCGCGTCCCTGCCCGATACCCAGCTTGGTGATCGCGGCGACCATCCCGGCCGGGTGGGGGGCCATGTGACTTGCATCTTCCCGCAAGATCGCGACATCGAAAGCCACGCCGCCGCGTTCACGTGCGGTGGCTTTCAAAAGTGCGCGCACGGGTTCCATTTCCGAACGGCTGACCAGCGCCAGCTTCACCCCACCGCGCGCCGCCCAGTTCATCACCCGCGCCACTCCGGGGCGCAAGGGCACGCCACCTGCCAACATGGTCGCGAATTGCCGCTGATGGGTACGGTCCAAGCTTTCCGCATCCACCAGCTGGCCCAGATGCGCACCGTAGCGCGCGGCCAGCTGGCGATCGCCGCCATGCCGCATCAAGTCTGCATAGACATCCCAGGACCAGTTCCAATCTATGCCATGCGTGCGAAAGGCTGCGTTCCACGCCGCGCGGTCAAGCTCGGCAACCTCTGCCAATGTGCCGATGCCGCTGAAAATCACTGCTTCCAAGGTCATGCCGTTCCTCCGCCCCCTTACTCGACAATCGTGAGGGCGATACGGCAAGCACTGCTGCCTCCCAACGCGCGGTTACGCGTGATATTGGTGTCGGCTTGGGCGACGCCGTGCGCATATGCACAATTTGCAGGCGAAACGAAAAGTGGTTTTCACGCGACGGGCGTATCGCTCGGTGGCAAGGGCGGGGCTTTGCGCCGCGCCTCGCGCCATGTGACGATACTGATCGCCACGATGATCAGCGCACCGCCCAGCATCACATAGGCATCGGCCGGTTCGCCGAAGACCAACACACCCAGTGCGCTGGCCCAGATCAGCTGCAAGAATGTGACCGGTTGCGTCACTGTCAGCGGCGCTGCAGTGAATGCAAGCGTCATGGTATAGTGGCCCGCCGTGGCAAGGCTTGCGGTCACGAACAACCATCCCAAGACGTCCCACCCCACAGGCACCCAGACTGCGACCGCAAAGGGCAGCAAGATCACGGGCACGATGATCGAGAGCATGAAGACAACCACCTGCGGCTTGGCCTTGCCGCTGAGGAATTTCGCCATGAAATAACTGGCCGCCATCGCCATCGCGGTGAACAGCATCGCGATATGGCCGATATCGATCTCGCGAAAGCCGGGGCGCACGATGATCAGCGTGCCGACAAAGGCCGTCACCACCGCCCCGATCCGCCACGGCCCCAAGCGTTCGCCCAGAAACAATACCGCCAAGATCATGACGTAGATCGGGTTGAGGTAATTAAGCGCGGTCACATCCGCGATGGGAATGCGGGTCATGGAATAGAACCACAAGATCACCGCAATGGCGTGAAACGCGCCGCGCAGACCGAAAAGGCCCCATGTGCGCCTCTCGAGCCTTGCCGCGCGCACCGCGGGCCACATCGGGATCAGGAAGACAAGTCCCAGCGCATAGCGCAAAAAGGCCGATTGCGCGGCTGGCACCTCGTTGCCCACCATTTTCACGCTTGCGGTGACCGCAACGAAGCACAAGCCCGTCAAGATCATCCATGCTACGCCGACAAGCGGCCGCGCGGCGGGCGTCAAGCTGTCAGTGGGGGTGCGATCAGGGGCAGGCGGGGCCATGGCCATGACATGACGCAGGGCGGCGTCCCTGTCCAGCGGCTCAAGCGGTGAAGATGAGCTTGAGCGCCAGCAGCAACATCGTCGCCCCAACCACCCCATCCAAGATACGCCAAGCCTTGGGCCGGGCGAAGATCGGGGCCAAACCGCGCGCCCCGTAGCCCAAAAGCGCGAAGAAAAGAACCGACGCCGAAAGCGCGCCGGTCCCGAACATCCACCGCCCCGGCCCATAGGTCGCCGCCACCGCGCCGATCAGCCCAACAGTGTCGAGATAGACATGCGGATTGGCCCATGTCAGCACCAGCGCGGTGCCGATGGCGGCACGCAGCGTGCCCCTTGCCGCCCCGCCGGTCTCGAGCGCGTCCGCGGCGGTCCATGCCCCATGCAGGCTGCGCAGCCCGTATAGGACCAAGAACGCCGCCCCGCCCCAGCGCATCGCCGTGATCATCCAAGGCGCCATTTCCGACAGCGCGCCAAAACCCGCGACACCGGCAAAGATCAAGATCGCCTCGGACAGGCAGCAGATCGCCACCACCGCACCGACATGCGCCCGCATCAAACCCTGACGCAGCACGAAGGCGTTTTGCGCCCCGATCGCGAGGATCAAGCTAAAGGACAGGGCAAAGCCCGCGATCCAAGCGGCGTTCATCAAGGGCTCCGTCTTGGAGAGGGCTGGGCGCATGCGGCCTGTACCGGCACAGTGCCAAGGCCGCGATCCACGCCCCTATCTGTGATCAGGGCAGGAATTCCGTCGGGTCGACCGCATCGAAGCCGCGGCGCACCTCGAAATGCAGGAAGGATGGGCTGCCCGCGCCGACCTCGGCCAGCTGTTGGCCCCTTGTGACACGGTCACCGCGTGCGACGCTGATATTGGAGATATTGGCATAGATCGTCATCAGCCCATCGGGATGGCGCACAACCAAAATCGGGATCTGGTCAGTGTCTTGGGTAATCGCTGCGACCTCGCCGTCGCCCGCGGCGCGCACGGCCGTGCCGCTGGGCGCGCCGATGTCGATCCCCTCATTGCCACGGCCATAGGGGCGGATGATGTCGCCCGCAACGGGCTGGGCGAAACGCGCGCTGTTAGTGGGCTGTGCGGCGGGTGCGGGCTGTGCGGTGGGTGCCGGTGTGGCTGCGGGTGCGGGTGCAGCACTTGCTTGCTGGGGCGGTACCGCCGCAGCAATCGGTTCGGGAAGCGGTGTTGCCGCCGATGGCGGCAGCGGCGCGACGCTTGCACCCGGCGCGACCGTGGCAACCGGCGCGGCCGATGCGCTGTTCTCCAGCACAATGGGGATGATCAGATATTGCCCCTCGCGCACTGCGAGATCAGGGCCAAGGCCGTTCCATTCGGCCAAGCTGCGCACCGAGACATTGTAGAGCCGGGCGATGGAATAGGCGGTTTCACCGCGCGCGATGCGGTGGCGGATCGGTTCTTGTCCGGGCTGCACGGCAAGGCTGTTGGTGCGTGTCGCGCCTGCAGGCGCGCGCGCCTCGGCAGCGGCGATCGCACTTGAGGCGATGGCCGTGATATCGGTGCCCGTCGCGGTGGGTGCACCCGGATTGACGCGCCGTGGCAGGGCCAGAACCTCGTCCGGGCGCAAAAGGTCGGTGGCGCTGCGTCCATTGAAACGGGCCAGTTCCTCGGGCTGCATGCCGATCCGCGCGGCCACATCGGCCACGGTATCGCCGCGGCGGGCAACGACCATCTGGTAGCTGTCATAGGTGATCAGCCCGTTGGCATCGGGTGCGGGGCGTGGTGCCGCCTCGCCCGCGCCGCGGGTCGAGATCCGCTCGGGGCGCATGTCGAAATCGAAATCCGCAGGCACACAGCCCGCCAGAAGCGGCAGGGTCAGGCCGATGGCAATCAGGGTGGCGCGGCGCATCGCTCGGGTCTTCCTCAATACGTGTGGCCAGATCACGGCCTGTCACAAAAAGCATCCGGTCCCGTTCGTCGGGATCTTGGCTGTGCGCCCTTTCTACATCGAAAACATGTGCGGGATAAAGCCCCGCGGCTGATCCGCGGCGAATTGCGGCCCTAATCGCGCGGCAGCCCATCCATCAGGGGCACGAAACGCACCGGCATCAGCTCTTCATAATCAAAGCCTGCCCCATCGGTACGGCGCGTGACCTTGATCAGGCTTTGAACTGTGTCGGACTGACCGACAGGCACGACCATCACCCCGCCGGGTTTGAGTTGCTGCAAAAGCGGGCCTGGCGGATCTTCGGCGGCGGCGGTCACGAGGATGCGGTCAAACGGCCCCTGATCTGGCAGACCGAAAGAGCCATCGCCCGTCAGAACGGTGATATTGCTCAGCCGCAGCGCCGTGAAGCGGGCCTCGGCCTCGCGCGTGAGCGTGCGATGGCGGTCGATCGTGTAGACACGGCGGGCAAGCTGGCCCAAGATCGCCGCCTGATAGCCCGAGCCCGTCCCGATTTCCAAGACGGTATCACGCGGCTGCACCCCAAGTGCTTGGGTCATCAGCCCCACCACCGAGGGTTGGCTGATCGTTTGGCCCGAGGCGATGGGCAGCGGCATGTCATCATAGGCGCGATCGGCGAAATGCCCTTTGACGAAGGCGCCCCGATCGGTCACCTCCATCGCCTTCAGCACGCGCGCATCCGTCACGCCCTTGGAGCGCAGCTGGAACAGGAATTGCATTTTGCGCGTGGCGTCGTCGGGCGTCATTCCAGCGCGGTCCTCAGGCTTTCGAGACGGTCATGGGCTGTCAGATCGACCCGCATCGGCGTGACCGAGATGTAACCGTCGAGATTGGCATGCGCATCGGTGCCGGGGGCTGTAGGCAAATCCTGCCGCCCACCCTTGATCCAAAGGAAACGGCGGCCGTTGGGGGCGATCTGCGCCTCGATGCCGAAGCGCGTTTCGCGGCGATAGCCTTGGGCGGTGACGCGCGTGCCCTTCACCTCGGTGGCTGGCAGGGGCGGGAAGTTCACATTGTAGAAGACCCGGTAATCGGTTTCGTCCCAATGACCGTTGTCCAAGAGCTTGCGGATCACGCCCGCGCCGTGCTGGCTTGCCGCCTCGAACCCGCTTTCCAGCGTGATGTTGCGCGGCCCGTAATATTGCGAGAGCGCGATGGCGGGCAGGCCTTGCAACGCCGCTTCCATCGCGCCCCCGATGGTGCCGGAGTAAAGCACGTTCTCGGCGGCGTTGTTGCCCCGGTTCACGCCCGAAAGCACCAGATCGGGGGGATTGTCCACCAGCACATCGTAAAGCCCCGCCAGTACGCAATCGGCGGGCGAGCCTTCGGCGGCGAAGCGGCGGGGGCCAAGCTCGGCGATCATCGTGGGGTGGACATATGAGATGCAATGCCCGACGCCCGATTGCTCGAAAGCGGGTGCGACCGTCCAGACCTCGCCCTTGGGGCCCGCGATCTCGGCGGCGATGGCCTCGAGCACCTTCAGGCCGGGGGCGTTGATGCCGTCATCATTGGTCAGAAGGATGCGCATGAACTCTCCGATGCGAGGCTGTCTGCAATTGGTCTAACGGTTGGGAAATGCCACGGCAAGCGCGCGGGCGTGATGATCCTCTGGGGGCGCTGCCCCCGTCCCGTTCCGGGACTCCCCCGGGATATTTATGAAACGAAGAAGCGCTCAGCCGCGTGTTTGTCGCAATGCGAGGCCAAGAAGGGCCAATGCGCCCAGAGCCGCGGCGGCGCCGAAGGGCGTGAGGCCGTTTGCGGCGAGGACACCCACGAGGGCCCATGCCACCGCGATGGGGTAGCTGACGATGCGCAGGCGCCGTGTCAGCGCCAAGGCCATGAGCAGCGCGACGAGCAGCATGAGCCAGCTGATCGCCATTTCACTGCCCAGCCCGTAGCCCATCGCCACTGTGCCAAGTGCCACGCAAGAGGCCGCCGTCAGCCAGCCCGCGTAAAGCCCGACAGGCAGCTGGAACCATCCAATGTCGCGGGCGGGGGCGTAAAACAACGCCCAAAGCGCACCCGCCAGCATCGCCCAGATCAGGATCGTGGCCATGACCGGGGCGGTCAGCGCGACCGCGATCCATCCTGCGCCGATGGCGAGGCTGGCGAAAAGCGGCCAGCGCGCGCGGTCCCAATCGGGGGCGGTGTCGCGCCGCATCAAGCCAAAGCCCGCCGCGGCGAGCAGCCAGAGATAGATCACGCCCCAGATCGAAAAGGCGTAGCCCGCAGGTTGGATCGGGGGACGCGTGACCGGGATGGGCATCTGCGCCGGGTCGAAGCCCGTGAAGGGCTGCGACAGAAACGGCGAGAGAACGAAGGCGATGGTGGCCACCAGAACCAGCACGGCCTTGAGTTTGGCGTTGTCCTTCGGATCGTCGGGGTTTTCGAGATCAGGCAAGATGTCCCTCGGGGGTGATGGCCGTCTTGCCGCCCATATAGGGATGAAGGGCCGCGGGGATAAGGACCGCGCCATCGGCCTGCTGGCCGTTTTCCAGAACCGCGATCAGGCAGCGCCCCACGGCAAGGCCCGAGCCGTTGAGCGTATGGACGAATTCCGGCTTGCCGCCGCCTGTGGGCCGGAAGCGGGCGTTCATCCGGCGCGCCTGAAAATCGCCGCAGGTCGAGACTGAGCTGATCTCGCGGTAGCAGTTCTGGCCGGGCAGCCACGCCTCGATATCATAGGTGCGGCGCGCGCCGAAGCCCATGTCTCCGGTGCAAAGCACGATGGTTCTGTAGGGGACTTCAAGGCGTTCGAGGATACCTTCGGCGCAGCGTAGCATGCGTTTCTGTTCCGCGTCGGAGTGGTCGGGATGGGTGATCGAGACCATTTCGACCTTTTCGAACTGATGCTGGCGCAACATTCCGGCCGTGTCGCGACCTGCCGATCCGGCCTCGGAGCGGAAGCAGAGCGAATGGGCGGTGTAGCGTTTGGGCAGGCTCGCCTCTTCGACGATCTCGCCTGCGGCGATGTTGGTGAGCGTGACTTCGGAGGTGGGGATCAGCCACCAACCATTGGTGGTTTCGTAGCTGTCTTCGCCGAATTTGGGCAATTGACCGGTGCCGAACATCGTCTCGGGGCGAACGAGGACGGGGCCGTTGACTTCGGTCAGGCCGTTCTCAACTGTATGAATATCCAGCATAAACTGGGCGAGTGCGCGGTGCAGGCGGGCGATGGCGCCTTGCATGACGACGAAACGCGCGCCCGAGAGCTTGGCGGCGGTCTCGAAATCGAGGCCGGGCTTGACGCCTGCGATGTCGAAATGTTCGCGGGGCTGGAAATCGAAGGCGCGCGGTTTGCCCCAGCGGTTGATCTCGACATTGGCGGCCTCATCCGCGCCATCGGGCACATCTTCTGCGGGCAAGTTCGGGATGGTCGCCAGAAGGTCGCGAAGGGCGTCGTCTTTTTGCTTTGCCTCATCCTCGAGTCTAGCGATTTCGTCTTTCTTTTCAGCGACTAACGCGCGGAGGCGTTCGAACTCGGCATCATCGCCACGGGCCTTGGCGGCACCGACATCCTTGGAGGCGGCGTTGCGATCGGCCTGGGCTGTTTCGGCCGCGAGGATGCAGGCGCGGCGCGCCTCGTCCAGCGCAAGGATCGCTGTCGATTGCGGGGGCAAACCCCGGCGGGCAAGGCCTGCGTCGAAGGCTGCGGGGGTGTCGCGAATGGCGCGGATATCGTGCATCTGGGGCCTCGGGTCTTGGCGCGTTTGGGCCGGGTATGCCAGAGGGGCGGGCGCGGGGAAAGGGGCCTGCGGCGCTGTCGTGATCCTGTCGTGATCCTGTAGTGATCCCGTCGTTACACGAATTTCGCACGGAAGTTGGGGGTTTGGGGTGGTTCTGTGCATTTGATGGTAGTGCGCCAGCAGTTTCGTCCACGGGTGTCACGGGGTGACGCCATGGCGACGGACCCCTCTTGCGGCGATGGCCGGTCTTTCCCATGTGACGGACCATGTGACCTTGTGCGCGCCTTGCCATCGTTCGAGGGGCTAAGTAGGGTGCGCCGACTTTCGAGCGGGGGCCATGGTGTCCCCGGCAACCACGCCAGAGAGGACCACGAGAGACATGGATGCTTTCGCCCAGTTCGTTCCGTTGATCTTGATCTTCGTGATCATGTATTTCTTGCTGATCCGTCCGCAGCAAAAGAAGGTGAAAGAGCATCAGGCCATGGTGGCCGCGCTGCGTCGGGGTGATGAGATCGTCACGCAGGGTGGTTTGATCGGCAAGATCACCAAGGTCAAAGACGAGGCCGAGGTCGAGGTCGAGTTGTCCGATGGTGTGAAGGTGCGCGTCGTACGCCCGACGATCGCGCAGGTCCGTTCCAAGACCGAGCCCGCCAAGGAATGATCCGCGAATAAGCCGCGGCCCTTTGGGCGGCGGTCCGGCTGAAAGGGCCTTGAGAGATGTTGCAGATCCCGCTCTGGAATCGGTTGATGATCATTGCGGTGGTGCTGGCAGGGTTGTCTTTCGCCATGCCCAACCTGTTCTACGAGCGGGTCGAGCGCCACAATGACGCCGTCGCGGTGATCGAACAGACCGGGGCGGTGACCGATGCCTTGGCCGCCGATCGCGCGCTTTGGCCCGATGCCCTGCCCGCGACGCTGGTCAATCTGGGCCTCGATCTGCGGGGTGGCGCGCATCTGTTGGCCGAGGTGCAATTGGCCGATGTCTACGAGGCGCGGATGGACGGGCTGTGGCCCGAGGTGCGCGATGCGCTGCGCGATGCGCGCGATGAGGTCGGCACGATCCGGCGGCAAGACGCGCCGATGGGTGAGTTGCATGTGCGCATCAGCCAGCCCGAGGGGATCGCGGCGGCCGTCGCGGCCGTGCGCACGCTGGCCACGCCTGTTGTCAGCCTGACGGGCGTTGGCGCTCCGACGCTGGAGGTGCGGGGCGAGAATGATCTGGTGATCGTCACCTTGTCGGATGCAGAACGTCAGGCCACCGATGACCGCACCATGCAGCAATCGGTCGAGATCGTGCGCCGCCGTGTCGATGAGGCGGGCACGCGTGAGCCGACGATCCAGCGTCAGGGGGCGGATCGTATCCTGATCCAAGTGCCGGGCATCGGTTCGGCGCAGGAGTTGAAGGATCTGATCGGCACCACGGCGCGGCTGACCTTTCACCCCGTTGTGGGGCGCACGTCCGACGGGACGGCGAGCGTCGATGCGCGCCAGATCCTGTTGCCGTCGATGGACGAAGAGGGAGTGTTCTACATCCTCGAGCAAAGCCCGGTCGTCACTGGCGATGATCTGGTCGACAGCCAGCCCGCCTTTGACCAGCAAAGCGGGCAACCGGCGGTGACCTTCCGCTTCAACCCGTCGGGGGCGCGGGATTTCGGCAATTACACGGCCGCCAATGTCGGCGCGCCTTTCGCCATCGTGCTGGATGAGGAGGTGATTTCCGCCCCCGTCATCCGGCAGGCGATCACCGGCGGGTCGGGGCAGATCACGGGCAATTTCACGGTCGAGGAGTCGACCGAGCTGGCCGTGCTACTGCGCGCGGGCGCGCTGCCGGCCGAGATGGTGTTCTTGGAAGAGCGCACCATTGGCCCAGAGCTTGGGGCCGATAGTATCGCGGCGGGCGAGATTGCCGCGCTGGTCGCATTCGCCGCCGTGCTGGTCTTCATGGTGTTGAGCTACGGGCTGTTCGGGGTATTTGCCGCGATCGCGCTTTTGCTCAATGTCGGGCTGATCTTCGGCGTTCTGAGCGTGATCGGCGCGACGCTGACGCTGCCGGGTATCGCGGGGATCGTCTTGACCATCGGGATGGCGGTCGATGCCAATGTGCTGGTTTTTGAGCGCATCCGCGAAGAGTTGCGCACCGCCAAGGGGCCGGCGCGCGCCATCGAGCTTGGCTATTCCCGCGCGCTTTCGGCGATTATCGACGCCAACCTGACGACTTTCATCATTGCGGTGATCTTGTTTGCGCTGGGATCGGGGCCTGTACGGGGCTTTTCCATCACGCTGGGGATCGGGATCATCACATCGGTGTTCACGGCGATCTATGTCACGCGTTTGTTGATCGTGACATGGTTCGACCGCCGTCGCCCAAAGACAATCGAGGTCTGAGACATGCGCCTGAGGCTGGTTCCCCAAGAGACCAATATCGATTTCTTCAAATATGCCCGGCTGACCTTTGGCGGGTCTGTGGTGGCCATGGTGCTGTCGATCGGCATCTGGCTGGCGATGGGGCTGAATTTCGGGATCGATTTCCTGGGTGGCACGACCATCCGCACGCAAAGCGCGGTTGCGGTCGATGTGGGGCTTTACCGCGACGCCTTGGCGCCGCTGGCGCTTGGCGATGTCTCGATCACGCAAGTCTTCGATCCGACCTTCGGGGCGGATCAAAACGTGGCGATGATCCGTATTCAGGCGCAAGAAGGGGCCGAGGCCGTGACGCCGGCGATCATCGCCGCCGTCGAGGCGGCGCTGATCGCCGTAGTCCCCGATATCACATTCCCTTCGGTCGAATCCGTCGGACCCAAGGTCTCGGGCGAATTGATCCAGACCGCGATCATCGCCGTGCTGGCCTCGCTTGCGGCGATCTTGGTCTATATCTGGCTGCGGTTTGAGTGGCAGTTTTCTGTTGGTGCGGTCGCGGCCTTGATCCATGATGTGATCTTGACCATCGGGATTTTCAGCTTGCTGCAAATCCGGTTCGATCTGGCCACGATCGCGGCGCTTTTGACGATCATCGGCTATTCGATCAACGACACGGTGGTGATCTTCGACCGGCTGCGCGAAAACCTGATCAAGTATAAATCGCGCCCCCTGCAGGATGTGATGAACCTCTCGGCCAATGAGACGCTCTCGCGCACCTTGATGACATCGGGCACGACCTTGATCGCGCTTTTGGCGCTGCTCGTCTTGGGTGGCGATGTGATCCGGGGGTTCGTCTTCGCGATTTTCTGGGGCGTGATCGTGGGCACCTATTCCTCGATTTATGTCGCCAAGAACGTGGTCTTGATGATCGGGGTCAAGCGTGACTGGTCCAAGCCCGATCAGAAGTCGGGAACGCAATTCTCCAACATCGATGCTTGAAGGGCTTGCGGCGGCACTGAGCTTGCCGGCGCTGCCTTGGCTTTGTGCCGGGGCTTTGGTTTCAGGGGCGGTCTATGGCTTCGCAGGCTTCGGGGCGGCGCTTGTATTCATGCCGATCTCGGTTGCCTTGGTGCCGCCCGCTATGGCGGTCGCCGCCTTCGCGCTGACCGCCTTGATCGCGCTGGTGACGGTGGTGCCGCGCGCATGGGCGGCGACTGACAAGCCGGGGCTGGGGCAGATGCTTTTGGGCACGATGCTGGGCTTTCCCTTGGGGATCTGGGCCTTGCGGGTCTGGGATGGGGCGTCGATCCGGCTTGTGGTGTCGGTCGTGGTGCTGGCCACATTGGCGGTGTTGATCGCAGGATGGCGGATGGCGCCAAGGCCCCGGCCAGCCGCGCGGTTGTTGGTTGGGGCCACCACGGGGCTGATCGGCGGGGCCACGGGGGTCACGGGGCCAGTGGTGATCTTGTTCAACCTTGGGGCAGGCGCGCCCGCGCAAGTGACGCGGGCCAATACGCTGGTTTTCCTGACGCTGTGTTCGGGGCTGTTGCTGGGGCATTTGTGGTTGCAGGGGCTTTTGTCGCCTGCGGCGATCTGGTTGGGGGTGGTGTTGATGCTGCCCTATGCGCTGGGCAACTGGATCGGGCAGGCCATCTTCGACCCAGCCGCCGAAAGTCTGTATCGTCGGGTGGCCTATGGTATCATCGCGGTCGCAGCTTTGGTCGGCTTGCCGATCTGGACATGAGAGAGAGGGAAAGCCGATGCGCCTGAACGAGGTCACATTCGATGATAGCCGTCCGGTCGATGGCTATGGGCCGGGATTTTTCCGCGTGGGCGGCGAGGTGGTGACGGGAGCGGTGATCATCTTGCCCACGGGCGTGTTCGGATGGGAAGGCTACGGCGATGACGCGCGGCTGATCGCGGCGGCAGATGTGATCGATGTCCTCTTCATCGGGACGGGGGCCGAGATCGCGCCCATCCCCGCCGCTCTGCGCCGCGCGCTGGAGGGGGCGGGTATCGGCGTGGAGATCGCGGCGAGCCCTGCGGCGTGCCGTACCTATAATGTGCTGCTGTCGGAAGGGCGGCGTGTGGGTCTGGCGGTGCTTCCGGTCTGAGGCCCGTAGTCGTGGCTTTGGCGGCAGCCTCCGGCGGGAGTATTTTTCAAGCAAAGATGGCGCGTGATCACAGCGGCAGTTGACCTGTCGGCAAGGCAAGGCCGCCCAAGATCATCACCCGCAATTCACGCTCCAGCTTGCGGCGGAAGGCTGCGGCGAAATCATCATGGCCGGTTGCGTATTCGACGAAGGCACCGGGGCCGTGGATGACCTGTTCGTGGAAATAGTCGAGGATATTGATCGAGGCGCCGCCGATGGCCAAGCCGTTCACGGTGACACCCGCGAAATCGAAATGGGCATAGGCCGCACCGGGGGGGAACCCGTCATTATTCGCCCCATCCCCCGAGATGTCGATTGTACGAAACAGGCAATCGGGTGCCGCCGCGAAGCGTTGGGCGGCAAATCCCAGCGCGTAGCCGATGGCGGTGGGGAAATCGACGGATGCGCGTTGTTGGGCCATGACGCGTTCGGCCATGGCAACGAGATCGGCCTGGCTTGTGACCAGCGTCCAATCGACGACGATATGTTGCTGGAAGCGGCCCGACCACTCGAAGATCGAGACGGCGACAGGGCCGGGGCCGTCGAGGAAGGCCGAGATGATCTCGGGCGCGAGAAGGGCGGCCGCGATCCCGTCACGCTGTTGGAAATACTCGGCCGCATCCACGGAGGCCGAGATGTCGAAACCCAGTTGCAGCGCGAGGCGGCAGGGTTCCTGGGCTGCGAGCGGGGCGGCCCAGAGGGATAATCCAAGGGCCGCCGCGCGGATCACCAGTGACCCGTATTGCCCATCGAGGCCCAAGGCTCGGCGGGGGGGAGCGGGTCGCCCGCTTGCAGCAGCTCGATCGAGATATTGTCGGGTGAGCGCACGAAGGCCATGCGCCCGTCGCGCGGCGGGCGGTTGATGGTGACGCCATTGTCCATCAAATGCTGGCAGGTGGCGTAGATATCATCCACCGCATAGGCGAGATGGCCGAAATGGCGGCTGTCGGAAGGTAGCCCCTCATCCCCGTCCCAATTATAGGTCAACTCGACCGGGCAGGCCTCGTCGCCGGGCGCGGCCATGAAGATCAGCGAAAAACGGCCCTGTTCGTAATCATTGCGCCGGGTCTGGCGCAGGCCGAGCAGTTCATAGAAGGCCATCGCTGCCTCCAGATCCTTTACCCTGACCATCGTGTGGAGGTATTTCATCGCCATTTTTGCCGTCCTTGCTGTGTCATCCAACAAGCTAGCGCAGGGCGCGGGCTTGCGCAGCCCCTGACGGGGGTAAATTTCTTGTGGGTAAATGCGCCCCAAGATGGCCCCTTTATCTTGCGGTTTGGGTGCTTGGTGATGCAATATGTTGGGGTTCGCCCGATAGTTCACGCTGATGAAGGAGCCGCCCATGCCGCTCAGCCCCGAGGCCCAAGCCGAAATCGATGCCGCCCGCGCCAATCCGCGCCCCACGCTGCGCGCGGTGAGCGAGGGGATGGAGCGCCATCTCTACACCGCCCATCCGGTGCTGGATCACGGCTTTGTCCGCGTCATCGACTATATGGGCGACGACAGCGCCATCGTGCAGGCCGCGCGCGTCAGCTATGGGGCGGGGACCAAGCATGTCAGCAATGACGAGGGGTTGATCCGCTACCTGATGCGGCATTGGCATTCGACACCTTTCGAGATGTGCGAGGTCAAGTTCCACGTCAAGCTGCCCGTCTTCGTGGCGCGCCAGTGGATCAGGCACCGCACGGCGAATGTGAACGAGTATTCGGCGCGCTATTCGATCCTCGACCGGGAATTCTACATCCCCGCGCCCGAGCATCTGGCGGCGCAATCGACGGTCAACAACCAAGGCCGGGGCGCCGTGCTGGAGGGGGCGGAGGCAGCAAAGGTGCTGGAGATGCTCAAGGCTGATGCCGACCGCGCCTATGACAATTACGAGACGATGCTGTCACAGGACGGGCAGCAGGGCTTGGCGCGGGAATTGGCGCGGATGAACCTGCCCGCCAATGTCTATACGCAATGGTATTGGAAGGTGGATCTGCACAATTTGTTCCACTTCCTGCGGCTCAGGGCGGACGCGCATGCGCAATACGAGATCCGGGTTTATGCCGAGTTGATGAGCCAGCTGGTCGCCGATTGGGTGCCGATCGCCTATGCGGCCTTCGCCGATTACCGGATGGGCGGCGTGTCGCTGTCGGCCAAGGGGATCGAGGTCTTGCGGCGGCGTCTGGCGGGCGAGGCGGTGACGCAGGAGACGAGCGGGATGAGCAAGGGGGAATGGCGGGAGTTTGAGGGGGTGTTTGGGTGAGGTAGGGTGATTTAGATCAACTTTGCAAAAGCTAGCGACCGCAAAGGGATCAAATATTCAGCATAAGTGTATGAGTGGTAGCAGTATGAAATTTATCGCGCTAGATGTTGAAACGGCAAATAGCAGCTTGGCATCTATTTGTTCTATTGGAATGGCTGTTTTTGAAAAAGATACAGTGGTCTCAGAATGGTATTCACTTATAAATCCACTTGATCAATTTAGTCCAATCAATTCGAGAATCCACGGAATTACTGAAAATGAAGTCCTGAGCGCACCAACGTTCAAGGATGTCATGGCGGAGCTTGCCCATACCTTAGAGGGAGAGATAGTTGTAACTCATACGCATTGTGACCGAACATCACTTCA
>NZ_CBFIIK010000050.1:0-17152 GCF_965662675.1 Roseicyclus sp. | reverse complement strand
CCAGCCGAACCGAATACCCGCCTCGACCGCGACGCGCACGGGGCCCGCGGGCAGAACGCGCTTGCGATAGGCTTCGTCTGTTTCCTCAAAGATCTCCCAGCAGGGCATGGAGACGACACGGGTGCCGATCCCTTGCGCCTCGAGCAGGTCGCGCGCTTCCATCGCGATCGCCACCTCGGACCCCGTCGCCATCAAGATCGCCTGACGCTTGCCCGCAACAGCATCGGCCAGCACATAGCCGCCTTGGGCGACCATGTTCTTGGCCGTGTGGGTCTTGCGCAGCGTGGGTAGGTTCTGACGGCTGAGCGCCAAGACCGAGGGCGTCGTCTTTTGCGACAGCGCCACTTCCCATGCCTCGGCCGTCTCGACCGCGTCGGCGGGGCGGATGACCAGCG
Source organism: Roseicyclus sp. (assembly GCF_965662675.1). Taxonomy (GTDB): domain Bacteria; phylum Pseudomonadota; class Alphaproteobacteria; order Rhodobacterales; family Rhodobacteraceae; genus Roseicyclus. Next base: position 16,757 of record NZ_CBFIIK010000050.1, on the reverse strand, counting down.
TGTTGGGCGTGGCGCGCAGCATGGCCAGATGCTCGACGGGCTGGTGGGTCGGCCCATCCTCGCCCAGACCGATGCTGTCATGGGTCATGACATAGGTCACGGGTAGCCCCATCAGCGCCGACAGCCGCATCGCGGGGCGCGCGTAATCGGTGAAGACCATGAAGGTGCCGCCATAGGGCCGCACACCGCCATGTAGCGCCATGCCGTTCATCGCGGCCGCCATCCCATGCTCCCGGATGCCGTAATGGATATGGCGGCCGCGGCGATCCTCGGGGCCGAAGGTGCCGATATCCTTGGTATTGGTATTGTTCGACCCGGTAAGGTCCGCCGATCCGCCCAGATGTTCGCCCAAGAGCGGGTTGATCACCTCGAGCGCCAATTGGCTGGCGGTGCGGGTGGCGATCTTGGGGTGCTTGTCGGAATGGTTCTTTTTCAGCGCACGGATTGCGGCGCTGAGTTTCTTGGGCATCTCGCGGCTGAAGGCGCGGGTAAATTCGGCCTTTTTCCCGTCGGAGAGGGCGGCGAATTCACCCTCCCATATTTGCCGCGCGGCTTGGCCCTTGGCGCCCACGCCTTCCCACCAGCTTTTCAGATCAGCAGGGATCTCAAAGGGACCATGCGACCAGCCATAGGCATCTTTCGTAGCCTTGAGTTGCGCCGCATCGGTCAGGGCACCATGGCCTTTCGATGTGTCCTGCGCGGCGTGGCCGATGGCGATATGGGTCTTGCACGCAATCATCGCGGGGCGCGGGGATGCCTTGGCCGCGGTAATGGCGGCATCGATCGCCTCGGGATCATGTCCGTCGCAGGAAAACACATCCCAACCGCTCGCCGCGAAACGCGCCAACTGGTCGGTGCGATCGGCGATCGAGACCTTGCCGTCGATGGTGATGCCGTTGTCATCCCACAACACGATCAGACGCGACAATTCCTGACGGCCCGCCAGCGCGATGGCCTCTTGGCTGACACCTTCCATCAAGCAGCCATCGCCCGCGATGCAATAGGTGTGGTGATCGATGATCTTCTTGCCCCATTTGGCGCGCAGGAATTCCTCGGCCATGGCAAAGCCCACGGCATTGGCGATGCCCTGACCCAAGGGGCCGGTCGTCGTCTCGATCCCCATGGCGTGGCCGTATTCCGGGTGGCCTGCCGTGATCGCGCCCAGCTGGCGGAAATTCTTGACCTGCTCCAACGTCATATCGGGCGAACCGGTCAAATAGAGCAGCGCATAAAGCAGCATGGAACCATGGCCCGCCGACAGGATGAAGCGGTCGCGGTTGGCCCAATCGGGGGCGGATGCATCGAAACGCAGATGCTTGTCGAACAGCACGGTCGCCACATCGGCCATGCCCATCGGCATGCCGGAATGACCCGAATTGGCCGCGGCAACGGCGTCGAGCGCCAATGTGCGGATACAGGTGGCGCGGCGCCAATGATCGGGATGGCGTGCGGCGCGTGCGGAGAGGTCCATTGTGGTGTCCTTCAAGTGGCAGCTTGGGATAGGCCCATGCCCGGCAGAGGCGGGCGGATGCGCCCGGTTCTACCAGAGGCGCATGTTGGCGCAACCGGTAAGCAGGGGCAAAATGTCCATTTCCCGCGCATCACATTCAAGGTGTCGCGGAAATCCTTGCAAATCCGGGGAAATTGCATTTCGCTATAGCGCAACATCAAAAGCCATGTCCGGCATGTGTCGGGGCGCGGATAAACGGGGCATCGAAAGCGATGGGCGAGACCGCCGAATTCGAAAAACTCAATACTTTGGAGGCGCGCTTGGCCGCGGCACTCGACCGGATCGCGTCGGGTGTGGGCGAGGCGCTGGCGCAAGCCCCGCTGGAAGATCCCGCGCAGAGTTCGGCCAGCTTCGAGGATGCGCTCATCCGCGCCGAGACCGCCGAGGCGCGTATCGCACAGCTCGAAGCGCAGATTTCCGGGCTGATCGACCCCGCACAAGCCGATGCCGCCGCAAAGGCCGCAGCCGCGACGATCGCCGCGCGCGAGGCCGAGATCGCCCGCCTGCAAGACAGCCTTGCCGCGCAAGCCGCGCCGCCACCCGCTGCCGACAACGGCATGGCCGAGGAGCTGACCGCCAAGACCGCGCGGATCACCGATCTCGAGGCGCGTTTGGCCCGGCTGCGCACAGAGCGTGACGCCGCCATCGCCGCACAAGAAGAGGCGCGCGACATCGCCGAAGAGTTGCAAGCCGCAGCCGGGCATCACCCCGAAGAACGCGCCATGACCCTGCGCGCCGAGATCAAGGAGCTGCAGGTGATCAACGACCGTTTGATCAAGAACATTAATCGGCTGCGTGGTGAGAACGCCACCGATCCATCGGTGCTGAACAAGACCTTGGTGGTCGAGCTTGACGCGCTGCGTGCGATGCGCGCCTCGGAAGCCGCCGAATTGGAACGTATTCTGGCCGATCTCGATCAGGCCGAAACAGCGGGGGGTGCGCATGCCTGAGATCAGTATTCAGATCGGCGGCCGCGATTTCACCGTCGCCTGTCAGCCGGGCGAAGAGCCCTATCTGCACGCCGCCGCCCGCATGCTCGATACCGAGGCCGCGGTCATCTTGGGCCAGATCGGGCGCATGCCCGTCGACCGCATGCTGTTGATGGCGGGGCTGATGCTGGCCGACAAGACCGCCGCATTGGAGGATGAGGTCAAGGCCCTGCAAGACAAGCTCGCCGCGCAGGACAAGACGCTTGCCGCCTCAGAGGAACGTCTGGCCGATCGCGCGCGCCGCATCGCCGAGTTGCAAGAAGCAGCTCCACGCACAGAATTGCCCGATCGTTTCACAGATGGTCTGGCCGAACTCGCTGCGCGCGCCGAAGCGATCGCTGATGAGTTGGAGGCGCGCCGGGCCTGATCGGCCCTGATCGGGTACGCCGGCGCGATCCTATCCCAGCAAAACCGGCAAAAGCCGCGCAGCCTCGTCATGGGGGTGGACCAGCTTGCTGCGATCTTCGCCGGGGTAGAAGCGTGCGCGCACTGCGGTCGGCATCGGGCGGGGCTGCACCAGATGGACGGCGAGAGGGAATTTTGCTGTCTCGGCCTGCCATGACTGGATCATCGCGCGCTGCGCGGCTTTGCACATGCCATAGGGGCCTGCAAATTTCGCGTCCCATGCATCGTCGAAAAACACCGCTTGCGGCTTGGGCGCGGGTGCGATCAGCGGATCGACAAAGGCCAAGAGCCGGGCGAAAGCACGGATGTTGGTCGCGATCAGCTTGTCGAGATCCTTGGCCGCCAGATGCGGCGCGGGCGTGAGTGCCGTCACATGTATCGCGGCATGCACCCAGATATCGGCGCGGCCCCAGCGCTCATGGATCGAGCGGCACAGATGGGCCATCGCGCCCTCATCGGTCACATCCATCGGCGCAAGCGTTGCCTGACCGCCGGCCGTTTTGATCCGATCGTCGAGTTCCTCGAGCGCGCCGACATTGCGGGCGACAGCCACGACATGCGCACCGCGCGCCGCCAACCATTCGGCACTCGCCGCACCGATCCCGCGCGATGCGCCGGTGACCAGCGCGATTTGTCCATCGAAAGCCTTTTCCATGCGCCGCCAACTGCCTCTTTCGCGCAGCAAAGGCAAGAGGCTGCGGCGGTGCGGCGCGCTTGACTTGATCGCTTTGCGCGGGGATACGAAGGGAAAGGGACACGTTCCGCCGTATCAAGGAGAAGACCATGGGCCGCGAGACACTATTGACTGCAACATTCGGTGATCAGGGCGTTTTGCGCAAAACGCTGTTGGTACTGGCTGGCGCGCTTTTCATCGCGCTTGCCGCACAGATCAGCGTGCCGATGTGGCCCGTTCCCGTGACGCTGCAGACCTTGGCGATCTTGCTGGTCGGCTTCGCATATGGCAGCCGTTTGGGCGCTGCGACCGTGATCGTTTATCTGGCGCAGGGTTTCATGGGCCTGCCGGTGTTCACACCGACGACCTTGCCGGGTCTGGCGGCGCTGGTCGGCCCCACGGGCGGCTTCTTGATCGGGTTCGTGGCGCTGGCTTGGATCGCGGGCTTTGCGGCCGAGCGGAAATTGGCGCGCGGTGTGATCGGCACGGCCGTGTCGGCTGTCGTGGCAAGTGCTGTCTTGTACCTGCCCGGCGTGCTTTGGCCGATGAGCCTCGCCGCGATCGCGGGCGTCGATGCTGGATGGGCCGGGCAAGGCTTGGGCTTTTACGCAGCGCATTTCGTGGTGCCGTTTTTGATCGGCGACGCGATCAAGGCGGTCCTTGCCGCGCTGATCGTAACCGGTGCGTGGTCGGTGCTGTCGCGCAAAGCCTGAAGACAAAGCATTCGCGCATTCGAGAAAGCCGCCCTCGGGGCGGCTTTTTCATATCTGCGATCAAGCCGTCAAATGCTGCACAAAGGCCGAGGCGCCCAGATCGCGATAAAGGGCGATCACATCTTGCGCGGTCAAACCGCCATGATGCTGCGCTGCATGCAGTGGGTGTTTCGGGTCGGTGATCCAGAACACCGGCATATGACCACCCGCGACAGGTACGATTACGCCCTTGTTCAACACCGGGCCGTTGGTCGCGGGGATGCGCACATAAAGCCATGCCGCCAGATCGCCCAGCCTGTCGGCCTCGCCGCGCCCTTGGGCCGCGCGAAAACGGGCGAAATCCCCGGTCGAGAGATTGGCCCAGATCCGTGGCATCACATGGCCATCGGTTCCCTTGACCGCCAATGGCAGGGTCGCGCGCAGCAACATGTCCCGCCCACGGCGCGCGTAGTTCTCGGTCACCATATCGCCGGTTTGATCCAGCGCCTCGTCCGGGGCGGGGGCGGGTGGGTCGGCCCATCCCAACGGGCGCAGACTGGGCCCGTGGTGCAAATGCACGGCTTTATCGCAACAGCTGCATCGGTAATCGAGCGTCGTCAGTCGGCGCGCCAGTTCCCGATCCGACACTGGCGTAAGCCGGGCGCGCCGAAAGAACCGCAACATCAGCCCACCGGTTCAGCCAGTTTGAAGCCACGCGCCATCTGATCGGTGGGCTTGACCGGGTAATCCCCCGAGAAGCAGGCATCACAATAGGCGGGCGTCTTGGGGTCACGCCCTGCCGCCACGCCCACGGCGCGATAAAGCCCGTCAAGCGAGATGAACTTGAGCGAGGCGACCCCCAGATGGTGGCGCATCTCATCCTCGGACATGGTGGCGGCGAGGAGTTTCTCACGCTCGGGCGTATCGACACCGTAGAAACAGGGCCAAGCAGTGGGGGGGCTGGCGATGCGAAAATGCACCTCCGCCGCGCCTGCGTCTAGGATCATCTCCTTGATCTTGCGCGAGGTCGTGCCGCGCACGACGCTGTCGTCGACCAAGATCACCCGCTTGCCGCGGATCAGCGCGCGGTTGACGTTGAGCTTGAGGCGCACACCCATGTTGCGGATTTGCTCGGTCGGCTCGATGAAGGTGCGGCCCATGTATTGGTTGCGGATGATTCCCATCGCATAGGGAATACCCGATTGCAGGCTGTAGCCGATCGCAGCTGGCGTGCCTGAATCGGGCACGGGGCAGACCAGATCGGCATCGACAGGCGCCTCTTTGGCAAGCTCGCGCCCGATCGCCTCGCGGGTTTCATAGACCGAGCGGCCGCCGATGATACTGTCGGGGCGCGAGAAATAGACATGCTCGAAGATACAAAAGCGTGATCGTTTTTGCTCGAATGGTTTGAAGCTTTCGATCTGATCGCCGGAAATCACGACCATTTCGCCTGGTTCCACCTCGCGCAGGAAATCGGCACCGATGATGTCGAGTGCGCAAGTCTCGGATGAGAGCGCATAGCCATCGCCCACGCGACCCAAGACCAAAGGGCGCACGCCCAAGGGATCGCGCACACCGATCAGTTTGGTGCGCGTCATGGCGACGACGGAAAACGCCCCCTCGACCCGGCGCAGCGCGTCTTTCATCCGCTCGGGGATGGTTTTTTGCAACGAGCGCGCCATCAGGTGGATGATGCATTCGCTGTCGGAGGAGGATTGAAAGATCGAGCCGCGCTCGATCAATTCGCGGCGCAATTCGTCGGCGTTGACGATATTGCCGTTGTGCGCGATGGCGGCACCGCCCATCGCGAACTCGCCGAAAAAGGGTTGCACATCGCGGATCTGCGTCGCCCCCTTCGATCCGGCGGTGGAATAGCGTACATGCCCGATGCCGATCGCGCCGGGCAGGGTTTCCATCACGCTTGCGCTGGTGAAATTGTCGCGCACAAGGCCGAAGCGGCGCGCAGAGGAAAAGCCATGCTCGGGGTGGTGGGTGACGATCCCGCCCGCCTCTTGGCCGCGGTGCTGCAACGCATGCAGGCCGAGCGCGATGAAGTTCGCCGCATCGGCAACCCCGATCACGCCGAAGACGCCACATTCCTCGCGTAGCTTGTCATCATCTGCATGATCGAACGGGTGACGGGGGAGGGCTTGCATTGTGGCCGAATCTCCGGGCTGCGTCGTTACGGTTGACATAGGGCAGCGGCGCGTCACTGTCACGAAACGATCACAAATTTCGCCCCTTTGGATGGCGCCAAATGCCATTTGGTCCGACCAACCCATCAGCCCCGGGCGAAAAAGCGGGGATGCCATGCGTCTGATCATCTTTTTGGCCGGGATCTGCATGACACTTGGCTGGGGTTTGACATGGATCGACCCACCCTTTGCAGGAAGCGCCGTTTCGCCGATGGCGATGGTGCGCGACGGGCGGATCACGCTTGGCCCTGACAGCCCATGGCAAGTTTGGGTTTTTCTGGGCGGTTTCGCGGCGGCGGCACTGGCGGCGCTCATCGCGCTGCGCGGGCGCGGTGCGGGGATATTTGCGCTTGTCGCCGGGGTGTCACCGCTGGTGGTTCTTGGCGATGCGCTGATCCGCGCCGAAACGCTGCGCCGTGACCTCGGGTTGCCGTTTCCGGTCGATCTCGGCGATCTGTACACAAGCTGGTCGCTGTTGCGGGATTTTCTGCGGATCGGCTTTTGGGCCTATGTGGCAGGGGCGGCCGTGTTGCTGCTGGCCGGTGCAAGCACCGTTTTCACCCGGCGGCGCTAGCGCGCTTATTGGGCCGTGCAAACCCCGGTCAATTGCTCATAGCGCGCCAAGATCCAGCCCGGCGTATCATCGGGTATCTGTGCTTCGACCTGATCTTGGACCTGCGCAAAGACCTGTGCCGAGCGGCTGTCGGTCACCATCGCGACCGGCTCGTTGCCCACGATCCGCTCATAGGCGATGAAGGCCACCACCACGAGCAACACACCGCGCGCTACGCCGAAGAGAAAGCCCAAACCCGCATCCACCCCGCCGATGGCCGAGCGTTGCACAGCCGTCGCGAACATGGGCGTGAACAACGACACGACTACCAGCGCGATGGCGAAAACCCCGGCGAAACTGGCCAAGATCCCCAATTCGCAGCTTTCACCGATAAAATCGCCCAAATAGGGCACTTCGCGGATCAAGGGCAGGGCGTTGGGGGCGAAGATGAAGGCGATGATCGCCGCCGCGACCCAGCCGCCGATCGACAGCGCTTCGCGTACGAAGCCGCGCGCATAGGCCAAGATGGCCGAAACGACGATCACGCCGGCCACGATGCCATCGACGAGGGTGAAACCTTCCATACGCTGCCCTTACCCGTTTACACGCGCGGATTCTATCCCGCGCCGAAGATCTCGCCCACAAATCGGGGAAGATCGGCCATTTCTTGTACCTTTACGCCGCTCGCCGCGCCAAACTTGCATCCTGCAGGCGCGATAGCTGTGGAAAAACCAAGTTTCGCGGCTTCTTTCAACCTGTTTTCCGCCTGCGCTACGGGTCTGAGCGCACCCGAGAGCGACAATTCCCCGAAAATTACCCCGTCACGTGGCAAGGCGGTATCCTCGCGCGCCGAAAGCAGCGCCGCCGCCACCGCCAGATCGGCCGCAGGCTCCGATATCCGCAAGCCACCCGCGATGTTGAGATAGACATCGAGACCGGCGAAGGAGATGCCCGCCCGCGCCTCCAGCACGGCCAAGATCATTGACAGCCGCCCGCCATCCCAGCCCACCACCGCGCGGCGCGGCTGGCTGAGCGAAGAGGGGGCGACCAGCGCCTGAATTTCGACCAAGACGGGCCTTGTTCCCTCCATCCCTGCAAAGACCACGGCGCCGGGGGCGGGGGCATCGCGATCCGAAAGAAATAGCGCCGAAGGGTTCGCGACCTCGGCCAGACCCGCGCCTGTCATCTCGAATACGCCGATCTCATCGGCCGGGCCGAAGCGGTTCTTGACCGAGCGCAGGATGCGGAACTGATGCCCGCGCTCGCCTTCGAAATAAAGCACCGTGTCGACCATGTGTTCGACCACGCGGGGGCCGGCGATCTGACCCTCCTTGGTCACATGGCCCACCAGCATGACCGAGACGCCGCGCCGCTTGGCGAATGTGGTCAATTCATGCGCGCTGGCGCGGACTTGGCTGACAGACCCCGGTGCCGCCTCGACCGTATCCAGCCACATGGTCTGGATCGAATCGATGATCGCCAGATCGGGCGCTTCGGCCTCCAGCGTGGTCAGGATATCGCGCAGGTTGGTCTCGGCGGCCAGCATCACCGCGCTATCGGCCAGCCCAAGGCGCTGGGCGCGCATGCGGACCTGCGCGGTGGCCTCCTCGCCCGAGACATAGATGACCTTGGCACCTGCGCGCGCGAAACTGGCGGCGGCTTGCAAAAGCAGCGTGGATTTCCCGATACCGGGATCGCCGCCGACCAGCGTGGCCGAGGCCGGAACCAAGCCCCCGCCCAAAACGCGATCAAGCTCGCCCATCCCCGAGGTGCGGCGCGGCGGCGGTGTTTCTTGCGTGCGCAGATCGCTAAGCCCGATGCGCCGCCCCTTGGCCGCGCCAAGCGCGGTCTTGCCGGGGCCCGCCGACAGCGGCGCCTCTTCCGAGATGCAATTCCATTCGCCGCAGGCCTCGCAACGGCCCGACCATTTCTTGTGAACAGCGCCACAAGCGGAACAGATGAATTGGGTGACGGGTTTGGCCATGGCGACAGGGTTACCGAAAGCGCGGCGAACGCGCCAGAGCGCGCGACATCAGCGTACCGCCTCGATTGGACCTTCGGCCGATCCGGTCACGAATTGGCGCAGATAAGGATCATCGGCGCGGTCGATGTCCGCCGCCGGGCCATGCCAGCGGATCACGCCCTCATGCAGCATCGCGACCTTGTCGGCGATGGCGCGCACCGAGCGCATGTCATGGGTGATGGTCACGGCGGTGGCCCCCATCTCGGTCACGATCTCACGGATCAGGTCGTTGATCACCCCCGACATGATCGGATCGAGCCCGGTGGTGGGTTCGTCGAAAAAGATGATCTCGGGATCGGCGGCGATGGCGCGCGCAAGGCCCACGCGCTTTTGCATGCCGCCCGAAAGCTCGGATGGGAAAAGATCGGCGACATCTGGTTTCAGCCCCACACGGCGCAGCTTCTCGATCGCGATCTCGCGGGCCTGCGCCTTGGGCCGTTTTTGCGGCCCGCGTTGCAGCCGAAAGGCGACGTTTTGCCAAACGGGCAGCGAGTCAAACAGCGCACCGCCCTGAAACAGCATCCCGAACCGCGCCAGAAAGGCATCGCGGTCGCCCATGCGCACATCCTGGCCATCGACGGTGATGGTGCCCTTGTCGGGTGTGACCAGCCCCAGCACGCATTTGAGGCAGACCGATTTGCCCGTGCCGGACCCGCCGATGATCACACAGCTTTCGCCGCGCGCCACCTGAAGCGTCAGGCCTTGCAAGACCCGCTTTGACCCAAAGGCCTTATGGACATCCTCGAGCAAGATCATGCCGTGAAAAACAGCTCCGTCAAAAGGTAGTTGGCCGCCAAGATCATGATCGAGGCCGAGACGACGGCATTGGTCGTGGCCCGCCCCACGCCTTGCGCGCCGCGCCCCGAGTTCATCCCGTGATAGCAGCCCATCACCGCCACGATGAAGCCGAAAACCGCGCCCTTGATCAGCCCCGAGGTCACATCCCAGACCTCGAGGAAATCGACCGTGTTGCGCAGATATGCCGCCTCGTTGAAGCCAAGCCGCGTGGTCGATACCAGATAGCCGCCGAAAATCCCGATCGCGTCGCCCACTGCGACCAGAATGGGCAGGCTGATCGTGGCGGCCAGAATGCGCGGCACGGTGAGGTATTTCAGCGGGTTGGTCGAAAGCGTCACCAGCGCGTCGATCTGTTCGGTCACCTTCATCGTGCCAAGCTCGGCCGCGATGGCGGCGGCGACGCGTCCGGCCACCATCAAGCCGCCCAAGACGGGGCCAAGCTCGCGCACGATGCCGATGGCCACGATTTGCGGCACCACGGCCTCGGCATTGAAGCGCGAGCCGCCGGCGAAAATCTGCAAGGCCAGCGCGCCACCGGTGAACAGCGCCGTCAGACCCACCACGGGCAACGACAGCCAGCCGATCTGCAAAAGTTGCCAAAGCAGTTCGCGCGGGTAGAAGGGCGGGCGCAAAATATGGCTAACCGCACGGCCCGCGTAGATCGTGACCTGGCCGATAACGCGCAGGGTGCCGAGCGTCGAGCGCCCGATCGTCGCGAAGGGGGCGAGAAGCGGGCTCACGCGCCGAGATAGGCGCGTTGGTAGCGCCCGCCCAAGGAGGTCAGGATTTCATAGCCGATCGTGCCTGCGATCTCGGCAAGATCATCGACGCCTTGCTGCGGGCAAAGGATATCGAGGTGGTCCGGGATCTCGGACAGGTCGGTGACATCGACGGTCAACAGATCCATCGAGACGCGGCCCGCCAATGCGCAGGGGGTATCGGCTGCGAAAAGCTGCGCCTTGTTGCTCATGTATCGGATGAGGCCATCTGCGTAACCAGCTGAAAGTGTGGCAATTTTTGTCGGCCGTGTTGCAACGAAACTGGCGGCGTAGCCTACCGTTTCACCCAACGCGACATCACGGATCTGAACGACGGGCAGCGCAAGCCGAACGACCGGGCGGGCCGCGGCGTAGGGTGCGCCGCCGTACAGTCCCACACCGGGGCGGGTCAGGTCAAAATGGTAATCAGGGCCGAGCAAGATGCCGCCCGTGGCCGAAAGGCTGCGCGGTGCGCGGACGCCTGCGGTCATCGCGGTGAAAGCGGCAAGCTGGGCGGCGTTCATCGGATGGTCGGGCTCATCGGCGCAGGCCAGATGCGACATGACCAGCGTGATCGGCCCGGCCTCCAGTTCGGCGCGGGTGGCGGCCCATTCGGGGGCTTCCATCCCCAGACGGTTCATGCCGCTGTCTAGCTGGACGCCGTAGGGGTGGGCGGGCAGGGCCGCGCGGTGGCGGGCGGCCTGCGCGGGGCTGTTGAGCATCGGGATCAGCGCATGATCGCGGATCAGCGCGGTATCGCCCGCCATATGGCCGGAGAAGATGTTGATCTCGGGCCCTTCGCCAAGGGCATGGCGCAGCGCGGCCCCTTCCTCGGCGGTGGCGACGAAGAATTGCCGCGCCCCTTCGCGGGCCAAGCGGCGCGCGACATGGGCGGCACCACAGCCATAGCCATCAGCCTTGACGACGGCACCGGTCTGCGCGCGTGCGTGCTTGGCCAGCGCGCGCCAATTGGCCGCGATGGCGTCAAGATCGATGGTGAGAAGCCCTGTACCCATGTGCGTCTGTGTCTTCCGTCATGATCGCCGGGTCAAGGGGGCGCTGCCCCCGTCGCCTTTGGCGACTCCCCCGGGATATTTCTGAAACGAAGAAGCGGCGCGCGTTAACCTTCATCCCGGGTGAAAAGGCTCAGTAGCCGCGGTCATCGTCTTGCTGCCAGGGTTTGACGAGATTGCCGAAGCGGGTGAAGCGACCCTCGAAGCTGAGTTCGATGGTGCCGACGGGGCCGTGGCGCTGCTTGCCGATGATGACCTCGGCCTTGCCATGCAGCGCGTCCATATCCTGCTGCCATTTGGCCATGGCCTCGAGATTATCCTCGCCGGGTTTTTCGCGTTCTTTGTAGTACTCGCCGCGATAGACGAACATCACGACATCGGCGTCTTGTTCGATCGAGCCCGACTCGCGCAGGTCGGAGAGTTGCGGGCGCTTATCCTCGCGGGACTCGACCTGGCGCGAGAGCTGCGAGAGCGCGATGACGGGAATGTCCAGTTCCTTGGCGATGGCCTTGAGCCCTTGGGTGATTTCCGAGATCTCGTTGACGCGGTTCTCGGACCGGCCAGAGCCACGCAAAAGCTGAAGATAGTCGACGATCAGCAAATCGAGCCCGCCCGGCGAGCGCTTGAGGCGACGGGCACGCGCGGCCACCTGACCGATGGGCAGGGCGGGCGTGTCGTCGATATAGAGCGGGCAGCGTTCCAGATCGCGGGCGGCGTGGAGGTAGCGTTCGAACTCGGCCTCGGTCAAATCGCCTTTGCGGATCAGTTCCGACGGGATCTCGGCTGCCTCGGACAAGACCCGCTGGGCCAGCTGGGCGGCCGACATCTCGAGGCTGAAAAACCCCACGACGCCGCCATCGACCGTGCCTTCTGAGCCATCATCGCGGCGGCCGCGTTTCCATGCCTTGGCGACGTTGAAGGCGATGTTGGTCGCAAGCGAGGTTTTGCCCATCGAGGGGCGGCCCGCAAGGATCAGAAGGTCGGATTTATGCAGGCCCCCAAGCATCCGGTCCATATCGGTGAGCCCCGTCGAGACACCCGCAAGTTTGCCGCCGCGATTATAGGCGGCATTGGCGTTATTGACCGCGTCGTAGAGGGCCGAGAGGAAAGATTGAAAGCCGCGATTGGTGGTGCCCGAGGAGACGAGGTTGAACAGCTCGGTTTCCGCCTCGACGATCTGTTCATCGGGGGCGATGTCGTCGCGCATGGTGCGGGCGCGATCCGACACGCGCTGGCCCAGTGCGATCAACTCGCGCCGGACAGCGAGATCATGGATCAGTTGGGCGTAATCGCGGGCGGCCGAGGTGGCGATGGCCGAAAGCTGGAGGCGCAACAGGTATTCGCCGCCGCCCAGATCCTTGAGACCGGGGATGTCGGCGACGAAATTCTTGAGCGTGGTGGCATCGGTGGCCAGACCCTTGGCGATGCGGGCTTGTGCCATGGAAAATATCGCGCGGTGCGCGGGATCGTGGAAATGATCGGGCTTGATCAGGTCATCGACGCGGTCGAGCACATCGTTGGATGACAAGATTGCGCCCAGAAGCTGTTGTTCGGCTTCGACATTGTGAGGCAGGCTTTGAATGTCGTCGGTCGTCGCTATCCCGGCAGCGGGCACAGGCACCTGCTCATTCATCGCTTTCCCCTTTTTCATCCCCCTGTGCCGCGTCACCCAGGCGTGTCGCCCGGTATAGCGCCGGGCCGGGGGCGGGCGTCAATCACGGAAAACTGTGAGTAAGTTGTGAGTGAATTGACCCACAAAATCTAGGGAAATCACGGGCGCTGCACGCTGTATCTTGGGGTGGATTGGCGCGAATGTGACGGATTCGCAACGGCCCTTACGCGATGGGGACGATTTCGGTCAGGCCAAACCGCGTGCGCTGCGCCATGCCTCCGGGTCGGCGAGGAATCGCTCGACCTCGGTCAGGGTGGCGGCGTCGAAATCGCCGCCGCGCCGCGCTTCGGCAATCACATCGGCCCATGTGGTCAGGTAATGCAGCTTGAGACCATGTGCGGCCAAGCGGTCTTCGGTGCCGGCCATGACGCCGTAGAAGAAGACGACCGCCGTATGCCCGCATTGCGCGCCGGCCGCGCGGATCGCATCGACGAATTTCAGCTTCGATCCGCCATCGGTGGTCAGATCCTCGACCAAGAGAACCCTGTCTCCCTCGCGCATCTCGCCCTCGATCTGGGCGGTGCGGCCATAGCCCTTGGGCTGTTTGCGGACATAGGACATGGGCAGGGCCATACGTTCGGCGACGAAAGCGGCAAAGGGAATGCCCGCGGTCTCGCCGCCCGCGATATTGTCGAAAGCTTCCAGCCCTGCGGCTTCCATCACCTTGCAGCACAGGAAATCCATCAGCGTGGCGCGCACGCGCGGGTAGGAGATGATCTTGCGGCAATCGATATAGGTGGGGGCCTGCTTGCCGCTGGCATGGGTATAAAGCTGATCGGTGTTGAAATGCACCGCCCCGATATCAAGCAGCATGCGCGCGGAAAGGCGGGCCATGGTGGCGGTGTCGGGATAGGCGGTGGGGATCATGGCGGCGGTCCGATATGCGTATTTGGAGAAAGTCGAAGGCGCGGGCGATACGGCTCAGGCGAGGATATGCCAATAGAGCGGGTGGCCGGGATCGAAAAGCGTCACGGGGCCCGCGCCGGTCATGATCTTGGCGGGGTAGGGCACGGGCGTGTCGCGCTTTTCGAGGGTGGTGGTCTGGCGCGACACCGGCAGGCCGTAGCGTGCAGGGCCGAAAAGCGAGGTGAAGCCTTCGAGTTTGTCGAGCGCGCCTTCCTCTTCGAAAACATGGGCGATGCATGACAGCGTGTTGGTGGCCGAAAAGACACCGGCGCAGCCACAGGCCGATTCCTTGGTCTCATCGGTGTGCGGCGCGCTGTCGGTGCCGAGGAAAAAGCGCGGATTTCCCGAGATGGCGGCGCGGCGCAGCGCCTGTTGATGGGTCGCGCGCTTGGCCACCGGCAGGCAGTAGTAATGCGGCCGGATACCGCCCACCAGCATGTGGTTGCGATTGATCATCAGGTGATGCGTGGTGATCGTGCCCGCGATATCGCCCGTGGCCCCCGCCACATAGTCGATGCCTTGGCTGGTGGTGATATGTTCGAGCGTGACCTTGAGTTCGGGAATGCGCGCGCGCAGCGGGTCGAGGATGGTGTCGAGAAACACCTCTTCGCGGTCGAAGATATCGACATGCGCCGCCGTCACCTCGCCATGGATGCAAAGCGGCAGGCCGATCGCGGCCATTTTTTCCAGCACGGGCATGACATTGTCGAAATTGCGCACGCCCGATTGCGAATTGGTGGTGGCACCGGCGGGGTAGAGTTTCACCGCCGTGATCAGCCCTTCGGCCGCCGCGCGCGCCAGATCGGCGGGGTCGGTCGCTTCGGTCAGGTAGAGCGTCATCAGCGGCGTGAAATCCATGCCTTGCGGCAGGGATGCCATGATCCGGTCGCGATAGGCGCGGGCATCATCCCCGGTGACGACGGGCGGCACCAGATTGGGCATAACGATGGCGCGGCCGAAATGGCGGGCGGTTTCAGGCAAAATACCAGCCAGCATTGCGCCGTCGCGCAGATGCAGATGCCAGTCATCGGGGCGGCGGATGGTGAGGCGCGTTGTCATGCGCGCTTGGGTACAAGGTTCGGAGAGGGGCTGCAAAGGTAAATCGCGCGGGCTTGGGTCGAGACGCTTTGCTGCCTGCGTAGTGGATGGGCATATCGCTCATTATTTGTGCAGATGCGGTGGCGGCGCATGGTCCGGGGCAGGGCTGCATTGCCTCGGCCGCCCGCCGCTGCCTAGCGTGCCGCATCATGTTGGATGTCAGCGCAAATTCCATCGTCATGCAACGCGTCAAGGGCCGCGCCGGTGCCGTGTTCGGCCCGGAGGGGCGGCTTGCGCGGCTGTGGCAAAGCGGATCGGCCAAGGCGATCTTGCCGCGCATGCATGGGCGCGCGGCCGAGGTGGTGTTTCTCAACACGGCGGGTGGGCTGACAGGGGGTGATCACCTCGACTACAAGCTCGATCTGGCGGCGGGGGCTTGCGCGGTCGGCACAACCCAGACAGCCGAGCGCGCCTATCTCAGCCGCACGGGCATGGCACAGGTCGATGTCAGCCTGACGCTGGGGGCGGGCGCGCGGCTGCATTGGTTGCCGCAAGAGATGATCTTGTTCGAGGGGGCCGCGATCGCGCGCAACCTGCGGGTCGAGATGGCGGGGGATGCCGAGTTAGCGATTTTGGAAACCCTGGTCCTTGGGCGCGCCGCGATGGGCGAGCGCTTGCGCCAGATCTATTTGCGTGATCGGCGCGAGGTGATCCGCGATGGCCGCCGCGTGATGCACGAGGCGATCGCACTCGATGATGATGATTTGATCCGCCCCGGTGCGGCGGGGCTGGGCGATGCAATC
This sequence comes from Roseicyclus sp., assembly GCF_965662675.1. Taxonomy (GTDB): domain Bacteria; phylum Pseudomonadota; class Alphaproteobacteria; order Rhodobacterales; family Rhodobacteraceae; genus Roseicyclus. The sequence continues at coordinate 729 of NZ_CBFIIK010000050.1, read as the reverse complement.
GCGGTGGCGACGCTGGCGCTTTTCGCCCCCGATGCCGAGGATCGTTTGGCCGCTTTGCGCGCTGTCCTGCCCGTCGAGGGGCCTGTGCGCGCGGCGGCCTCTGCATGGGATGGGCGGATTGTGGCGCGCTTCATGGCGCCAGCCGCATGGCCCTTGCGCCAAGCGGTGGCGCGCGCGGTGGCATCGGTGACGGGGGGCGCGCTGCCCCGTGTATGGCAAATCTGAGCAAGTGAGGACGCGATGAACCTGACCCCGCGCGAGAAAGACAAGCTGTTGATCAGCCTTGCGGCCATGGTGGCGCGCGGGCGGTTGGCGCGTGGCGTCAAGCTCAACCATCCCGAGGCGATCGCGCTGATCACCGATTTCGTGGTCGAAGGCGCGCGCGACGGGCGCTCGGTCGCTGATCTGATGGAGGCGGGCGCGCATGTGGTCACAGCCGATCAATGCATGATCGGCATCCCCGAGATGATCCATGACGTGCAGGTCGAGGCGACATTCCCTGACGGCACAAAGCTTGTGACCGTCCATCATCCGATCCGTTGAGCAAGGGGGCTGCCATGATACCGGGTGAAATCATCACCGCCGAGGGCGAGATCGAGTTGAACGCAGGCCGTGCGGCGATCACGCTGATGGTGGCCAATACCGGCGACCGCCCGGTGCAGGTTGGTAGCCATTACCATTTCGCCGAGACCAACGCCGCGCTTGAGTTCGATCGGGTGGCAGTGCGGG